>JAMOQB010000071.1 GCA_027064225.1 Candidatus Woesearchaeota archaeon | reverse complement strand
GCTTGGCTTTTGTCTTGTAAAACCCAACAGGATAGATCTCCTTTTCAATCTGCTTCTCATTCAACATACACAGTTTTTTTGAAGAGAACTTTTTAATTAACCTGTCAGACACTTTCTCTAAGAGCTCATCTTTTGTTCTCGCACTTAACATTATAAGTATGAGAAGCAGGACTTTATCTTTGGTTTTGGCGCGGTCTATGTAAGCTTGTCTGTTTATGCTGCTCTCCATTATTTTTAGTATTCTTTCCGGCTTCATGCTTTTTTAGTTTTGTAAAACTTTATAAACTTATATTTCTTTTATTTCATTATGAGTGACAAGTATATATGTTTTGTCAAAGTTAGACATGGGTCTTGCAACTCTCTAAACGATGAGCTTCTCTGGTTCGGTAAATCGCTGGGCTTGTTTTCTTCAAGGGATAAAAATAAGTCATGTTATAGAATCTTCGTTGAGCTTTTAACTTCAAAAGAGGGTTTAAGTTCTGATGAACTTGCTTTTAGGCTTAACATAACAAGGTCAACTGTTGTGCATCATTTGAAGCGGCTCCTCGGCTCTGGCTTAGTTGTTAAAGAGGACAATAAGTATTTTCTTAGAGTGGCCAGCTTGCCTGAGTTAGTAGATAAGCTTTCAGAAGATGTCAGTGGTATCATAAAGGATTTAAGAAGAGTTGCAGAAAAAATTGATAAAAATTTAAACTAATTTGATTAATTAAATAAGCTCAAGGTCTTCGTCATTATCTTCCGGCTCTGATTGGGGCTGTGATGCTGGTCTGCCTCTGAATATCTCCGCCTGTTGTGGTGTTATTATGATGTAGTCCTCATTGAACCCTGCAATGTCCCCCTCAACTGCTTCAACTGTTTTCTTGATTTTATTAACAGCTCTTTTCATTTCTATCATATCCTTATCTTTTAAGGGCCTTATGTTTAAGATGATAATGGTGTTTCCTTCTCTGAGGTCTTGGAGTATTGGTTTAACATCTGAAAAGTCAGTCAGATTCATAGTTTTGACGAGCATTTTCCTGTTCTCTTCATCCAAAGAAGTATCGAGTTCAACATATTCCTGCTCCTGCTCTTCGTCAAAATCCTCCCCCTCTTCCTTGATAAATACTCTCCTTACGCTTGAGAATAAATTTTTCATTTTTTGAACCTCCTTATACTACTTTGATTTATTAACAAATATTTAAAGGTTACGATTGGCTTAGCTTCCTGTAAGGATACTCTTATAAATAATGAGGACTCCTCTCCTGCTATGAAATGCGTTATGTGCGGTTCTGATTCGGATTTTCCCATATGCAGCTCCTGCCTTGATAATATTATAGATGCCAACTCTTATCTGAAAATAAAACCCATAAAATTTGACACTTTGTCAAATAAAATCTTGTACAAAAACAGGTGGGTTAA
Organism: Candidatus Woesearchaeota archaeon; assembly: GCA_027064225.1. Taxonomy (GTDB): domain Archaea; phylum Nanobdellota; class Nanobdellia; order Woesearchaeales; family WAPY01; genus WAPY01. The sequence goes on along the minus strand of JAMOQB010000071.1, from coordinate 24,005 downwards.
GCCATCTAAGAAAATCTTTAAGTTATTAGTGAGGACTTCGTTAAAAATAAGGTCCACATCATTTCACGATAAGGCCTTAATTGAGAGCATAATAAGGAAAAACCTTAGAGTAGCCTCCTTTGAGATAGGAGACTCTGTTCAAGTTCAAGTGTCCATATTCTCGAAGAGTTTTGTTGTTGAGGTCCCTGTTGAGAAAACTTTGTCCCAACAGTCAGCTCTATCAAAGAGTCAGTATTATGTGGGCATTCTTCAAGTCAGGAACCTTAGGAAAAGTGATGTGGCTTCTGTTGACCTTGCTGTTAAGGAATCTGCTTCAAAGCTGGACTCATTTGTCACTCAGCGAAAGGTAGTTAAGGGCGGAATTGACTATTACATGACATCCATGAAGGCGTTGAGGTCAGCGTCTTCCAAGCTTAAATCTCTCTTTGGTGCTGATGTCAGCTTCAATGAGAAGCTTTTTACGAGGGACTCCTTGAGAAGTAAGGATATTTATAAGGTCAATGTTTTGGTTAAATTCTTTGATTTTAGAAAGGGAGATGTTGTTGCTTCTGATTCAAAGCTTGTGCTTCTTAAATCAAATAAAGGCACTGGTTTAGACCTCAAAACTGGTCGGAAAATTAAGCTGGATTTGAGTCGTGAAAAGCTCTACAAAAAGGAGATTTATGAGGGAGTTGTCTTGAATGAGCATCCTTTAAGAATAATGGATCCTAAAACATTTCAAAGCGTAGAAGTTGCCAACCCAAAGCTGTTCAAGAGTGGCTCGGATAAAGTGGAAGTTGTTTTCCACAACAATGAATGGTTCCTAACAGGCAGGGAAATCAGCAAACGATAGTTTTATTAATTCTTTTGAACAATCTTCTCTTATGAAAACCTTTGTTGAACTGTTGAAGGCCATCCTCTTAGCTTTAATGCCTATCTCAGAAATAAGAGGCAGTATTCCCCTTGCTGTTTATTATCATCTTCAAGAGTATATGGTGCTGTTAATCCTTTCAAACATGCTTGTTGTGCCAATATCCTACCTTTTCTTAGATAAAGTTCATAAACGCCTTTTAAAATACAAAGCTTATAGAAGGTGGTTTAACAAAAAAGTAGCTCACACTCGGAAAAAGTTTGGACCTATGCTTGAGAAATATGGATACTGGGCGCTTATGTTCTTTGTTGGGATTCCCCTACCTTTTACAGGTGCTTACACAGGGACTTTAGCTGCATGGATATTCGGCCTTGATAGGAGGAAGGCATCGTTCTACATTTACCTGGGTGTTGTCCTTGCAAGTGCTATAACTTACCTTGCTGTTGTTTCTGGTATTGGAGCTTTTTCTTTCTTTACTAAAAGATTTTACTGAACCTTAATTATCTTAAAAGAAGCTCCTCTTATTTTGTCTTTTAATTCCCCGCTTTGAATAATTGTTTTTACCAAGTCATCAATCCTTTTGAACCTTCTCTTTTCGATGGCGATAACTCTTCCCTTATGAATTTTTGTGCGCCTATGTTTTTTCTTGAAATTATTCACAGCATCTTTCATATCTGAGGGAGGTCCCACAATTATTTTAGGTTCTTTTATTATTGGGTTCTTAATGATAAATACACATACAGCTTCTTTGTTCTCCTTTTTTTCCCACGAAAACTTTTCCCACCTTATTGAGAAATCTTCCTCTTCAATATGCTTTTTTATAGTGTTGTAAGCTTTTAGTAATTTGCATCCAAGCACATCTATACTCTTTCTCGTTTTAGGGGTTAAATTTATTACGACAACAGCATCCTTTTTTCTTGCTTTTCCTACAGCATCTTTCTCTGAGAACTTCTTCTCTTCAAAGAACTTTTCTGATGGCTTTTTCAAAAATCTTTTAGCAGAATCTATGAATTTTAGAAGTTTTTCCTCGCTAAGTGCTGCGGCTGCGTTCCTATCTTTTTGTATGGGGTCAATTACGATTAGAGGTCCAGTTGTCTTTGATTTGTTTAGATTAAATAAGGCTTTCCCTTTGTGAAAATTCTCCACATCTACAACAATCTTTTCACCTCTTCTAATTTTATCATCCCAACTTGCAGCTTCTCTTATGAATCTCAAAAATGATTTGTAGTGAACATTCAATATATCTAAAACATGTCCTGAGAATCCTCTGACAAATGACTCTGCTCCGTAAACCTCATTTGCCTTGCAGAACAATTTTGACAATCTAACAGAGTCAATTATCTTCTCATTTGCTTTGTTTCTAAACCATAGCACATGTAAAGGGCTTATGTCTGTTATGTTCTTAGCTTCTTCTATTGAATTTATATTAAGGACAGGCACCACCTCAAAGTTGATGCCCTTTCTCTTAAACTGGAAGTAATCTCTGCTTCCATGAACCCTCTTGGGTTTGAATTTTTCCAACGCTTGCTCCAAAAAATCTGAGAGCTCATTATTTTTATCAGCATATACGCTGTAATCAAACCTGACAAACACATCTGCGTCATAATCATCAGGTAAGTAAGTTCCTTTTGCTAATGACCCTCCGAGGAAACACTTAGCCTTAATGTTTCTTCTTATCAACTCTTCGTCAATACTCTTAAGCACCTCTTCAACTTTCTTCAGCACCTTGTCATCTTCTTTGCTTTTTATCTTATTAAGAATTTTTTTTACAATTTCTTCTTCGTTCATTTTACTACTCAACCCTGCTTACCAATACATTTCCACCTGCCACACCCTCTATTTTTACCTTTTGATTATTGGATATGCAGATCATATCTTCTGTATAAAGGTTTGGAATCTTAACCCGATGTATCTTCCCATCGCTTAGTATTATAAATACAGTTTCATTGTCATTGTTATTTTTCATTAACCTTATGCTCTTATTTATCTCATCTGAACCTTCAACTGTGCATTTCGGCAGGTTATATTCATCCTTATTAGAACCACAGAAACATACTTCTCTAACTCCTGTAGGCATGTTAAAGCTTGTTATTTTTAAATCACCATAATTAATGTTTGAAAAGGTGTTTTCAATATCCCTCTCAAATTGCACAGTGGATACTTCATGGCTCATAGAACTCATATGCACTACAGACCTTGCCCCTACGATTACAACTATTCCAATAACTATCGCAGCCATGATGAACATAAAGACCTGACTGGATACTTGCCCTTTCATATTACCACCTCTACAACTGATTTTTTATCAACAAAAGATTTAAATAAATATGTTTTGTTTTCAAAATGATGGCAGTTATTAAAAGTTTAACGATGGAAGGTTTTAAATCCTTTGCTAAATACACTCAATTCTTATTCAGTCCGCACTTTAATGTCATACTCGGCCCAAATGGGAGCGGAAAATCAAATGTTACAGAAGCACTCTGTTTTGTTCTTGGTCGTTTAGGAGCTAAGAGTTTGAGAGCGGAAAACTCGGCAAGTTTAATCTACAATGGGGGTAAGAAGAAAGAACCGGCCAAAAAAGCTGTTGTTAGCATTGTTTTTGATAATTCAAAGCGAGAGTTTCCAGTTGACAGTGACGAATTAAAGATTACAAGAACTGTTAAGCCAAATGGTCAGAGTATTTATCAGCTTAACAACAAGAGGGTTACTAGACAACAGATAATAGACACTCTTGCTTATGCAAAAATAGATCCGAACGGATACAACATCATTCTTCAAGGGGATATTAACAGGTTCGTTAATATGAGTGCTCTGGAACGGCGAAGAATTGTTGAGGAGATAGCTGGCATAGATGTTTATAATTCAAAAAAAGATAAAGCAGTTGCAGAACTTGAGAGGGTGGAAGGCAGAATAAAGGAAGCTGAGATAATCCTTGCAGAAAGAAAAAATTACCTCAAAGACCTGAGGAAACAGTATGAACAGGCATTAAAATACAAGCACATGAAGGACAATATTCAAAAAAATAAAGCTACATATTTATACTTAAAAATTGAGAAAAAAAGGAGTGAGATTGACAATGTGATTTCTCAGATAAACAAAACAGAGGAGGCAATAAAATCCTTGAATGAGAAACTCGCATCCCTTAAAAGCAAGGAGCAGGAATTAAGGAACAAAATAAAAGACCTCTCTGACAAGATTGAGACACAAGGTGAAGAGAGTCAAGTAAAAATACACAAAGAAGTTGAGAACTTAAAAGTTAAGATTGCTGAACTTAAGTCAGACACAGAATCAAGAAAAGCCGAGCTCAAACGACTTCAAGATAGAAAAGCTCAGCTTGAAGAAGACCTAAAATCCATCAACAACAATTTAAAAAACCTCACTATAGATATTAAAGAGTTATCTCAGAAATCTGAGAAGCTTAAATCTGACAGAAAAAGAATTGACGATGAACTTGCCAATTTTCAAAGGGGCCATGATATAAACAAAGTTGTGGATATTGAAAAAGACCTTGATGAGATTGATTCACAGGTTGACAAACTGAATCAGGAGATTAAAGTTCTTGTTGAGGAGAAGCAGAACAAGATAAGAGAAAAAGATAAGATTCTTGTCAATATTGAGAATATAGATAGCCAAATAGAGAAGATAAAAATCATAGAGAAAGAGCACAAAAAGGAGATGGAGGAACTCAAAAAGAAGAAAGAGGAGTTCAAGAAGATTATAAAAGAACTTAACGAAGCGTTGAGTAAAGACTCAAGATTAGCAGCTATGATAGCTGAATCAAAGAAGAGAGTTGATTCTCTAAGAGAGGAAGTTGAGCGTCTAAGAGTTAAGCAGATGCAAGCCCAAGCCAAATTAAATGCAAACATTGCTGTTAAATCCATCCTTGAAAATAAAAGCAAGTTTGGAAAGATATATGGAGTTGCGTCTCAACTCGGAAAGGCAAGTAAAGCATACACAACAGCTTTGAGCGTTGCTGCGGGAAGCAGGATAAACAGCATCGTTGTTGATAATGATGAGACAGCTGTGAACTGCATCAACTACTTGAAGAAGCAGAAGCTTGGACTAGCCACCTTCTTGCCGTTGAATAAGCTGAAAAAGGTTGACTCATCCTCTGTCAAAAAATTCTTGGATTTTCAAGGAGTCATCGGATTGGCATCTGATTTGATCGTTTCGGATAAGAAGTTTGAGAAAGTATTCTCTTACATCTTTGGAGACACAATAGTTGTTAAGGATTTAAATGTCGCTCGAAGAATAGGCGTCGGCAACGCAAGAATGGTAACCCTTGACGGCGATTTGACGGAGAAGAGCGGTGCCATGCATGGTGGTTACAGGAAAAAGGTTATGAATTCATTTAGCTCGATTGAAGAGGGCTCCGAAGAGCTCCTCATGAAGAAAGAGGAGAATCTTCAGAAGCTTGAAGCAGAACTTGACGAGCTTAAAGATGACAGGGAGAAAAACCTGCAGAGAATAGATGACCTGAGAAAACTTAAAGGTGAGTATGAAGGAGACATTATCAAGAGGGAAAAAGCCATTCATCTTGATGATTCCGACCTTGACGCAAGCCACAGAAAAAAATCCCTCCTAAAAGAGCAAGTGGCCAAGCTGGACAAGGAGCTTCAAGAACTTGAACTTAAAATCTCAGCCAAAAATGATGAGATAGTGAAGCTTAAGATTAAAAAACAGGAGCTTAAAAAGAAAATATCAGAGCTTAGAAACCCCGCGATTGTTGCTGAACTGACAGCGTTTGAAACAAAGAAAACCGAGATAAACAACGAGCTCATAAGAATTGAAGAGAAAATTAAAGCTAAAAATGAGAAGGTAGAGTCGCTTAAGTCAGAGATTGAGGGCATAAAAAAGATTGTGAAACAGATAGAAAAGGACAGGTCAAATTTTGAAGATGCAATAAAAAATGGAGAAGCAAAGTTAAAATCTCTCGAGGAAGAGCTTGCTGAAAAGGAGAAACAGCAGAGGGAATTCTACCAAAAGTTTAAGAATCTGTTTGAGGAGAAAGACAATCTTAACACTGAACTTCAGAAGACAACCAACAGCATTGTGGAACTCAATGAAAAGATAAGAAACAGTGAGCAAAGAATTAACAATTTGAGTTTGAAAAAGGCGTCGTTGATGGGGGAACTTGCAGGACTTGAACAGGAGTTCTCAGAGTTTAAAGGTGTTGAACTCTTGAAAACGAAAGATGAAGCAGCTCTTAAGTATGAAATCAAAAAGTTTGAGAAGCTCATGGAGGAACTTGGAAATGTTAACTTGAAAGCTCTTGACATATATGAAGAGGTTAATAAGGAATATGAATCATTAGTCAAGAAAAAGGAGAGTTTGAGCAAAGAAAGGGAAGATGTGCTTAAACTCATAGAGGAAATTGAGACAAAAAAGGTTACACTGTTTTTGAAAACCTTTGACTTGGTTAACCAGCACTTTAAAGAGTTCTTCTCAAAATTAAGCACAAAAGGTGAAGCATTCCTTAAGCTTGAGAATGAGGAAAACCCGCTTGAAGGTGGTGTGCTAATAAGAGTTAAGATCACGAAGCAAAAATTCCTTGACATTAAATCATTATCCGGTGGGGAGAAAACCCTGACCGCACTTGCACTTATATTTGCTATACAGGAGTTTGAGCCCGCATCATTCTACATTTTAGATGAGGTTGACGCTGCTCTTGACAAAAAAAATTCAGAGAAACTCGCTGAGTTGATAAAGAAGTACTCGGAGAAAGCTCAATACATTGTTATAAGCCACAATGATTCAATTATAGCTTCTGGAGACACTTTATTCGGCATATCCATGAACAAGGACGGCGTCAGTAAGATGGTCTCCCTTAAAATTTGAGAAGAACATTCTTTGTTTTTTCTATGGTCTCCCTTATGTTATACCTTTTTATCATTGTTAGTCGGGCGTTTTTGCTCAGCCGATTGAACTCCTTTCTGTTGTTTTTCATCATAAGTATTAAACTACTTAATTTATTTATTAAATCGCGGACATTTCCCTTCTCAAATATGAACCCATTGTAGCCACTTCTCACATACCTTTTTAAAGAACCTGCGTTAGTCGTTACTGGGACAACTCCGCAACTCATCGCTTCCATAGTTGCTAATGATGAAGTTTCTGTTAGCGAAGGAGTTACAAATATGTCCATGGCCTGCAAGTATGGGACAACATCATCCTTCGCACCGACAAACTTTACTCCTCTGACTTTCTTGAATTTTTGCTCTATCTCTTTAACACCTGAACCAACTACCAACAGCACAACATTCTCATTTTTCTTAATCATGTTGAACGCTCTAAGTAAGGTTAGAGGGTCTTTTTCATACGACAGCCGATTGCAGTATCCTATAACTATGCTATCCTTGCTTATTCCAAGCTTTTCCTTTGCCCTTGCTTTGTTCTTCGGAGGTTTGAACCTTTTGGAATCAACACCTACAGTTATTATATACTTATCAGTTTTTACTCCCATGCTCTCCAATAAATCAGCCACTTCAAACGATGGCACTATCAAAGCAGAGGAGAGGTTGTATGCGAGGCGCACTCTGAACTTGACTATCTGTTCAATTACCCACTTCACAAAACCGGATGTGTGCAGAGCTAACGGAACAAGCTTATACTCTACTGAGTGTATGTGAGCTATTCTTTTCTTATTGTGCCACCATGCACTTATGAGCGTGTTTAATCCTATTGGAGAAATTTCGTGGCACCACACAATATCAGCTTTCTTAACTTCCTCTCTTATTTTTCTTATGCTTATCTTTGCCACTTGGAAGTCCCCATATTTTCTTTGGTAAAGAGGAAAGAGAATTAGTTTTACTCCTGAAAAGTATTTCTTGATATCCTGCCTTTTTAGTCCAAAATTTGGGGCTATAACGGTTATTTTGAACTTCTTTTTAAGCTCTGGAATAACCTCTTTTAAAAATATGGCAATCCCATCATGTCGTGGTATGAAATTATCCGCAGCTATTAGTAATTTTTTCATAATTTCACTCCATTTTCATTCTGTAAAAAACTTCCGCATATTTTTTCCTTATTCTCCACCCATTCACCCTTGCTCTTATGTAAGTTGCCCAGCTGAGAAAGAACCAAGCTATCTTTTGGCTTTTGAACTCCTTCAACGCCTGCCACTTTTTTTGAAATTCCTTACTCACATCAACGAACATCTTTCCAAGTTTCTTCTCCTTTGATGATTCCGGGCCCCAAATATTTTGGCAAGTGAATAATTTTGTTTTTACTCCTGATTTTTTTAAGCTCTCAACAGTAATTTTAAAAGTTGCCCTGTGGTCAGGATGAATATCCCTCGAGCCGTGTGTGATTATCATTGTTGGCTTGTAATCCTTTATCAACGAAGCTAATCTTTCGCAGACATCTCTCATCTCAGCTTCTTCTAAAAAATGTCCCTCTCTAAGCCCTAAATAGTATGATTTGTCAATTCCAAGCATCTCTTGTGCTTTCTTATCTTCTCTTACCCTTGTCTTTATAACATAATCCTTCTTAGCCAATATTCCTGAGAGCTCACCGTAAGATAATATTACTACTATAACCTTACTTCCTTTCTCCTTAAGCTTAGCAAGAGTCGCACCCGCTCCGAATATTTCATCATCCGGATGGGCACCTATGAACATAACGGTCTCCTTCCCCATAAATATTGCTTTGGCAGTCAATATTTAAATAATTTCACACTTTTTATATGTTTCTACTTGATAATAAATAGAAAAGTTTATAAATAACCTTCTTATAGTTGTGTTTGCGGAATTCTAGTTTGAGTAGTTGAGAGAATAAAAAAACAAAAAATAAATGGAGGTAAAAACCATGAAAAAAATAGTAAGAAGCATTATTGCTCTTGGAACAGGAGCTGCCTTTTTAGGCGCGACCATGGCAGGAGCATTGGCCTACGACTTAAGCCAGTATCCAGCACCATTCGTACAGAATGGACAGTTCAACGGATACATTGTAGTCGGCCAAAATGCAAAAGCATCCGATGTTATCGGAGCAACATCAATAGGAATGGCTTTACAAGCAGCTAATGTAATTGAGAAGCCAATCCAGGGAACAGAACAGACAGTCGTTGAAGGTGGACAGCAAATAGAAACATCAAGTAACAAATTATACTATGGTTACACACTCAGCCATGTTAAAGAGTCATTCACAGACTCTGACTTCCCAAACATGTTGGCTTCAGGAAATTTAGTAGCTGATGATGGAACAGAGTATCCATACAGTGTTGTTATAAAGAACCCTGGATTCGCAGTGAAGTATGGAAAACCAGGAGATGAGACGAACCCTATGGAATATTTAGATACCAGCAGTGGTTCTTATGAAATTGACATAAACTTCAACAAGGTTGTTAATATGTCAAAGTTGACTGGAAAAGAGATTACCCTCTTTGGCAAGACATATACTATTGGATCTGCATCAGAAGTTAATGCAAACAAATTAACCTTGTACAGTGCTTCTGTTGACCAGACATTCCCAGCAGTTGGAACCGATGGACCTGCAACAACAGTTGATGTTGGCGGAAAGAAAGTCAGCATTAAGGTTGAGGGAGTTGCAGTTTCAGGAGGAGTCAACACAGCTGTTATTGATGTCAACGGAGAGTCAAGGACTGTGGAAGTTGAAAAGAGTTACATTATTGGTGGACAGAGAGTTTATGTCAAGGGAATCAATGTTATGCAGATTCCAACAAGTGCGGGTAGTGTAAGGTTGTTTATTGGAAGCAATAAGATTGAGTTTAATTCAGGTGGAACAGTTAAAACAGGAGATTCATTAAAGAACCTTGATGGTGTTGAAGTTATTGGAAACCCTGATTTCAACCAATTGACATCCTTAAAGATTCAAGTGACGCCGAAGAGCTTTGATGACCAAGTTGAATACATAAAAGCAGGGTCTGAGCTTGTTGATCCATTATTTGGAGCATTTAAATATCAGTTCACAGGAGAGACACCAGCTTACACATCTGACAGCAGAGAAAAGATATCTATTACTCCTGATGGATCGAAGAAAATAAAGATTAGCTTTGTTAATAGAGATGGACAAGAAATATCATGGAGTCCTTGGTATTATGATTCAGGATTCCACCTTAGTGTTAGTGGAGACCATCCTGTAATAACTGACTGCCACAACAGTTCATACGTAGTTAATGCAACTACAGATGATTACTTTGTATTAAATGTCAAAGAAGGATACACCCATGTACTTCAGTTGACAAAGATCAGACACGACTCTAGTAATGGATACAACATTGATATTAAGGATGTTGCAACAGGACAGACACAGACATTTACATATGACAGCTCAACAAGAAGTGGCGTCTTAAGATTCGATGGAATAGATGTTCCATTTAATGTGACATCTGGATACGACGCTATCTTCTTGCCTGACTCAACTGAAGGAACATGCAGTCAGACTTTGTACACAAAACAAGGAGCATCAATAGTGCTCGCTACAGATCATGTAACTGTTGGTCAGACAGCTGCGCCATGGAAGACCTACACTTCTGAAGTTTCAACATTATCTGGAGCTGATGGAAACATAGCAATTGGCTTTAGCTGGTCTACAAGCAACAACAAAGTAACTGTTGACCAACCATCTTGGACTACAAATAATATGGAAGAGGTTGGAGACAGCCACGACTACACAGGTGTTACCCACTACGGAACATACATTAAATACAATGACAACAGCTATAAGGTAGAACTCGACTACTACAAAGATGCTACAAAATACAATGTGTTCTTGGCACCAACAGAGGCAGTGACAAAGACAACATCCACAGGATTAGTAACTCAACAAATCAACCCAATCAGCCCAACAGTCGCTGTTTTGGACAGTGAAGTTACTGACCCAATGGAGAAGAACTTGATCGTTGTTGGCGGACCTTGTGTCAACACAGTTGCTGCAACATTGATGGGCAACCCATCTGACTGCACAGCTGGATTTGAAGAGGGCAAAGCAATCATCAAATTGTTCAACCACGACAATGGAAAGGTTGCTTTGTTAGTTGCAGGTTACTCTGCAATGGACACAAGGAGAGCTGCTATGGTGTTAGCTGACTACAAGGATTATGCAAGTAACTTGAAGGGAACAGAAGTTGTTGTTTCCGGAACTGACTTGACAAACATAAACATAGAAGCACCAGCACCAGCTACAAACGAGGGTCAGTAAGTAAAAACTGATTAAATTTTTTCTTTTTTATTTGATTTTATTCTCACTTTTTAAAAACCTTATAAGAAATAAAGATTCACAACTTCTTACTCCAAGTCATAGAACCATACCAAGATGAAAAGATGGAAGTGTTGCTGACATCACTTGAAGAGCGTGTCAAAGTTAAACAAAAGGAGTTGGAACTAAAGGACTCTCAAGTTTAGAAGCTTTGGCAAATAAATATCTTCACGAAAATAATCCTTTGGAAAAGAGGGTACTTTTAATTCTTAATTTCTCCTTGTTTTATTCTCTTTCACATCATCGCAGAGAACATGCCGCCAAGTATCTTTATACTTGCTAAGAACAAGGAGACGCCGATGATAATAAATAATATTATATTCTTCCAGCCAGATTTCAGATTCCCCTTCTGAATCATCGTTATGATCATAGCGGATATGCCGGATGTCATAGCTATGACAAAAATACCAAACTTTTTGAAATCGCTTGGTTTTATTGACTGCTTGCCGAATCCAATACTTATAGTTGTTACGCCTTGGGGCATTTGATTGGCACCTATTTGCGAGCCGATGTTTGTTATGACTTGTAGAAGCTGGTATGATAATCCCATAAGAAAAGGTGCTGCAAAAAGTGTTGAAGCAGATATGAAAATCACATATGTCATGACATTAGCGGCCATCTCCTTTCTGAGAATCTGAGTGTCCTTTATGTTGTCCGCTATGTTGTTGAGCAAACTGCCTATTTCTCCGCCCGCTTTCATTCCTTCTATGAGTAAACTTATTGATTCCTTCAAAAGTTTTGAGTTGTACTTATCTGCGAATTCTGTGAGGGCTTTCTCCAACGGCTCACCTGTAAGAGTTTTTTTCTCAACAAGCTCTATTTCTTTGGCTAAGATTCCAAACCTCGGCCTTATTGCGAACCATAAAGCTTGGTCTATGGGCATTCCTGCTCTTATATTCGCAGATGTGAGTTGTAAAAAATCAACGAGAACAGCTTCTATCTTTTTAGTTCTGTTGAACATTAACATATCAACATAAATGTAGAATCCTGCCCAGAGGAGTAGAAGTATTAGAAGGAGACCCGCTGTTAACATCGTTGCATTTATCAGAATAAGGTGAGTAGTTGAGGTTTTATACATCAATTTAGCGTTTAAGAATATGTCTAAGATAACCGTGATTATTAAGGCCCATTTGAAGATTTTTTTCTTCAGTATTTCTGGCTCAATGTCTATGTTTGCCTTCTTCAAATAATATTTGAGTAAGTTTCTCTTCTTCTGCTCATCCCTCTTATTTATGACACTGAGAACCTTTTTAATCTCTTTCTCCTCATTTATTTTTGTGTTAACCTTACCTGTCTTTCTGTATCCTTCACCTTTTACATCGAGATTCTTCTCAAGTTTCTTCAGAGGTTCTGCTTTATATCTCTTTTTAACACTAGATTTTCCACTCTTAACAGCTTTTTTCCTGCTGTTTTTTTTCTTAACCAAGCGTCCTTTTTTTCGTTTTTTATTTCCCATTTTAAAATTCTACAGCTGGCCTTGAGGATTTTATCATGCTTAAAAAGAGTAATTGTATTATTCCAAGGGCTACTGCCATAACCATTAGCACTGTTAAAGATACTTTTAGACCTAAGAAGGTCGCTATTACTATGAGGAGAGTTATCCCAAGTGTTGGCACTATGACTGCAATTATCATGTAAAACATTGCCAGAGGGTTGAGTTTTTTGCCATATTCTCTCACTTCAATCATCTGCTCTTTGGTTATCTGCTGAACAACGCTGTCCAGAGAAGATGCAATATCCGCTCCTGTTTTTAAAGAGTTGAGAATTTGCCACAGAATTTTTCTGAAATTGTTTGAAGGTGTGGTTTCTATTGTCTCACTTATTGCATCTTCTATTGTTGTTCCCATATTAACCTTATCAATGAGTTCTTTGAAATACTTACCAACAGTTTTGAAGTTCTTGGCAACATTGACCATTGAGTTGTATAGTGGAACTCCTGACTTTGCCTCTATTATCATAAACCTGCCTGCAAAGATTATCTCTTTGGCTATTTCATGTTCCTGTTTTCTTATAGCTACTTCAGGAGCATTCATTAGCATTGAGAACACTATGATAAAAAGAAGAAGTGTAGCAGGGAGTATCCAAATTATGTGTATGTGAATATTGAACGCTCTTAAAAAGGAGGTTATAACGAAGAGGAGAACTGCAGAAATCAGGACTGAAGCGGCGAGATTTTGCTTTATGAAATCATAGGGCTTCTTATCTATTCTTGCTTGTAGGAGCTTGAGTTTTAAATCAGGGTACCTTTTTAGCAGGTATTCTATGATCATTTTAACCTCTGCTGAATTTTATCTTCTTTCCCGCGTTGACGAATTTCATAAGGTAATCCTTGTTTGTGTAATACTCAGCCATGACCCTGCCAACATCGTTTATGCTTGATATGTCTTGTTTGACAAGCCACTTCAAAATTTTTGTTTTCTCATCTAAATTCTGGTTTATTTCTCTCTCAGAGAACCCAGTGTAAAGTCCAATTGTGTCAAATAGAGAAACTGACTTGTTTATACGATTTGTTTTATCAGTTCTTATGTCGTATTGAACTAGGTTGTTTGGTCTTGCATCTGGAAGAATCTCAGATATTTGAAAAGTTCTTCTAATCCCTGTTCGTCTATTCCTCCACTGAACAACGATGAGGGATACAGCAGGTATCATTTCCTTCGGAATATTTATGGGGGGATTGGTCAACCTTGTTATTGTTTCGTTTGCATTGTTTGCATGCACAGTTGCATAAACACTATGGCCTGTGTGAATCGCTTCAAACAGGACTTCAGCTTCTTTCTGCCGTCTTATCTCACCAACAATAATCCTGTCAGGCCTCATTCTAAGTGAGTTTACAAGGAGGTCAAGCATGGAGACCTCTCCTTTGCCCTCATTGTTTGGCTGTCTGGTAACCATAGGAACCCAGTGTAAGAAGGAGGGGAGCTGTATTTCTCTTGTGTCCTCAATGCTTATGACTCTCTGGTTTGGTGGGAAGAAGTTTGCTATTGCGTTCAGAGTGGATGTTTTCCCTGCTGCTGTTCCACCAGCTATTAAAATGGAGAGTTCATACTGAACAGCCAGCCAGATGAGAGATGCTGCTTCTGGAGTTATGGTTTTGTGCTCCATCAATCTTGTTATTGTCCATGGCACAGATGAGAACTTTCTGAGTGTTATTGTGTTCCCTCTTGATGATATTGGTTTAAGAGTGGCATTTACCCTGTCTCCGTTTCCGAGATTGGCGTCAAGCAGAGGATTCAGTATGCTTATCTGTTTTCCTATTCTCCTAGCCATTATAGTGGCGTAGTGTTTTATCTGCTCCTCGCTCTTCAAGAATATGTTTGTTTTGAGCCAGCCGTATTTTCTGTGGTAGACCCATGCAGGTTCTTCTGCTGAGTTTATAACAATCTCTTCTAACTGCGGGTCGTCCATTAATATCTCAAAGTCACCGAGGCCTAAACTGTTGTGCACGAGGTATGCTATGAGGTGCTCCTGCACCTCCTCATCAGCTTCTGGAAAATAATCTTTTATTAGAAGTTTAATCGCTTCTTTGAACCTCTCCTCTATTTGCTTAGCTTTCTTTTGGTCGGTTATATCTACAACTCCTAAGTTTATCTTTTTGATAAGCTCTTCTCTTATCTTTTCAAGAACGAGTTGAGTTGTTTTACTGATAGTGAGTATGACAACTTCGTAATGAGGAACATAGTCGTCTGGTTTCTGCACAATATTTATTTTTATTGGAATCTTATCTGATAAGAATTTGTAGCTGTCTAACACCCTTTCCTTTTTGGCTTCTGCCATTTTTCACCTCTTTTTTGTGAGCAAGTTATTCTCAAAGCTTCTTCATGAGCTGTATTAACTTATTGTAATACTGTTTGAACTTGTTGGACTTATCTTCTATCTCCTTGTATTTCTTCTCAAAATCTCTTATACTCTTGCCTATTGGCTTTCCTTCATACTTTAGAACCTTCAGCTTTTTTATGAAGTCCTCAATCTCCTTTTTGAGTTTCTCCTCATCAACTTCTGACTTTGTTAGCAGGGATTCTATCTCATTCTTCTTGTTTAAAAACTCTTTGACCCTTTTAGAAACCTTTGCGTTTATATCTTCGCTACCTTTGGCTTTTTCTTCTATGCCTTTTATTAATTCCTCTTGCTTCTTTGTTAATTCTTCTTCCTTTTTCATGTTTTCTTTAATCAGTTGATTTATGCTCTCCCTTCTGTTTTTGAGGTCTGTTGCAATTCTTATACTTAAGCTTCTTAGACGGTCAATTTCTTTGTTGAGAACTGTATGTTTCTTTTCGTCATCAATTATTCTTTTATTTATTTCATTTGTCTTCTTTCGAATCTCTTCAAGTTTTTGAAGAAGGTTTTTCTCTTCTTCTTGAAGTGTTTTCATCTCTGCATCGGAATTTTTTAAAATCTCTTCTTTCCCTTCAATTTCGTCAACAAGTTTCTCATATTTCTTCGCTTCTGAAAGTATGATTCTATTAACCTTTTCTATTTTCTTTTTGTATTCTTCTTTCTGTTTTTCAAGCTCTTTTTCTCCTTTTCTTTTGAGCTGATTGTACTCATCTATCCTTCTAAGGGCTTCAGATATTTTCTCAGTGTTTTTTCCAAGATACTCCTTTATTTCATTGAACTCTTTTTTGAGCTCTTCAAGCTTTTGCTTTTTGTCTTCAATCTTTATTAAATTCTCTCCTAATTTTTTTATGAGTTCGTCTCTTTTTATCTTAGCTTCCTCACTTTTTGTTTCAATCTTTTTATCATAGTCCTCACTTATTTCAAGAATTTCATCTCTTAAAGAGTATTCCTTTTTTATCAGACCTTCATCCTCAAGAAAATCCGCCCAGTCCTTTATGGTATCTTTGCTGACTGAGAGCTCCCTTGCCGCTTTGCTGACACTTATCTTCTTTTTCTCCTTTATGAGCTGTATGAGTTTATCAACATCAGTTTTTAACTCCTTCATCTTTCCACCTTTTTGCTTATTTATCCTGTGTTATGTGTATTTATAAACTTTTTGAACTCAACTGCAATTTTTGCTTATGCCATTTATCTGGTAAATCTTGTCATGATTATATGTTTGGTCTAATCTAAACCAATTTGGTAGGTCTGGGTCAGCTTTTGAATTGTTTACGCATATATCATAAGTGCTTATGTTTGTGAAGTAAATGTAATCCACGACGCTCTTTTGCTTAGGTGTTAACCCCACATCTATCAGCTTTGTAATATTTACTAAGCTCTCAATTCCATTCTTTGATGGGGATAGGTTTCCTTCTAATCTCATTAAGTAGCTTGGGGAATTGTTTGATGCTATGTAGTAACCATTATTCAGCTCAGACAGAAGGCCTGTTGTATTGCCATTATTAACAAATGTTGTGATATTACTCTTCTTTATTTCATTGCTTATTCTGCCGTAAGTGTATATTGTATAGATGGGGTCTTCAAATCCAATTATGCTTATCTGACTGCTGCCCTTTGATGTGTGATTCATATCAACACTTAATTTCTCATCTTTAAGCTCGACCTTTATACTTACATTAATTCTAATTGTCCAAGGAGTGTTTTGCTCAATGGAAATATTCTTTATCTCTACTGTGCAGTTTATTCCTGTTGATGCAACTTCTTTCTCAACTCTTTCAGTCCAGTCATTTAAGCTTGTTTCTTCCATAATGGGTAAAGTGCTGTTGTTGTAGCTTCCATTTGCGATTATCTCTTTGAATGCACCTTTGCTGTTGTTGAAGAACTCTCCTTTTTCATCTATATACTTCTGCATGCTTAGTAGAGTTCTAAAACCAGCTATGTAAATCTCCCTATTCAAATCTTTTTCTATGCTATTCAGTTCATTGTTCATGCTTGTAATTCTATAGGAAATTGTGTTCTCAACACTTTGTTTTTGGTAGTCGTATTGGTATGAGATTATGAGTAAGATTAAGGCACTTAGCAATATTGCGCTTAGTGTGAAGAATATTCCTTTTTTGTTTTTCTTTAATCTCATTTTGATACAGCTATTTTTATTAAGGATGGGCCCCATAAGCTTGGCACATTCTTTATGACAACAAGGTTTATATTAATGCTGCTCTGATTTATTTTGACATTTAGTTTTCCATTCAGGTCAGGGTCTAACTTTGATAGGAGGACACATGTTGCTTTGTTAATTGCGTCATCTGTGTAAGATGTTCCATTGTAAGTGCAAGTTGGCTCAGCTCCATTTGCCTCATACCTGCAGGAGTTTTTTTCACTGTAGTTACTTGGCACTTTTATATTTGTAGAACTTCCATCCTCAAAGGTTATTGTCCAATTGCATCCTTTTGCGTTTGGTTCTACTGTTGAGAAGGTTACAAAGTTCGGCACGAGCAGTGTTACAACAGCTTTGTCATTTTTGTTTCCTCCTCTTGTCTCATTGTCAGTTGCAGTTTTTATAATTACTGAGTTGTTTCCCTCTTGAATTTTCTCTAAGGGCAGGTAAATTTTGAATGGATCGCCAAGTCCAAGGTAGCTGGTGTTGTAATCATCTATGTTGAATATTTCCTTGCTGTTTAGAGTTACATTGCTTGTCCAAAAGTCGCCTGAATATGATGTTACAAATGCACTTATCACTGTGGTGTTGTGTGGCACTGTAAATTGTCCTTCTGTTATGTTATTATTGAACCTGTTTGTTTCTGTTGTTAGGGGAATCTTACCATAAACGAATGGTTTCACATGGGGAGTGTATTCAATTTTTATGTATGAGTTATCGTAGAGGTCTGAGCTTATATTCTCTACTGTGATTCTCTGATTAATGTATGCCGCTGATCTTTCATTGATTGTTTTCGCAATTTCGTCGTAAATGTCGTTCAACCTGTTTGGGTCATTGCTTGCGTAAAAAGTTCCATTGCCGGTCTCAGCAATTTTTTTTAAGGTGTAATTTGCATTTTCGCAATCCTTCACAGGTCCAAAGCCGATTGTGTCAATTGTTGCATTTAAATCATCATGATCTCTTTGAGCAGCATTTATCGATGAGTTTATTGGACCTTCACAGTCTGTTCCTGTGCAGTCAGATGATCCTCCTGAACAATACGAAGAGTAATATTCTTCAGATGTTGAGGTTCCGTAAGGGTCGCAGGTATAGTAACACCACCACCAATGGCAGTATAACAACCTTCTACCGCAACAGTAGTTTGGCAAGCCATCTGTCATTAGGATTATGAACTTTTTTCTTGAAGCGTTGCTGTAAGTTTCCAGAATGTTGTGAGCTTCATTCAACGCACAGCATAAGCAGGTTCCTCCAGACGGATCATCAGGATACGAATTTATATGACTTATGAGTTCTGATTCGTCCTCGCTGTAATAATACTCCGCGTGGTCATTGAAATCTACAAGCCATATTCTGTTGCCGTTTGTTCCATTCATAACTGTGTCTACAAATTGTTTGTCAAGACATTTTGCAACTGAAATCCTCCTTGTGTCATTTGAAAAGAGGTTGGGGTCTGTGCAAGTTCTGGTGACACCTGTTTCATCTGAGTCAAACCTCCAGCTCATACTGCCTGAGAGGTCAGTTATCAACACGATGTCTGCATTATGGCCTAAAACTCTCTCTATTAAGATGCTGTTGTGCCCAATTCTTAAAGGCACAGTTTTATCAGAAATTAAAGTATAATTTATCTTAGTGCTTAAATTTGAGTTGGTTAAATTAATGCTTATATTACCTGTTTCATTATGAGTTGCTCCGTCATAAATAGTGATGTTGCCTAATGTTATAAAGAAGGGATAATTCGTTGTTGCATTTACAAATATGTTCATGGATGTCAAGTTTCCAGGAACATATATGGAGCCATACTTGTTTATTACTCCTTGGACTCCTATGAGGTTTTCTTTTACGCTTGCAGTATCGGTAGATTCATCATATTTGATTGTGCTGTAGTTAAGCAGGGGAGTATCAAAGTTTATTCTAAAATAGCCCCCTCCAATATATGACAAGTTCAATGGCCCTTCAAATACTATCTTCACCTCATTCTCCCCTTCTCTTATTAAAGAGTAGTAAGTGTTATTTATTTGGCATGCAGATACATTGTCAAGTTTGGTGCATTGGGAGTTTGGATATTTCCCTGCTGGGTTTCCATTTATGCTCATTGAGAAATTTAAGGGTGTTTCAACTTCTACTATTACTCTGTTTACCTTTGTGAAGTTTGGCATGTTAATTGTAAAGCTTAAGTTCCCTTCACCTTCTAATCCTCCAAAGAACACATACTTATCAAAGGTCTTTCCGTTTATTGAACTTATTGAAGCCCTTGCAGAGTAGCCAATTATTTCCTTTCCAATCTCAATACCTGAAATTAGTCTTGAATAACTAATTATGTTTTCGCTCTTGTTGGTTGTGTTAAATATTAAGTTGTCATTAAGAAAAACACTTATTTCTGTGTTCTCATCCAAATTATTTGTTATATTCCTTATCAAGTTCCTCGCTTCTTCTCGGTAACCTTTAACATATAAAACACCTATTTCCTCCAATAGGGAATTGTTAAGCTCCTGCTGACTGATTACACTTTCATTTATTAAATTCTTGACATAGGAATTGTTTATCTCTCCTGTTTTTATATTTGACAGAGCATTTAGGAGGTCTTGACTTTCAAACCTTAAATTGCTCACCTCTGGGTTTTGTATGTACATCTTTGAAATTAAGATTAAGGAAGCTACAATTATTGCTGTTCCTATCATTGCGTCTATTGTGAAAAAGATTGCTTTCTTCCTTTCACTCTTGTTTTTTGCCGGCATTTTTAATTGAAAACGATTACTTTTATTTCAGTTAGTGTGTTATTCAGCATGACAATTCTCGTCACTGAAACCTCATTTTTGGTTTCGTAGAGTTCATATTTTGGACTTCCAAAAGTTAGGTTCTTACTCGGAATTTTAATAACAAAGTTGTAATTGCACTTTTCAACTCTTTTAACAGCATTATAATCATTGTTGATAAGATCTATGAACTTGTTAAGCTTTTCATTGTTTACAATATTGCTCTTGTTGCTGTAACATATGCCTAACTCTTTTATCTCACCTGAATAAAGGGCTGTGCTTAGATTTAAATTTGTCCAGTTGTATGGCACCCCGGGACCAATTATCTTTGTTGATAAACTGTCTGCTTCACTGATTAAATATTGTATGCTGTTCTGAGCGTATATCTGTGACCCATATCTAAAAAAAATTGCTAGCCCAGCTATGAAGATTGTCATTGCGATTATTAAATCTAATGAGATCACCTGACCCTTCCTTTTCTTCATTTCCTTTTTCTTCATTTTCTTCAGTTCCTTTATCATTGTTCCTAATTTAATTTAATGGTGTTGTTTATTTTTACTATTGTGTTTTTGCCTTTCTTTGGCTGACCTTCTGTTTTGTATTTCAGCCATTTGTAATAATTTTTACTTTCACAGGTTAGCTCAATAAGCTCATCATTTGTTATATTTATCGTGTAATTTTTTCCTAAAAGGTCCTTTGGCAGATTAAATACTCTTGAGTAATTTCCAATTGAATCTCCTGCATTGTTCACTTCGCTGTATAGTATGTTTAAGATGCTCTCTGCCTCCCAGTTCCGTTGGCTTTCCCTTTCCATATTCATCCGTTTAACTGTTGCTGCAGACAAGGCAGAGAAGAAGACGAAGACCATAAAAAATAGGATAATAAATTCCACACTTATTTGAGACCTTTTCCTTTTGTCCATTGTTTTGTTCCTTTTAACCTGTTATCTTGACATGATCCTCTTTGGCTTCAATTACTATTGTGTGAATTCCTGAATAATTTTTAATACTGCCAGTGAGATTAACCTTTGATAATGCAAAGATGTCGTTTATTCCTGTGTTAGTTTTTAATTTAAAATCTACTTCGTGGTTTCTAATAATTACTGATTCAACTCCTGATGGTATGTAAGCTTTCATAGTTATTTTGGTTGGTGAGCCAAGATAATAAGCCTCTTCTGCCTTATCAACCACTTCATTGGCAACCTTGTTGAGCTGAACACTCTTTACAGAAGTTGTCATTGTGTTTAACTGTTCATAATAGAGGATGCTTAGAGGAATTAATATAGATATCATAAAGCCCATGATTATCATGAACTCCACACTTGCTTGTCCACTCTTTTTCATCTTGGAAATACAATACTCCTCTGTTTTATAATGTTTTTTATCCATTCAATAGGAAAAATTAGAAACCTTTATAAATGGCTTTCCTTACCTTACAACAACCTGTGATTTATGAGAGCTTTGGCTCGAATGAGGGTTTTTGTCTTAGCTCTATTTGCATGCAGGTAAAAACTATGAAAATTTGAAAGGTGAGACCTATGTCAGAAGGATTGTCGGATAAAGCTTTAGAAGCTGTTGAAATTGCCAGAACAACAGGTAAAATAAGAAAGGGAGTAAATGAAGTTACAAAGTCGGTTGAAAGGGGACAGGCGAAGCTCGTTTTAATCGCTCAAGATGTTAGTCCGAAGGAGATTGTTATGCACCTACCGCTTTTGGCGAAGCAGAAGAGGATTCCCCTCGTAGAAGTGCCAAGCAAAGAAGAGCTTGGAGTTGCTGCAGGAATAGGCGTTTCAACCGCGAGCGTTGCAATTGTTAAAGAAGGCGATGCGAAATCGTTAATACTTGAAATTTCTAAGAAGGTCCTGGCTGGACCTGAAAAGGAAGAAAATAAGGAAGCTAAAGAAGATAAAGAGGAAAATAAAAAGGAAGAGAAGGAAGAGACAAAAGAAGAGAAGGCAGAGTAAGGTATGAGGTGTCAAAATGGGTATGAAACGAATGAAAGGAAAAAGGTCAAACAAGGACCAACCTCAAACCGATGTCTCTGGAAATGTTATCACATTTTCGCCGGCGTGGGCTGCGAGAGTCGAAGAGATAATAGGTAGAACAGGAATGCACGGCGAAGTAACCCAAGTAAGATGTAAAATCTTAGAAGGTCAAGATGCAAATAAGATTATCAGAAGAAATGTTGCAGGACCTGTCAGAGTTGGCGATATACTCATGCTTAGAGAGACAGAATTTGAGGCAAGGAGTTTAATACAGAAAAGGAGAAATTAGGTGGTGATGTAAAATGACAAAGTGCAGCTTTTGTGGTAAAACAATAAAACCAGGAACAGGAGTTATGTATGTCAAAACAAACGGCAACATACTCTACTTCTGCTCCAGCAAGTGCTTCAAAAACGCTCTTAAGCTTAAGAGGAAGCCGATAGATGTTAAGTGGACAGAAAAACATAGAAAACTTGCCCTAAAAGCAAGGGCCTCATCAAAGAAAGCAAAATCTAAGAGGTGATAATATGATACAGAGAACACTTGTGCTTTTAAAACCAGATGCTGTCCAACGCCAACTTGTTGGCAGGATTATTGAGAGGTTTGAGTGGGTTGGACTGAAAATTGTTGGTATGAAAATGGTTTGGGCTGATAAGGAGTTTGCGAAGAAGCACTATGCGGAACATGTTGGCAAGCCATTCTACAAATTCTTAGAGGAAATGATAACTGAAGGTCCAGTTGTCGCAATGGTTCTTGAAGGAGTAGATGCAGTTCCTGTTGTTAGAAAAATTGTTGGCTCAACAGAACCAAGCAAGGCCCTTCCAGGAACAATAAGAGGGGATTTTGCAATGCACTCTTATGAGCATGCAGATTCAAAAAAATCCGCTGTTAAGAATCTTGTCCACGCATCGGATAGCGAAGAATCTGCAAAGAGAGAAATCTCAATATGGTTCTCAAGCTCAGAACTATTTGAGTACAGCACCGTCCACGAAAAACATGTTTTTTAGGTGATAATTATGGGAGAAAAAATGGTTGATAAAATTTTAAGGATTATGAAAAACCCTGAACATATTAGAAACATATGCACATCTGCACATATAGACCATGGGAAGACAACCTTCTCAGACAACTTAATCGCAGGAGCTGGAATGATGTCAGAAGCACTTGCAGGAAAACAGCTTGTTCTTGACTTCCATGAGGATGAAGCTCAGAGAGGAATTACAATTGATGCTGCAAACTGCTCTATGGTCCATGAGCTTGATAATCAGGAATACTTAATCAATTTGATTGACACTCCGGGACATGTTGATTTCGGAGGAGATGTTACAAGAGCAATGAGAGCCACAGACGGAACTATTGTTTTGGTGTGCGCAGTTGAGGGCGTCATGCCTCAGACAGAAACCGTTCTCAAGC
Source organism: Candidatus Woesearchaeota archaeon (assembly GCA_027064225.1). Lineage (GTDB taxonomy): Archaea > Nanobdellota > Nanobdellia > Woesearchaeales > WAPY01 > WAPY01. The sequence continues at coordinate 803 of JAMOQB010000071.1, read as the reverse complement.
AGGCGTTGAAGGAGAGAGTCAAGCCAGTTCTTTTCATAAATAAGGTTGATAGATTAATCAAAGAGTTAAAGCTCACACCACAGCAGATGCAGGAGAGATTTGTGAAAATAATCGCTCATGTCAATGAACTCATTTATAAGATAGCAGAGGATGAGTTTAAGAAGAAGTGGCAAGTTAGTGTGGAACAAGGGACAGTTGCATTCGGCTCAGCTTTTCACAACTGGGCGTTGTCATTATCTTACATGAAGAAGACAGGCATTACATTTAAAGATGTTATTGACGCATACAACAATGGGCCCGACGGTTATAAGGAGCTTGCTAAAAAAGCTCCGCTTCACAAAGTTGTTCTTGATATGGTTATAAAGCACTTGCCAAATCCGAAAGAAGCTCAAAAGTATAGGATTCCTAAGATATGGCACGGTGATTTAAATTCAGAGGTTGGAAAGGCACTCATAAACTGCGACCCTAACGGACCTATGAGTTTCGTTGCGACAAAGATAGTTATAGATAAACATGCAGGAGAAGTTGTTGCAGGGAGGCTTTTCTCTGGAACTATGAAGACAGGTATGGAAGTTTATTTGAGCATGGCTAAGAAAAAGGCGAGAGTCCAGCAGATATCAGTTTATAATGGACCTAAAAGAGAAATCATAGATGAAGCGAAAGCAGGAAACATTATAGGTATTATCGGCTTCAAGGATGTTATGGCTGGAGAAACCATAAGCTCTGTGGAGATGGAGCCTTTTGAGGAAATCAAACACATATTTGAGCCAGTGGTTACAAAGGCTATAGAAGCTAAGAAAGCG
>JAMOQB010000070.1 GCA_027064225.1 Candidatus Woesearchaeota archaeon | reverse complement strand
AAAAGCTTAAACCTAAGCACAATTTCAAATTTAAAGAAAAATATTCAGAAACTTTAATTGAAACAATAAAACTTGTGGCTAACTCACGAAACTCTTCGGAAGCTAACGCCTCCCCGACCACGCTGCGCTCTCGCTAACGCTCGGGGAGTTTAACAGGAATTAAGCGGAAATTGCTCGGCTCGCAATTTTCCCAAATCATGCTACGCACGACTTCACTTAATTCCGATGTTAGTTTCAATCGCTCGGGCGCCTGCGGTTCGCTTCATTTCATTCCGCTCCCGAAAATTTTTCTTTTGTTGCCTTCGTTAAATCACATCAAAACCAAAGAGAAACAAATCAATCGCTTCGCGACTAATTCTAACAATGATTTAACGACTCATTCCATTCGCCCAAATTTTTTCTTAATTATAACGGGCCGGGGCTTTTGAGTCCTTCGGACATTTTCTAAACAATTTATAGAAAGTCATTTAAATAAATATAACTACTTTTTCAGAATAGAAAACTTTATATATTTGTTGTAACTTAACATTAACAAAATGTTACAAAATGTAACTGGTGAATAAAATGGGTGTTGTAAGAGTTGATGATAAGCTTCTTAAAGAAGTGCAAAAATGGCTGGGTGAAAATGGGAATAAATACAAACATCCAACGATATCAGCTTTTGTTAATAATGCTATTTATGAGAAATTAAAGAGATTGAAAGGTGCTGAAGATGAGTAAGAAAATATTTAAAACTCTCGACTTGTTCGCAGGAGTCGGCGGTATTAGGTTGGGTTTTGAAAGAGTGGGAGGATTTAAAACAGTATTTGCGAATGATTTTGATAAAAGTTGCAAGTTGACTTATGATCTCAATTTTAAAGAGCCAAAACTAAATACAGAAGACATCTGGAAGCTGGATATAACAAAACTTCCAAAATTTGATGTTCTGCTTGGAGGATTTCCCTGCCAGCCTTTTAGCATAGCAGGATACAGAAAAGGATTCAGAGATGAAAAAGGAAGGGGAAATTTGTTCTTTAGAATCGCAGAAATATTGGAATTGCATAAACCAACCGCTTTTTTATTGGAAAATGTAAAAAATCTAAAGAGCCATGATAAAGGAAGGACTTTTAAAATCATAATGGAAACTTTGAAGAAACTTGGGTACCATGCAAAAGCGGAAGTTTTGAACAGTATGACTCATGGAAATATACCTCAAAATAGAGAGAGAATTTTTATTGTTGGTTTTTTGGATAAAGAAAAAGCGGATCTTTTTGAATTTCCCGAACCAATTCCTTTGACCAGAAGTTTTAGAGAATTCGTTGCAGAAGAAGCAGATAAAAAATACTATTACAATGATAAGCCTCTTTATGAAAAAATTAAAAATGATATTAATTCAGAACAAACTGTTTATCAATGGAGAAGAAAATATGTTCGGGCGAACAAAAAAGGCGTTTGTCCAACCTTAACTGCAAATATGGGCACGGGAGGGCATAATGTTCCAATAATAAAAAACAGCATTGGAATTAGAAAATTGACACCTAAAGAGTGCTTTTTGTTGCAGGGATTTCCAGAGGATTTTAAGCTTCCAGATATTGCAGACAGCAAATTATACCACCAAGCAGGCAACAGTGTAACTGTGCCTGTAATAGAAAGAATCGCAATTAATATGCGAAATGTTCTATTAAATAAAGTAAAACCTAAGAAAAATACTTTAGTCAATTATATCAAGAATTAAGGGTTTAGATTTCCTGTTTTAATGGGTTTTAATCCTTTTGCCTTTATTATATCTGAATAAATACTAAATCTTGGCCTTCTACCCTGTTTTTGTTGTTCTCTTAATGTTTGATTTTTATTTACTTTGTGGTTATAAATATCCTCATTGTCTATTAAATATATGTCAAATGTTCCATCCCATTTTCCTTCTCTGTAAAAATCTACAAAATAAATCTTATCCCAGACTGATTTTGGACCAAAGGAAGTAAGATCTGGAAGAACACTGCATGCTTTTACTTGTATTCTCTCATTTGTTTTTAAATCAAAGCAATCAAAAGAAGTGTTTGCTCCAGGAATATTCTCTGTGATTCGTGCCACTCCCATCTCTAAACAAAACGCGCCTTCTGACAATCCCTCTGGAAGATTTATTGCTCTTGAATTAATTTTTTGCAGTAATGAAGAAAGCAACCGCCATAAACGATAAATTTTATATAAAAATTTTCTATCAGATTTTGTAAATATAGATACCGTGGTTTCAAATTCGCCTTCTGGTAATTTTATTTTAACTCTTTTTCGTTCCATATTTAATCAAGTTCTTTAATACTTTTTTTAAATCTTTCTTTATTTCATGCTCCCATATAATAATAACTTTAAATCCCTGAGCTTTAAGTAATTTTTTATTTTTTCTATCTCTTTTTACGTTTTTTTCTATTTTTGGAAGCCAATACTCTTTATTGCTTTTTGGCTCTTTGTAGCATTTTGGACACTTATGCCAGAAGCAACCATGCAAAAAAATAACTGTCTTTGTATCTTTTAAAAGAATGTCGGGGCTTCCTTTAATATTTGGGTGCATTTTATGCTTAATTTTATTGCCTTTTAGATAGTTGTGTATTTTCTTTTCTTGAGAAGTCCATTTGCTTCTTATTCTTGACATTGTTTTGCTTCTCTGTTCTTTTGTAAGATTATCTGCCATATTTAAAGAGTTGATATACTATTTTATTAAATTATTGAATTTGTGCATATTCTTTTTTAGAAAAAGAACCAAAAAAGCCCCTCCCTCTAAAAAAAGTTGTCTTTTATAATTGTTCTTGATGTATTGCATTCGCTCTTTTTATAGAACGCCACTAAAAATTACTTGCTTCATTTCATTTCGCATCCTGTTGCACTCTCCTCACTTCGTTCGTCGGGGGACTTAACAGCGATTTAACTGTTCTGAAACCTTGCGTTTCTCCATTCAAATTGCTCCCTGCGGTCGAAACTTCGTTTAAGCATGATGTTATACAACATTGGGCTAATGGGCGCTTAATCAGAATATTTATAAAATTTAACATTAATTAACAAAGTATGAGAATCGAAAAGAAAGTTTGGCCAGAATTCTCTCGGAAAATACTTGATGGAGATAAACTTTTGAGTTACGCTTAGCTGATTAGGAATGCAAACCAGGGGATATTTTAATTCTACAGGAGGGGGATCCTGAAACAAAAAAGATACTTGTAGAGTTATTAAGAAAAAAGCAACTTATGTTATCAAAATCAAAGATGTAAATTTTGGCCTAAAGAATGAGTTGAAATATGGCTATTAAATCATTGCTTTCAAATAAACGGCACGCTCTTGCGTCATACCCCCTGTCCACTTCTGCTCCGCAAACTTCACACATTCTTAGAATATTAAATGTAATTGGGTGGTGCAGCTTAGAAGAAAAGATTTATAAAAGAAGAAATTTCAATAGCTTTATATAAGGGCAAAAATATGGAATTAGATTGGGACAAAAAGAAATTATTGGAATTAGTGAGAAAAGCTCGTAACGGAGAGGTCATGCTTCCTGATTTCCAGAGAAACTTTGTTTGGGAACGAAATGATATAGAAGAACTCATATGTTCTTTATTGGAAAGAATGTTCATTGGTACGTTTCTTATACAACGAGTAACTCCAACAGATCTTCCTTTCAAAGTAATTCCAATAGAAGGTGCAGACAAGATAAACAGTAATTTCAGATCGGAGCCAGAAATTATAATTTTAGATGGACAACAACGATTAACTTCGTTGTTTTACGCTTTGTATTCTCCAAATATTCCATTAAAAAATACAACAACCCCTTATGCATTTTTTATAGATTTGCAAGAGTTAACTGAAAACAACATTGAGGATGCTGCTTTTGGTTGGTCAAAGCGAAGGAGAGAATATAAGACCTTGATAGATAGTAATGGAAAATATAATTTGTCAAAATTAAAAGATGAAAAAATATTTCCCTTAACATTTTTAGCAGATAATGATAAATTCAATGAAATATGGTATGAACATTTTAAAATTTTATTTTCAAAAGAAGTAGCAAGGAAAGTGAAGAGATACTTAGATAACATAAGACATTATGAAATTCATGTACTAAGCATTCCATCAATAGAGAAACCTGAGAACATAGCAATATTATTTGAGAGAATAAATCGTACAGGAATTAAATTATCAATATTTGATCTGTTAACAGCTCGTTTATACAAATTTATTAATTTAAGAATGGAATGGGAGAAGGAATTCAATGAAAAATACTGGTTAAAACAAATGGCATCCAACGACATAAAGAACACAAAAATTCCTTATTATATTATTCAAGGACTAGCGCTAAGTAAAGATATGAGCATAAAAGCAAGAGATATAATAAAAATAGATTCAACAATATTGAATAAAACAACCTGGAAAAAGGCAGTAGAAACATTGGAAAACAAAATTTTAAATAGACTGTTTGATGTATCCGAATATGGAATTGCAGATTACAGATGGTTATCATATCCATCTATGATTTCAATTTGGCTTGGATTATTCCTCAAAGCAGAGAGAGGAGAAATTAACATCAATATTAACAAAATAAACAGCTGGTACTGGAGTGTAATCTTTACAGAAAGATATTCTGGTTCTACTGAAACTAAGCAGACCAAAGATTTTAAAGACTTAGTAACTTGGTTAACAGATTCTAACAAAGTTCCCGAAGCGATAATAGATATGAGAAGTAACCTGAATATTATGAAAATAGATACAAAATATCCGGGAAGCTCCATTTATAAAGGAATTTTTAATTTACTCTTTAGGAGAGGGGCACGAGATTTTTATGAAAAAGATAAGATTAAATTTTCAGTGAAAGATTTAGAAGATCACCATATCTTTCCAAGAAAATTTTTAGAAAGCAAAAATATAAAAGTTGAAAAGGACATTGTACTCAACAGGACACTTATTTTATCATCCACAAATAAAAAAATTAGTAAAAAAGCTCCATCCACATACATTAAAGAAATGATAAGAATACATGGACATGAGGAAGAAGTAAAGAAAATTTTGGAGAAACATTTTATAAATGAAGAAATGTTTGAGCTGTTAAAGAGCGTGAGAGAAGATTCAACTTCAGATGAAATAACGGAAAAGTTTGAACAATTCATAATTATGAGAGAAAAACTGATTAAGAAGGAAATTAAAAAACTCACAGAAAAGGAGTGATGAGTAAATGTGGTATGACAGCGGGTACTCTACAGTGCTTCACACCTTGTCTCTATTAAATTCACTTGACAGGGGAATATGTGGCTCACCGGCACTCCCACAAATTGTTATGTGACTTCACATATTCAAGATAGGTTATATCCAAAAACAAGCTTTACTCACTTATAAGCTGTACAAAAGAAAAGCATAACACTTCCTGAGTTAAAACAGAAATGCTAGCTTATTTCCAGAACTCAGAAAGCTTCTTGTTTTTGAGAGAGATGATTTCTGTCTCTACAATTGGATTTATCTTGATTATTCCTTCTTTCTCCTGCATCTCCCGAAATTTGTCGTCAAGTTTCACAAATTCTTCCTCTTTTTTGGCAAGTTTTACCACAGGCACATTTTTCTCAAGCAGTGAGTTTATCAAACTGCAAAGATAATCCTCTTTAAACCCTAACAGGGAGGATATTTTTTTGTATGATACAAAGTCCTTTTCTTTCATGAGCAAAACAAACACCTGCTGCTCATTTAGGTTGAGGGTTATATCCTTTTTAGCGATGATTTTTAACCCAAATGTTGAAAGGAAAAGCTCCACATTGTTTATTTTTTCATTGAGCTTGTCAAGCTTCTCTTCAACCACATGAAGATAATCATATATTGATTGAATTTCTGAGGTGTTCTCGTTTATAGCAGTGAGGTGGTCATCTAATTCCTGCTTGACTTTGTCAAAAGAATTCTTAATCTTTTTCTCAATGCTCCTTCTCATGGACAACCCCAAGGGAATTTAGCACAACAGCTTTAAATATTTTTATATTGAAGAGTTTATATATAGTAACCATTAAATAGTAATAAAGCATATACAAAAGTTATTAATATAATATGTAGAAGCTATTTAAAAAGGTGTCAAAATGAAGAACAAAAGGGCTTTATTGGTTTTAGCATTGCTAATAACAAGTATTACAATGTATGTAACAAACAGCTTACCATCTCAGAGTACTAATATAAAATTGCTTGCTGTCAGTGAGATGAACAACCATTCTTTTACTGGTGAAACAGCAGACCTTTACTTCACTTTAAAAGATGGAAATGGCGGTGTCTTCTTAGACACATTTCCTTTAACCAAGATTGACACTCAAATTTCCACAAGATATGCGAAGGAGATAGCGTGTAGAGAGGCAAAGGTTGATTGTTCAAAGTACAACTTTTTTTACACAATAAGAGCTTCTTCTCCAATTATTGGAGGTCCAAGTGCCTCAGGAGCAATAGCAACTGTCACACTAGCTAAGCTTAAAGGTTTTAAGATAAAGAAAAATGTTGCTATGACAGGAACTATAAATTCCGGGGGCTTAATAGGGCCCGTTGGAGGTGTCAAAGAGAAGATAAAGGCGGCTGCACGAGCAGGGATACAAGAAGTGCTTATTCCAAAGATAGAACTTTACACATACAACAATCAAACAAATGAAACAGAGTTCAACAATTCTCTAATAAAATTAGGAGAGGATTTAGGAGTTAAAGTTATTCCAATAGATAATGTATACGAAGCGGTTTATTATTTTACAGGCAAAAACATAACTCCAAAGAGCAAAGAAATCAATAATCCAAATTATGACAAGATTATGAAAAATATTTCTATTGAACTGTGTGGAGAAGCAGAGAAGTTAAGAGCGAATATAAACTTAAACAAAACCTTAATTGTATTGGAAAAAGAAGAAACTAATAAAACTCTTGCAAACTCAACAAAGAATGTTGTGCTTTCTTTATATAATCAATCAACAAAATTAATCAACCTGTCAAAGGAAGCATTTAACAAGAGGAGGTATTATGCAGCGGCCAGTTATTGTTTTGGAGCAGACACAAAACTAAAGACCATTCAAATACTTGGTTCAGAGAATCTTTCTAAATATATCCTGCAAGCAAATGAAACTCTTACCAAATTAAAGGATGATAAAAGAACAAGTTTCAAGACAATTACAGAGCTTCAGACATATTTAATAATTGAAGATAGAGTTAAAGAAGCTGAGAATAGTTTAAACTCTGCACTAAAATCAAATACTTCTTTAGACAAGGCATCTAACTTAGCTTATGTGATTGAAAGAGAGAAAACTATCAATTTATGGACAAAATTTTACAAGATGCCTGGAAGAAGTTTTAACCTGAACAATCACCAATTAAGAATATCCTGCGTACAATCCTTATCAGAGGTCAGCAGTTCATATGAGTATATGAAGATGATATTTCCAATGAATCTAGATTATATAAGAGAGGATATAAACCAGGCAAGGCAATTGTCTGATAAAGGCAATTATGCTATGTGCCTTTATGAATCTTCAAAGGCAAAAGCTGAACTTAATTTAATATCCAGCACTATGGGAGTGAGTCAAAAGGCTATAAAACCATTAATAAATGAAAAATTGTCTGCAGCAAAGAGAAGCATTTCCGAAGAAGAGCAAAGGGGTATTTTTCCTATAATGGCGTATAGTTACTACCAATACGCAAACTCATTAAAGGACAGCGATGAGTTTTCAGCACTTTTGTATGCTGAAGAGGCTATAGAGTTGAGCTATTTAGATATATACTTCAGTCAGACAGGAGAAGGAAGAAGGTTCCTCAACAGCTCCAACACAAGCTTCATAAAAGGGTTCTTAATAGGTGTTGACTCCTGCCTCTTAATCTGGCTCATAAATGAGATGAGTGAGTCCCACAAAAAGAAAAGAATAAAACACAAGATTAAAGTCAGAAAAATTGTTAAAAAGCCAAAAAAGAAGCGGAAAAAGAAGTGAGCATAAAACCCAGGCAAACACCACAAGGATGTTTGCCCAGGAAAAAGAGGTGATAGACAACAAGGAAAGTAATGTTTAATCACTTAATAGTAAAGGTATATATTAACTACTATTTAAAGTTTTCCATAATTTAGTATATAAGAGTGGTAACAAAAAATGAAATGCGAACTTTGTAACAAGGAAGCAGCCGTTCATTATAAGTTCTCAAAACCTCTGTGTAAAAGCCACTTTCAGAAACAGATAGAAGCAAGAGTAAAAAAATCATTTAGAAGATTAGGCATAATCGAAAAGCACAAATTAGGGCAGTTAAACAAAGTAAAGATATATACAAGCAATGAACTTGCAGAGTATTTGATAAAAAAGATCATTCTACCCATACTTAAAAAGTCAGGCATAGAACTCGAATTAAAGAAAAATCAAGAGAAGGACTGTATAAATGCAGAATTTTGCGATGATATAACATGTAGAATGTTCTCCAATCTCATCCTTGGCAGGGACCCATGTGAGAGTATAGAGTTAGGAATATTGAGTAACATTTTAAGAACAGAAGCGTACATATATCAAGAGCTTGACAATAAAAACCACCTATTTTTTGATGCAGAGAAAATAAGGGAAATAGACGAAATGTTCAATGCGAAAATTAGCGACAAAACATACAGAAGGATTGATAAAGAGTTAATAGAAGTAGAGAATAAACATCCTGGAACAAAATTTTCAATGTTGAAATCATTTAGGAGAATATGTCAAGAAAAGAAGGGGCAAAGGACTTTGCAATAATCTTTGCAACAGCAATGCTAATTATATTTTCTTTTGTTGCAAATAATCTCCAAACTGGCGAAGAAGCACAGCACCTAACTGGAAATTTTGTAAGACCTCTAAAGCAGAACACAGATAACATATCGGTAACCGCACACTTCTGTCCAGAAGATAGATGCTATGAGACAATCATGCATGAATTAGAAAATGAAAGTAATATTACCTGCTTTTTCTACGAGGCAAACTTAGAGAGCTTTATAAACAAGATTGAACATAATGGTGAATTATATCTTGATTGCAGGAACAACATAAGCGGATCCCATTTGATACATCTAAAAAAGGGTCTCATGCATATGAAGTTCTGTGTGTTCAACAATACTCTCATCACAGGAAGCTTTAATCCAACAATCAGAGGAAATTATTATGATAACAATAATATCGTAATAATCAAATCCAAAGCTTTAAGCAGTGTATATAAAGATGAGATTAAGAAAAACTTTTCTGATAAATCTTTAGGAGTGGTAAGAATAAAATCTGACCACACAGAAATAATTAATTGCTTTCCGCAACTTGCCGACTGCGAGTCATTAATAATACAAGAAATTAATTCAGCCAATAAGAGCATATATTTTATGACATTCAGTTTTACAGATAGAAAAATTGCATATTTTCTTAAAAAGAGGAGCGACGATGGAATAAATGTCAAGGGAGTAGTTGAAGAAAAGTTCTACAATATAGTTCCTAATTCAATAAAGAATTTAACAATGATTGATAAAAATAGATACAACATGCACAACAAGGTCTTTATTATCGACAATAAAACAGTGATAACAGGAAGCTACAACCCAAGCTACAATGCAAAATACAACAACTGGGAAAACCTTATTGTCATAAAAAACAGAAACATTGCTAAGAAATTTGCGCAGGAATTCTTCAAGATTCTAAATTACAACAGAACAAGAGCTGACTCCTGTCTAAAAATTTTATTTGTTATTCCAAACCCGCAAGGTAGGGACGCTGGAAAAGAAGAGATAGTGATAAAGAACAACTGCAATAAATCTATAAACCTTAACTATTACTTTTTAGAAAGCAAAAATAATGTGCGAAGATTAAGGGGAATAATACAAGCTAAACAACAGATAATCATAAGAACATCAGGCTTAGTTAATTACCATGATTGGCTCTGTTTAGAGAATTACACAAACATATTAACAAATATCTCTTGGAGCAACGCCTCCGAAGATGAGATCATCAAATAGGTAAAGTTAAATATAAGTTGCCTTTTCTTAATTTATGAATGACAAATTAGACGGCGAAGTTAATAAGGAGTATTATAAAGAGAAATTAAAAGATTTCATGGTAGGAGTCTTAACATTAGCTATGTTAGGAGTAGCTGCAAGAATTCCTAAAATCAACACTTCAAACAACAAAAATTTCTCGGAGACATTAAAAGAAACAACCTACACTTGTGTTGAGAACTCGCAAAGGAATCATGAAATAGAAGAGCGTTTAAGATTTGATGAAAAAGTAAAAGAAAACAATTACAACAACCTAAACAAGATTATAGAGGAGAGACAGCAGTTAGAGGAAATAATAAATAAAAACCTCCTCGCCAATAAGTATATTCTACCAAAAGAGTTGACGACAAATAACCTCTACAAAGAGAAGATGAAGGAAACCGTCCGCTCAGAACTTGAAAAATACAACCCACAATTAGCATCCAAATCAGCTTACTTTGTGAATAAATGTTTAGAGCATAAGATAAATCCTCTACTGGTCCTTTACATGTGGAAAGTTGAATCCTTGTATGGAACAAAAGGCATAGCTGTAATTACAAAGTCCATAGGTAATGAAAGGTCTTACTCAAAGGACCCGAACAAAAATTTTAAGGGCTTTGCAATGTATGACTCTTTTGAAGAAGCATTGAAAGCCACGCTTGAAACTCTTGAAAGGTTAAAAAAACCAACAAGAGGGAGAATAGAAAACCTAATTAAATATTGGGCTCCTCCTCAAGAAAACGAAACTCAACTCTATGTTAATATTGTGAAAGAGGCAATCATAAGACGTCAAGAACAGATTAAAGAAGAATTAGAAAACAATAAATAAATTACTCACCTAAATTCTTACCTGTCAGGGCTTGCTTGATCTGATCCACTGCCATCTCCTCAGGATATCCACCAACATAACTTCCCTTGTCGTTAACAACTGTCTTTGGAACGCCCATAACCTTAAACCTGTTGCTCCACTCCGGGAACTCTTGAGCTTCTATAACCTGCCCCGTAACTTTGTCAGAATACATCGCATATCTAAAAGCGATTGATGCAGATGTTGGGCAGTGGGGACATTGCGGCGTAACAAAAACATTCAACTTAATTGGTTCTGTTAAGGAATCTAAAAACTCCTTTGATTTAGGTGTCAAGCCAGGGTCATTGTTCGATGCTCTGACAAGAACATCCAATAAATTAGCAAACTCGTAACCTGATGGTATTCCATAATAAACAATTCTTCCTTTGATATTTTTGTTCATAAGAACCACAGCGGGTGCATCTTCAAGACCCAAAACCTTTGCCTCTTTATCGTCCTTTTTATACTCCTTAAGCTTCAGATGTTCATTCAACTCTGTAAGCTCTGTTAAGAGCTCTTTTATTTGAGAACTCAAAGGAGCGTTTTCATTGTTAACATAAACAATATTAACATCTTCAGTCATCTTTGACAAGATTTGTTTGACCTGTTCTTTTGTACCTTCATCTAAAATCATAAAAACACCTCCAAATCAGAAAGAACCCCCCTCCTTTTTTAAATGTTTTGGAGTAGAGAGCATTTCATTAGAATGATAATTATTCTCAATTTTCAAGCAAAACATATATTAATCCCTTCCAAGTTCTTTTTTGTATGGAAGAATTTATAGATAAAAGATTTACATATGCAGTGGTTGGGGCCTCCAAAAATCAAAGTAAGTATGGCTTCAAGGTCTTGAAGGATTTAAAGGATGCAGGATTTCGAGTTGTTCCAATCAATCCTCACGAGACAGAGATTTTAGGTATGAAGTGCTTCAAAAGTTTAAAAGATGTTGATAAAAAGATCGATGTTGTCATTACAGTAGTTCCTCCAAAAATAACTGAGAAAATCGTTGAAGAGTGTTCAAGTTTAGGTATAAAAAAGGTTTGGATGCAGCCCGGCTCTGAAGATGAAAAGGCAATTAATTTTTGCAAAAGGAATCATATTAATGTAGTTTATAACACTTGCATAATGGTCGAGCATAAACTTTTAGATAAGAGCTTCTTTATTTAAACAGAAATATATGTCAGTATACTAAATAGTAAGATTTAAATACTAATAGTGTTTTTTCTCTTAAAAATAATCAATTAAAGAGGTGATTTAATGAATAAAAAAGGACAAGCCGCAATGGACTTTTTAATGACATACGGCTGGGCAATACTTGTAGTGTTGATAGTGATAGGAATATTGGCATACTTTGTAAAGCCAAGTAGTTTAGCACCGAATAAAGCACAGTTTGACGGCACAACAGATTTACAGATTCCAGCACATGGCTACACTGTTAAAAGCACAGGCGCAACTCAGATAGCTGTCAGTAACACAGGAGGCACTGACTTCAAAAATGCGACTCTATATGTAATATATGGAAACAAGCAGGTAACCTGTTCGCCAAATTCAACAACATTATCTGCAGGAAGTCAGCAGATATTTAACTGCACAGTTGACCCCGGAAAAGCAGGAGATACTTTTGACGGAACCTTAAAATTAGAATACACAGCCGAAGGGATATCTCATACATCAACAGGAAGTATAAGAACAAAGTATGAGTAAACAAAATATTTTTATTTTATTAATTTTTTATTATAAAAAAAATTTAATTTTTCTGACCAGGTATTGGCCTTTTAACTGTTACTGGTAAAACTCCTGCTTCAAATTCCATCTCAGCAATTCTTATGGGATTATACTTTATCTGTTTAAGTTCCTCTTCGCTCAACTTTATGAGTGCAGGGGCGCCCATAGATAATTGCAGGGCTCTGCTACCTATCATCCTTGCCTTCTCATACTTTGTGTATTGAATTAATTCAGAATTATTAGTTTTTTTGCCTGCCATGAAGCATGGGTTAAAACACTAATATTAAAAGTTTGTGGTATTTTTATCAGTGAAAGCAGAGCAGCGAAACCTTTAAAAAGCTCTCCAATCTCATTTTTTTGAGGTGATAAAATGGGAGATATTATTATAAGAAGTAAAATAAAGGAATATGCAGAAGTTGATGGTAAGAAATTCCAAGTTGCGAGCGATTTTGCAGATGAGCTTGCTAAGAAGGTTGAAGAGCTCATTAAACAGGCCTGCAAGAGAGCTGAAGCTAACGGAAGAAAAACTGTCATGGCAAAAGACCTTTAAGAAATTTTTATTTATTTTTCTTGTTCTAGATAGAGCATAAAAATAATAAATTTATAAAAATAAAAATTTTAGAGGAACTTCTTTATTTTCTTCCTTATCTCCTCTGCTTTCTCTATTGAGAGTTCAACCATGCGATTTGCTTCGTCAACAGTTATTGGTGACTCGCCTCCTTTCTGAAGAGCGGTTATGATTCCTCCTTCTATGGATGTTGCAGTTAATCTTGCGTCTATAAAACTCTCCTCCTCCGCAGTTGGATCAACAAGCAGCATATCTGCAAATTTGAACACAGTTACTGGAATGGGAACTTTACTCACTGGAAGTTTCTTCGTTGTGTGCTTCTTGTAGTTAACCACTTCTCCATCATACTCTGGAAAAACCGCATTCTTCAATGCAAGTATTGCTGCTATTCCAGACGCGTCTATAAGGTTTCCATCGTCATTTAGAGGAGCAATATCCACATTAACGACCCAAACCTTTTCTTTTGGTTCTATGCAAAGAGCTTTAACATCAACAGCATGAGATTCTCTTATACCTCTATCGACAACTCTTGCAAGTTCTATAGCTTTTATGGACGGAGGTCCTACTTCAAAATCAGGGCTTGCCAGAGGCGACAAGTCGCTGTTAACTGATAAAACGCCTTCATCTGGTGTGTCGGGGAATGGCTTATCAACACTCAGCTTCACACCCGCAAGAACTTCTGTTTCTCCAAGCTTAACATGTGCAAAGCCTTCAGCTGTCTTAACCTTTCCAACCTCTACCTTCAAATCTCTAAACTCAAATGGCTTTCGCGAATCAAACCTGATTCCTTTTTTCAAAGCATGAACAATGTCTTGTTTTATTAAGTTCATTCTACCACCTCGCTATCTGCTTTAACTCCTTTGAACTTGTCTTTCAAGGCCTTCACCTGGATCTCATGAATCTTGTCAATTGGTTTTTTAACTATTTCCAAGAGCTTCTTTAAATCTTCCTTTTCAAACTGGCCGTCCATCTGCAGTAGTGTTATTTCCTTTGTTCTTGGAAGCATCGCAACTGGCATATCAACAACTATGCCTTCATATGCTTCTTCTGGGTAGCACAGGTCAACCACATATTGATTATTGACTTTTCCAACAGCAATTGCAGCTGGAATGTCCTTCATCTTTAGGCCTGCATCTGCAAGTGCGAGTGCGGCTGCGTTTATGCCTGCACATCTCGTCCCCGCATCTGTCTGTGCAAGTTCAATGAACACGTCTATAACAGAATTTGGAAATTCGTCAAGGTCAAGCACTGGTGCCAAAGCTTTCTCAGTGACCATTGAGATTTCCTTGGCTCTTCTTGAAGGTCCTGGTCTAACCCTGTCGCCCATTCCTGAGAAGGGCATCATGTTGTACCTGCATCTTAAAATTCCTTTGCTAGGATTTTGCATAGACCTTGGAAACAATCTTCTCGGTCCATACACTGCCGCGTAAGCCCATGTGTTGCCATCTTTAAAGAACGCTGAACCATCAGCCCTTGGAATGATTCCAACTTTGGCTTCAATTGGCCTAAGCTGGTCAAATTTTCTTCCATCAACTCTTTTATCATAAGTTATTTCATACTTCATAATACCACCTTTTTATGCTTTTGATTTTAATTCCTTCAATGAGTTCTCCATAAACTCCTTGATTCTGTTTGTTAGCCCTGAGGTCAACGCTTCGCGCTCAATTTTTCTTATTGTTGTAATGACAAGGAGCTCCATCTCCGGTTCTCCTTGTATCCAGACATATCCATTCTGTCCTATTAAGATTCTGCACCCACTTAAATCCTTAAGCATGCTTATCATTGAACCACTCTTTCCTATTATCCTCGGGACTTTTGTATGATTAACCTTTATGATAGTTCCGCCTTGAAGCTTTCTCAAGCCCGGTCCTTTCATAGTTAAATCCACAAGTTTCTGTGAGGTTATGTTGATTATTTTAGCTACAACATAATCTCCAATGTCATAATACTTTGTCAGGTCAGCTCCTCTTGGTATGAAGGAAGTTGTGCCATCCTTCATAGAAAGAACTCCTGAATATGCTGAGTCAAAGTCAATCCTCCAGCCGGACATCATGACATCAACAACCTGTCCTATGATAATGTCTCCTACCTTTGGGATGTAAGTCCCAGAAACAGGAACCACTTTTAGAACTCTTCCATCAATATAGGCAACTCCAAGAATGTTGGAATATATTTTCTCACCTTCTCTAAAGGTTCCTGATGATGGAACATAGTCCATTCCCTCTGCTAATAGTTCTCCAGGAACTACTATATCTTTATGTTTTACAAATACCTTTCCCATTTTCAAACCTCCTTCTTTGTTATGTAGTTATCGCCATGCGTCAACTTGTTTATTTTATCTATAAAGTCAAGCTCCAAAGGAGCACTAACTTCTACATCTGCTTTTAGAGAGCCGTCGGAAAGCCAGGATTCAGACCTTATTGTGCCCATGGCTTTTATTGTTGAGTATGCTCTTCCAGAGTAAGCTGCGGGTATTTTCACAGTAAATATTACGCTGTGCATGCTTATGGGAATTATCTTTGCAATTTCTTTAACTACCCTTTTAACTTGGTCCTCTGGCTTTTTAAACATATCAACTCTAACCTTTGCTTCACTCATAGCTGAGAGAATTCTGTGCATTGGATGTGGAAGCTTCGTCCTTGGATCAATTGCACTTCTAGATATTATCTCTGCGATTCTTCTACGCTTGGATTCTAAAAGCTGTTCCCTATACTCTGATGTAAATTCTATCTCCCCATCTGAAAGAATTCTCTCTGCAATTTCAAGTTCGTCTTCTGTGCCAAAAAATTCTTTAAGGAGTTTTTCAGAGGCGAGAAGACCTTTCTGTGCATCAGAGAATATGTGCTCGCTCTTCAGAACTTCTCTTATGTCAAAGTTGTCAGGATTTCGTCTAAACTTAACTGCTAAATCTGGGTCTATAACCACTTCAAATCTTTTACCATTAATTTCTAATCTTGCAACATTGAAGTGCACTTTTTCCTTTCCGAGATTAAAACTCATAAGTTTCTCACCTTGATTTTATTAAAGATTTTATCTTTGTCTGAGGCACGACTGTGTATTTCCTATCTTTTGTTGTTATATATACTGCAGTTATTCTTTCTGGACTGATTTTCTTATTATTAACTTTAACAAGTAAGGATACTCCAAGTTTAAGTGCATCTTCTATCTTCATATCCTGCTTGTATAATTTAACAAGCTCCTTTTTAATCTCCTCTGAGTTCTCCCCAACAACTGCTGCTTTATACCTAAAGTATATTCCAATGGGGTCTGTTTCATAGACCTTTGGGCCTTCACTATCAACTCCTGCAAAGAGAAGTGAAACACCAAAGGGTCTTAAGCCAGCACTTTGAGTGCACACCTGCTTCAAAGAGCAAATTTCTTTAACAATTGTAAGCACATCAACAGGCGTTCCATAAGTTAATGTGTGTCTCTGAGCTTCCACCTGTGCTCTCTCAACCAAAACTCTTGCATCAGAAACAATTCCAGATGCAGTAACCGCTATATGATCATCAACCTTCCACACCTTCTCAACTGACTCTGATATGATGAGAGGGTCAACAATTCTCTTATCAGCTACTATGACCACGCCATCTCTGCATGTAAATGCCATTGCTGTTGAGCCTTGGCCAACAGTTTTCTTAGCATACTCAACCTGCAAAAGACGTCCATCCGGGCTGAACATTGTAATAGCCCTATCGTATCCCATAACTTGATGTTGTAATGGTTCCATTCCTGACATTTTATAACCTCCTTTTATACTCATTCAAAAAAGATTTCGCCTTTTTTAATGTTCCGCTGACTTTAAGTGTTCTCACACTTGCCTTTTTTTTATTTATTTCTTTGATTGTTAAAACGCTCGCCTTGAACTTGTTGATAAAGGTTCGGTCCACTTTTATGATTCCCATGTTTTTGTTCCACGAATTATTTATCATCCAAAGCTTTGCTTCTGAAAGCCCGGACAATCCAAATAACTTTAATACTGAACTTTTAATTTCGTCAAACACTTCTTCTTTATTGAAGTTTAAGTCATCACAAGGCAATACTTCAACAACAGCATATCTAACTTTTTCCCTCATAGTGGGAGGCAAAAACTTCATTTTAATCGACCTAAAACACCTTTAGGGGTGTGAAAGAATATACTTCCTCCATCCCGCGTTTTCTCCAAATCCAAGAAAAAACTGTACTTTATAAATGTTTTGGTGTTGTTTTCATTTAAGAAAATGTGAAAGCAGAAGATTTATAAATCACTAAAGAGTAGATATAAATATGAAAAAGAGATTAGAAGAACTACTCAAAATAAAGGGAGAGATGGATAAAGAGGTAAAAGAACAAAAGAAAACAAAACTCCTAAACTTGATAAAGAGCATAAGTTCTTTATACAACAAAGATGTTTATTCAAAAGGAATTGTTATCTTAGAAAATGAAAATGAACTCTACGAGCTTAAAAAAGAAGAACAAACAAAAGATAAATTTAGGCTAACAATTGAGAAGAGCAACAATAGCAAGTATGGTAATTACACGATGCTTTTAAATATTGAGGATTCAAAAGTTTATCTTGAATTCTTAGATGAATTTCAGAAAGAAATAACAAATGAGTTCAAACTGAGTTGGGACAGATGGCATTATTTAGTTGAGAGTTTAACAAAGACAAAGATTCGTATGGAAAAGCAGAATCAAATTTACGAAAACATCAAAAAACTTAAAAAGAAATAAGATAAAGTAATACTCTATGAAGGATAGAATAACTCTAACAATTGATTCTTCTCTTATCAAAGAAGTTGATAAAACAATTGACGGCTTCAAAATAAAGAATAGGAGTCACGCGGTTGAACTCTTGCTGAAAAAAGCCCTTGGAAACCACATTCCAAAAAAAGCAGTTATCTTAGCTGCGAGTGAAGGAAAAAAATTAAGGCCCTTAACTTATGAAACTCCAAAGCCCTTGATAAAGATTCATAATAAGCCAATATTGGAATATGACATTGAACTTCTAAGAAGCTTCGGCGTTAAAGACATAATTATATTTGTAGGATACTTAAAGGAGAAGATTAAAGAATACTTTGGAGATGGATCAAAGTTTGGTGTAAGTATCACATACATTGACCAGAATCCTAAAAAACTTCCAGGAACCGCGGGCTCTTTGAGAAGCGTAATGAATATGATAAATTCTACATTCCTCCTCTTATACGGAGACAATTTGTATGATATTGACCTAAGCGAATTTTACATATTTCACAAGGAGAATAATGCCTTAGTAACTGTCGGTTTGAAGAATAAGACAACAAATTTGAGTAAGTATGGGCTTGCAGAGCTTAGAGGAAACCAAATTGTGAGATTCAACGAGAAGCCGAACACTCCGCATTCAGGGCTTGTGAATGCAGGTATATTTCTCATAGAACCTGAAGTTATGAAGCAAATCCCAAAACATGGATTTAGCATGCTTGAAAAAGATGTGTTCCCAGAGCTTGCAAAGAGAGGAAAACTTTTTGGCTACATATTTGACGGGCAATGGTTTGATATAAGAGACAACAAGAGCTATGAAGAAGCAATAAAAGAATGGGCTCAAAACATTTATTGAGGTGAAACTATGCCAAAAATATTCAGAACATATGACATAAGAGGAATTTATCCTAATGAGTTTAATGAAGAAGACGCAGGTATAATTGCAGAGGCATTTTTCCAATATTTAAATGAAAACGAGATGAGCAAGAATATAGTTGTTGGACATGACGGCAGGCTGTCAAGCGAAAAAATAGCAAAGGCAGTCGTGGATGGATTAATAAACAGTGGTGCAAAAGTCAAAGATATTAAGTTATCAACTACGCCCTTACTTAATTTTGCAATTGCTCATTATAAAGAAGATGCGGGAATAATGATAACTGCATCTCACAACCCTCCAGAGTATAATGGCATGAAGCTCATAGGAAAAAATGCATTGCAGTACTATTACAAAAATGGAATTTCAAGAGTTGAGACAATATATAACAATCTAAGAAGAGGTTCTGAGGAGTTTTGCTCAAAAAAGGGGTCAGCATCTGACTTACATAAGAAGGTTTTAAATGATTACATAAATAGAATAATAAAGTTTTACGATCCGGGAAGTGTGAAAAGAGAATTCGCAGTTGATTTCTTAAACGGTGTGGGCTCAGTAACTGCAAAGCCCTTCTTTGACAGGATGCATCTCAGACCAAAACTCCTGCATCAAAAGATTGACGGAAACTTTCCGAATGGACTACCCAATCCTATGGAAGAAAAGAATTTAGAGGTTCTAAAGTCAGAGGTCTTAAATAATGACCTTGATTTTGGAGTTGCCTTTGATGGAGACGCGGACAGACTTGCTCTGATTGATGAGCATGGCAGGTTAGTTCCTGCAGATTTTCTATTCGGCTTGCTCACGCTTGAAGAGTTAAAGAGGGGAGATGGAACCGTCTATGTTGATTTGAGATTTAGTCGAGGAGTCATAGAAGTGTTGAAGGAGCACGGAGCAAATGTCCAAGTTTTAAGAGTTGGCAACCCATTTTACAAAGAGGCATTGTACGATGATTCAAACGCAATAGGAGCTGCCGAGCTTTCAGGTCACATAATGTTTAAGGAAAACTATGGAATTGATGATGGATTATTTAGCTTGATAAAACTGCTTAACATAACAACAAAGTATGACAAAAGAATATCTGATATGCTGATGCCATTTTACAGGTATTATAGAAGCGGAGAGATAAACTTCAAGCTTGACAATGACTCAAAAGCTGAAAGGATAATCTCAGCTTTGAAGAAGAGATATAAGGATGGAGAGCAGATAACCATAGATGGGCTGAAAGTTAATTATGAGTCATGGTGGTTTAGCGTTAGGAAGAGCAACACAGAACCATTACTGAGACTCATAGTAGAAGCTAAGTCAAAGCGCGAACTGAATGAGAAAGTTGATGAAATAACAGAGATTATTAATAAAGGGTAGAAAGATTTTTATAATTATAAAACAAAAAATCATTTGAAGGTGATAAAATGCCAAAGGAAAGCACAAAAAAGAAAACAGGCAAAACAAAAAAGAAGAAGAGCACAGCAAAAAAGAAGCAGGTTAAAAAGGAAATAAAAGAACTCAAGTCTAAGAAGCCGAGGATTATCCAAACTAAAAAAGTTGATTTAAACAAGAAGAATAACTTAGAATCATGGGTTATTTTAGGAGTAATTATCATATTAATCGGAGCAATAATATTCATTGCATATAAAGGTTATCACCTTAAAAACAGCACTTCCAAAGAGGAGGTCTTAGCAGTTGTCAATGACCAGAAGCTTACCAAACCAGAATTCCAAAAAGAGTATGATTTCTTCTTCTTTATACAGGGGATTCCATTAGCGTATAAAGCCGCAATAAGTAAA
The DNA here is from genome assembly GCA_027064225.1 of Candidatus Woesearchaeota archaeon. Classification (GTDB taxonomy): domain Archaea; phylum Nanobdellota; class Nanobdellia; order Woesearchaeales; family WAPY01; genus WAPY01. Next base: position 5,641 of record JAMOQB010000070.1, on the reverse strand, counting down.
GATGCCATACTAAATCAAACAATAAATGAAATGCTTCTACTTCAATATGCTAAGAAACTTGGCATAACTACTTCAGAATCAGAAGCGGATGCGTTGATAAATAAAGTTGCTCAAATGAGCAATCTATCCATAACAAATATAACAGAGATCCTTGCAGCGAGGAATTTTACCATGGATGATTTAAAGGAGTATTATGTGAAGAGCATTACTCTAAACAAGTTGATAAATAGAACTATACTGCCAAAGGTTAATGTTACAGACGCGGAAATAGAGCAATTTTACAAGAACAAAAACATAACAACTCCTTACAATGAAACGAAAGATAAGATACGCGAAGCTCTGATAAAAGAGAAGGAAATGGAACTACTGAACAGTATGATAAAAGACCTAAGAGCAAGGTCAGTTGTCAAGATAAACAAAAGCGTTTTGAAAGAAATAAGGTAAATTAAAAAAAATATTTTTTGTTTTATATTTCTGTCATCTTTTTTATTAAGATTCTTGAATCAGTTGGTCTAACTTTCAAATCAGAGCCAACAAGAATTTCAACTCTGCCCTTTTCAGCAGCTCTAACAAGGTCTCTATCAATATCGCCATCAACAACAACGGCATATACTCCAGAATGTATGCTGTTCAAAGTCGCCTTAAGTTCTGTCAAAGGAACCTTGCCAAGGATCTTTAAGTTGCTGTCAAGCATGCACGCTCCTCTTGTTCCGAGGAGGTTCTCAGATATGTCTCTCAACTTTTTCTTAACCTCATCAGTAAGTTTGACAGATTTATTACTGTTGTTTCTGCTGTTAGAAGTTCTATTGTTCCTCTGATTGTATAATCTTCCTCCGTAAGAGCTTCCCTTCCTCTGAAGCTTATCACTGTTGCTTGCTGCAACATGGTCCTTACCGCCAATATCCATAAGATACTGCTCTCTGGTTATCCTTGACCTCAACGCCTTGTGAATCTCCTTTTTAGTTATCTCTTCAACCTCTTTGCCGTCAGGGGCTTGAGCGACAAAATCAATGTCTGCAACATTCAGAAGCTCTCTAATTATGAGGTTTCCACCCCTATCACCATCTGTAAATACAGTAACTGTTTTTCGTCTGCTCAAATCAATAATTGTCTTTGGCACGCTGGTTCCATTTATCGCAATGGCATTCTTAAACCCATGCTTTAATAGGTTAAGAACATCTGCCCTTCCCTCAACAACTATAATCTCATCAGAGTCATCAATAGCAGGCCCAGCAGGAAGCTTATCCTTACCATAAGTTTGTATTTCCATCATCCTAACTGAGTATGCAACCTCATCGCTTAAATCCTGCGAATCTGGAATGACCTCTTCAAGCATCTTCTTCAAAAGCTCCTTTGCTCTATCAATAACATACCTTCTCTTGCTTACTCTAACATCTTCAATAGAAGTCACTTTAACTTTTGCATTGCATGGACCAATTCTTTGAATAATCTCCAAAGCTGCAGCGATGATTGCTGTCTCCGCTTTATCTAATGAACTTGGAATAGTTATTGTTCCAAGTGTTTTTCCCGCCTTTGTCTCAACATTAACTTCTATCCTGCCAATTCTACCTGATTTTTGAAGCTCTCTGAGCTCTAAATCCGGGCCCAAAAGACCCTCTGTCTGGCCAAAAATAGCACCTATCACATCGGGCTTATCAACAACTCCATCAATGGTAATGTCGGCATGAACAATATATTTAGCCGAAACTGGACTTATTTTTCCCATATAAATCACCTTTTAATCAATTTTTATCAAATTATTCAAACCAACCTTGGGTACAGAAGAAGCTCGCTAAGATTAATAAAATCTAAATTAGGAAAACAACCTAAAAGTGAAAATGATGAAATTGTGAGCATTCTCCCAAACCCAAATGATTGATTATGAATGTGAAAATTGCCGCCCGCTACACTAACTCCCAAGTTCATAGCTTGAAGCATTCTTAAGCTCCCCTGAGTACCTCTCATGGCGGGCTGAATTGTGCAAGAGTGTCTCCGAATCATTCAAGGCGTAGCGCCCATTCTTCGAAGGACCCATTTGCACATTCCCAAGAATAAACCTCACTTATATAAAGGTTTCGGAACGGCAAGAAAAGAAAAATAGAGCAAATTTTTATTCCAACTTTCTTAGTGTATTTCCTCTATTAATAAGCCAAATCAGTTTTTATTATTTTTTACTCTTTCTTCCAAATTTAAGGTTGTTTTATAACAAATTGCAGAGCAAAAGCAATATTTCAGGTAAGAATTACTACTAACTAGTATAACAGAGCGTATATGTGAACTCCGAGAGATACTACATATTGTGTTGTTCGTTTTAAGAACTTTCATCAGAACACAGTTTTTCCACGCCTCAGAGCTTAAAACTGCAAAACAAAATCTGATAATATATGTTAAAATTTGTAATGACAAAAAATCTATGTTAAGAAGAAATGAAGCTAAAATATAACTCTATGAAATTAAATCTTTTTAAAGCAAAAAATTATTTTCACATTTGGTGTTGAAAAATGATTCAAAGCATAAGAAAAAGAGACGGCCGCATCGTCAAGTTTGACCAGAACAAAATAACAAATGCTATTCTCAAAGCAACAGAGGATTTGAATAAAAAAGATGAAAATCTTGCCAAGACAATAAGTGACAGAGTTGTCAAAAGATTAGAGAAAGAAATTGAAAGGGAAGAGATAAGTATTCCAACTGTAGAGCACATTCAAGACCTTGTTGAGAAAGAACTTGTTAATGCTAAAAAATATGATGTGGCTAAACAGTACATCCTCTACAGAAACCAACATGCAGAGTTAAGAGAGATGAGAAACCTCTTGGCAAATGTTAAGATTATTGAAGATTACCTTGACTTAAGTGACTGGAGAGTCAAGGAAAACGCAAACATGACTTATTCTTTACAAGGATTAAACTTCCACATATCATCAATAGTTACATCAGAATACTGGCTCAATAGAGTTTACACTCCCCAAATGAAAAAGGCACATTTGGACGGCGACTTCCACATACACGATTTAGGTGAGTTAAGTGTTTATTGTGTTGGATGGGATTTAAAAGATTTGTTAATGACCGGTTTTAGAGGCGTGCCTGGAAAATTAGCGTCAAAACCTGCAAAGCATTTAAGGACTGCTCTTGGTCAGATAATCAATTTCTTCTATACCCTGCAAGGAGAAGCAGCGGGAGCTCAAGCGTTTTCAAATTTTGATACTCTGCTGGCTCCCTTCATAAGATATGATAATTTATCGTATAAAGAGGTAAAACAGGCATTTCAAGAATTCATGTTTAATATAAATGTTCCAACAAGAGTCGGCTTTCAAACACCATTCACAAACTTAAGCTTCGATTTGAAAGTCCCTGAATTTATGAAGAATGAACCTGTTGTTATAGGTGGAAAACTAATGGATAAAACCTACGGCGACTTCCAAAAGGAGATGGACATATTAAACCAGGCCTTCGCAGAGGTTATGGAAGAAGGAGATGCAGATGGTAGAGTGTTCACATTCCCGATTCCAACTTACAGTATAACCAAAAACTTTGACTGGGATAACCCAACCTACAACAAGATTTGGGGCATGACTGCAAAATATGGAATACCTTACTTCTCAAACTTTATGAACTCTGATTTAAATCCAGAGGATGTTAGGTCAATGTGCTGTCATTTAAGATTGGACAAACGAGAGCTAAAGAAGAGAGGAGGTGGTTTATTCGGTGCAAATCCATTAACAGGCAGCATAGGCGTTGTAACTATAAATATGCCGAGAATAGGGTACCTCTCAAAGAATGAAGATGAGTTCTTTGAGAGATTGACAAATGTTATGAACTTAGCGAAAGAAAGCTTAGAGATAAAAAGAGACCTCCTTGAAAAATTAACAGAGAAAGGGCTTTATCCATACTCAAAGTTTTACCTAAGGAATATTAAACTTGCATTCGGACACTACTGGCAGAACCACTTCTCAACAATTGGACTTGTTGGATTAAATGAAGCAATTATGAACCTTCTCGGAGTAACTATTGGAGACCCTGAAGGTAAAGCCTTCGGTGAAAAGGTGCTCACCTTCATGAGAAACAAGCTTGCTGACTTCCAAGAGGAAACAGGAAACATATACAACTTGGAAGCAACACCAGCAGAGGGAACATCTTACAGATTAGCGAGGATTGATAAGAAGAAGTACCCAGACATAATTGTTGCAAACAATGAGGCAGTTAAGAACGGAGCAGAACCCTACTACACCAACTCAAGCTTATTGCCAGTTAACTTCACAGATGACCTGTTTGAAGCGTTGAGGTTACAGGACAAACTTCAATCATTATACACAGGAGGAACTGTCTTCCACACATACTTAGGGGAGACACAGCCAACACCAGAGTCAGTTAAAAACCTTGTGAAAAAGATCTGTGAGAATTTCAGCTTGCCTTATTTTACTATTACACCGACATTTAGCGTGTGCCCGATTCATGGATACATATTTGGAGAACACAAATACTGTCCAAAGTGCGAGGCGGAAGGCAGACAAACAAAGTGTGAAATCTACTCAAGAGTTGTCGGTTATTTAAGGCCAGTAAATCAATGGAATGACGGAAAGCAGGAGGAGTTCAAGCAGAGAAAAATCTTTGATAAAGTAATGTTAAAAGTGAAGATGAAGGAGCAGTGATAAAATGCTGATAGGCGGGTTCCAAAAGCAGAGTTTAATAGATTACCCGGGAAAGATATGCTCAATTGTCTTCACAATTGGGTGCAATTTCCGGTGTCCTTTCTGCCACAATTCAGAGCTCGTCCTGCCAGAGAAGATAAAAAAGATAAACAGAATTCCTGAGAGGGATGTCTTGGATTACATTGAGAAGAATAAGAAACTACTGGATGCAGTTGAAATCACGGGTGGCGAACCAACTCTCCAAAAGGACTTAAAAGATTTTATTAGAAAAATTAAGGAAAAGGGGTTATTGGTTAAGCTTGATTCCAACGGCACAAATCCAAAGCTCATCAAAGAATTATTGGATGAGAAACTAATAGATTACTATGCTATGGACATAAAAGCACCGTTGGAATTTCAAAGCTACAACAGAATTGTTGGCGGAGTCCTAACAGATAAAATGTTTGAATCAATCAAAGAAACAATTAAAATCATTATGAAATCAAGCATTGAATATGAATTCAGAACAACTGCAATAAGGGGATTCCACAAAAAAGAGGATTTTAAGAAAATCTGCGAGTTTATTAGAGGAGCAAAGAGGTATGTTCTGCAAACTTTCAACCCGGAGAACACTCTGTCAGATGAGATGCACAACTACAAAGCCTTTACAGAGCAAGAATACAAAGAGATTATAAATGATTGCAAGGGATTAGTCAAAGAAATAAGTTATAGGTAATGAAATTTTTGCAGCCTTATTTTATAAACATTAAAATTCATTCATAAGTATTTCCGCAATATCCTCCACTCTAGATGTATATCCTAAGTATTTCAGAGCATTAGTGAGGTTTTTGTCGTTGAATGGAACAATCAAATCCCCCGAGATATCCAAATTATGAACCTCTTTTTCTACCCTGCCATAAAGATCTGCAAAATTCTTTACAATGTGTAAATTAAACCCCAATTTGTAAGGAGGAAGAACTTCTATATTAGGAAGCTCAAGCAGGATCGTCGGAGTA
>JAMOQB010000069.1 GCA_027064225.1 Candidatus Woesearchaeota archaeon | reverse complement strand
ACTATCTACAGTTCTTTTAACAATCTTTTCTAAAGAGTTCATCGTACCTATTATAAGTTATATTTTTCTATTATTAAGTGGTAGTTCTATTTAAATCTTTCTTTTGCTTTCTGCTCTTTCATTTTTGCTTGGAGTTATTAACTACTTTTTGTGGCGTTGCTGCTGGTTTAGCTGTTACTTCCGCCTTGTTTTGTTGCGGTGGTGGTGGTTGCTTTGTTTTCTGTTGCTGCTGTTTTGCTGTGTAATCTTTGAATTTCTTATCATATTCAAAGTCAATAACAACTTTTAGAGGATTATATGCTGCGGTGTCTTTCAAATTATTATCAACATACTCCTTTAAATCATTATATACTTGCATAGCAGTGTCTATCTCATTCTCTTTGTAGAGACTCCTTTCAGTTTTTAGTAATAAGTCCGCTTCTTTCAACCTTTTTACGAAGTCGGCTGTTTTTTCTCTTGCAGTTTGGTACTTCTTCAACTCTTTGAGTAGGTTGCTGTCTTGAGTAGCATTATACTCCTTCTTGATTTTGTCAATACCTTTTTTGTAGCCATTTATTATCATATTTTCGAGTTTGTATATTTGATTTATTGTTTTATCTGATGAACGCAGACCTTTGTTGAATAATCCGCTGAAGAGGTCTTTTATCTTGTCAAAGAATGTTGGCTTGTATTCAAGAATATAATTTTCGCTCATCAACAGATTTGCTATATTCTCTGCGGTTTGAACCTTCTCTAACTCACCGGTTTTGGTTAGTTTCCCGATTATTCCAATTGTCTGCTTGATATAGCTTTGATATTCCTTTTCTGCTTTATTAATCCTTTTTTTATCTCCTGGCGAGATTTCAGAATTTATTTCATGATAAAGGGAGTTTCTTGCATAACCTAATATTTCTTCAACTTTACTTGTATAATTTTTGAGGTCTTGGTTCTCCAATATTTTTTCAAGGGACATCATGATTTCACCTTTTAAGGCAGTTAAGAACTATTTATTTATAAATCTTTCGATTGTTTTACTACTTTTTGGTAACTATTCCTTAATTCCTCTATTTTCTTCTTTCCACACATCTCTATGTCAAATTTTCTATAGAAAAAGTCATTCAACACTTCAATGAGCAAAGGAGGTTGGCAGATAGCATATTCCAAATTTCTCATTTCAATTTCTTTAAAATTTTTTCAGCTTCTTCATACTGTCTTTGTAGATTTGTAGCTGACATTTTTTAGATATTCACCAACAAGTTCTTTTATGTTTCTTTTGTATTCAAGCTTTTTCATTTTTTATTTCTCCTAAGCAAAAACACAATCTTTAAAAACAATTGCTTTTTCTACTCTAAGCATGGTTTCAAAGTTCATAAAAAAGCATTGGGTTAGATTCAAGAGCTTCATACTTGAATGTAAGAGAGTGTTAATACTTACAAGGAAACCAACAAAGAAGGAATTTAAAACAATTGTGAAGGTTACAGGTTTGGGTATGATAATCATTGGTTTAATAGGATTTGCAATGCAGTTGGTTCTGCAATTGTTCAAAGGAGGTTAAAATGGCTATATTTATTTTGAGAGTTACTGCGAATAGAGAAGACCAAGTTGCGGACTTCCTCAGTAGCAATGCTGAGAGGAAAGGCCTGCCTGTTTACTCTGTTATAAGACCGCACAAGATGAGAGGTTACATAATTGTTGAAGCTTTAGATAGAAATGCAGTGGAAAGGGCAGCTTTTGGTGTTCCTTATGCAAGAGGTGTTTTGAAGGGTTCTGTGCCTTATGAAGAAATAGAGCCCTTGGTTGAGGTTGAGAAGAGAGAGCAGGTTGTCATAAAGAAAAATGATGTGGTTGAGATTATTGCGGGGCCGTTTAAGCATGAAAAGGCGAAGATTATTAGAATAGATAAGACAAAGAACAATGTTGTTGTGGAGCTTCTCAACGCCGCGGTGCCGATACCTATAACTTTAAACGAGGAAGATGTTAAAGTTATTAGAAGAGAAGACAATGAGTGAACAACTAATTTTTTCTTGATCTTGATTTCTTTATCAAAAACTTTATAAACCAATGCTAAAACCTCTCTTCTTATGTCAAAAGAAACTGTTGAAGTATTAGTAGAAGGAGGGAAGGCCACCGCAGCGCCACCATTAGGACCTGCACTTGGGCCTTTGGGTGTCAACATTGGTAAAGTAGTTGCTGACATAAACAAGAAAACTGCCAGCTTCAAGGGACTACAAGTTCCTGTGAAAGTTATAGTAGATACTGATACTAAGGAATACACGATTACCATTGGAACTCCTCCAACATCTCAACTTATAAAGAAAGAGGCTGAGCTTGATAAAGGCTCTTCCAATCCTAAAGACGAAAAGGTCGCTGACTTGAAGATAGAACAGGTCATTAAAATTGCAAAGATGAAAGAGGACTCTTTAACAGGTAAGACATTGAAGGATAAGGTCAAAGAAGTTATAGGAACTGCCGGTTCAATGGGTGTTATGGTTGAAGGTAGGGACTTCAAAGAGGCGTTGAAGGCAGTCAATGAAGGAAAGTTTGATTCTGAAATATCCTCAGGAAAAACAGAACTCAGTGCTGAAGAAATTAAAGCTTTGGAAGAAGAGAAGAAGAAGCTTGCTGAAGAGATTAAGGAAAAGCATGACTTGTTTGTTAAGCAAGCTCAGGCAATAATCAAGGAAAATGAAGGCAAAGAAGCTCACTTTATAAAGACAAAGCTTAGGGAAGCTAAGATTCCTGAGGAGATTATCAAGGAGCTCATGCCTGAGGAAGATAAGAAGGCAGGAGCTAAGGGAGCTCCAAAACAAAAGAAATAAATTTTTTATCTTTTTTGTTAATATTTGTATACTGGTTTACTACCAATTAGGAATTGTAAAAGGTTATTAATCTTTTCTTTTTACACCCTTCTTTGTGAAGCATACAAGAATATCTAAGAAGGAGATTAAGGATTTTGTTCACGACCAGCTCAGATTGGAAGCGGGATTCTTAGACGAGCATCACAAAAAACTTGACAGAGCTAAAGAGAAGGAAAATCAGAACGAACCATTGAATCCAAAGTTTGAAGAGGCAAAGAGATATGCGAACTTTGAAGCTGTCGGATATTCTATAACAAAGGGTAGTGGTGAATACTTTGTAAGCCCATTTATAATAAAGCTCGGTGCTACAAATTTTCAAATAGGCCTCTTAAGTTCTATGTCTTCATTATTTTCATCTATATCTCAACTTATAACTGCAGATATAACAGATAAACTTCAGAGCAGGAAGAAGATAGTGTTGTGGTCAATGCTGTTTCAAGCCCTTATATGGATACCCCTTATTCTCAACGCTCTATTCTTTAAGAGTGTGTTCCTGACAATCTTCCTATTTTCTCTTTATACTTTCAGCGCGTCAATGCTTTCAGCTCCTTATCTCAGCTGGCTTGGAGATATAGTTTCAAGATCAAGCACAGGCCATTATTTTGGAGTTAGAACCAAAATTTTGAGATTGGGAGCGTTCATTACGACGATGGTTGCCGGCTTTTTACTGAACAAGTTCCAAAGCGTAAATACCCTGCTCGGATTTGCAATACTCTTCCTTATTTCATTCATTGCAAGGATGTTCAGTTACCACTTTGTTAAGAAGATGTACGAGCCCCCCATTCTGACAAAAAAAGAGCATTACTTCAGTTTTATACAATTTGTTAGAAAGATGAGGTATAGCAACTTCGGAGTTTTTGTTATGTACTTATTTTTCCTGCAGCTTGCAGTGTCAATTGCTTCACCTTATTTCACACCATATATGCTAAAATACTTGAACTTTAATTACAAGACCTTTGTGCTTGTGGATATGTCAATGACTGTGGCAATGTTTTTGACTCTTGAGGCGTGGGGTAAGCTATCAGATAAAATTGGTAACAAAAAAGTAATGGTACTCAACGCATTTGTGATATCTGCTTACCCACTCTTATGGATTCTATCATCAAATCCTCTTTATCTTGGAGCTGTTAATTTCATCAGCGGAATTGCTTGGGCGGGTTTTGCTCTCAGCAGTTCTAACTATGTGTATGATGCGGTGACTGTGGAGAAGAGAACAAGGTGCATTGCATATTCAAATTTCTTTAAAGGCATAGCTGTTGTTATAGGTGCTATGGCAGGAGCATTTTTAGGGTCAAAAGTTGGAATAGTCTCCTCATTGATTCATGTTAGTGTTAATAAATACAAGTTGATGTTCTTTGTATCATCTGTGCTTAGAGTTGCTGTCTCCGCATACTTCCTTGGCAAGATAAAAGATTTCCATAATGAACAGCATTCAACAGTTTCAGCTATTAAATTTTTCATGTCCTCTCTAACACAAGGCTCTATTCCTACAGTTCTATTTGCAAGGATAAAAGAAAAGAGGAATAAAAGGAAGAAAAGAAAAATAAAAAGTGCTTAGGTTTGTGAGTTCTTACCAATCTTCATCTTCTTCGTCTTCGTCCTCTTCACCAAAGTAGTCATCCTCTTTGAACTCTTCGTCTTCTTCATCCTCATCATAACCCATTGTGAGGATTTTATTCAGGTCTTTTTTCATTGGCTCCACCTCCGTGGATCTGCCCCTACCAAAAATAACTCATATTTAAATATTTCTCTCAGCACTTTGCTATATTTCAAGATAGATATTCCTATAACTCTTTTGGAGGTGAATTTTTAACTTATCTCTTTGAAATGCCCTTTCTTATGAATGAGGACAACAAATACATTAGAGTAAAATAAGTTGTTTCTAAAAATTCGCTTGCTCCTGCTCCCGCCAAGAAGTATTTTGCTCTTTCTTTTAAAGGAGCTTTTTTGTACTTCTCATTGTCTCCACTACTTAGCTTCGCATATTCCTCTGACAATCTTCCTGTATATGCTGCTAAGGGTAGTCCTCCAATAAGAACACTGTAAGCCAGTTCTTTGTTTGGTGGTAGGCCTAAGCCCCCTAAGATAGCTCCTATAATTCCTGGAGCAATGGTTTGCCAAGGTAGTAGATTTTTCATCTTTTCAATAACTGAAATCTCTTTTTCTGTTTTTAATTCCTTATTAATTAACTCTTCCAATCCCCTATTTCTCTTATTATTTTCCATTTTAAAATAGTAAATATTGGTTGTTTTTATATTTTTCTTCTTCATGGGTTTATTTTGAAGTCCTTTGTTCTTATGACCTTTACATTCCGCTCAGAGCTTATCTCTTCAATTATCTTTAAAATTCTCTGTTTTTCATGCTTTAGCCCCTTCCAATCAAGTATTATCAACGATGGTTTTGGAGTTGTTTTGTCAAGCATTTGTTCAATCATTGCTCTGTCAAGGTCTGGTAAGTTGTAATGAGCACAAACATGTCCAAGTCCTATGTTTGTGTTTAAAATTATCTTTCTGAAGTTGGGAGTTGTATGCGGACCGCCTATTCCTATTGCTGAGATGCATGGTTCAACACTTCTGAGTGTTTTCATCAGTGCGACTGCAACGATGGAGCACGCCTTTTGATTGGACCATTCCTTTTCTGTTGAGCCGACTTCAATGAAAAATGAGGGTTTGTTAATTGTTGGTCCGTGATGAGTTGCCTCCTGAACCACATCAAAGTTTATTGAGTTTAACTCATTTAAATTCTTCAACCCCTGCTTTAAATAGCAAGCCGGGCTTACTGCAATATTCTTTGGTCTGCCTCCGAGTTGGGCTTCGCTTATATTTCCTTGTGTGTGTATGCACAAGCTTGGAATACTTGATTTGGACTGATGCTTTGATATAAAAACGAAGAGTTCAGCATCTATCAATTCATCAAGGTTCTCTGCATTTACAAGTTTAGAATTTATAGTAAATATCTTTGCGTCTAAACGATTATCCTTAAGCTCATAAACTTTATTTGAGTCAAATAGAAGCTCAGTTTCTTTGAAAGGAAATATGCTTATCAGCTGTTCCTTTATGTTTGTGCTTGCTAAGTCCTTCTTTGAGGAGATAATTGCTACTTTTTTGAACATGAGCTTTATTTATTGCTTGTCAATAAAAGTTTTTTGATAAAATATTTAAAATGTGGATGTTATTGGTAAATTATGGCTTCTAAACAGGAGCTTGAAGAGGAAAATTTCCACAGGTATGGGATCCGTAAGTGTCCGATTTGTGGTTCTACGCATTTAGTTAAAGAACATGGCGAATTATACTGCAAGGACTGCGGTTATGTTATTGAGGAAGGATACCAGTAAAAAATATTTTTTAGTGGTTATAAAATATTTTTAATAAGCTTTAAATATAGTTCATTTTTTCATTTTGTGTTATGAGACACTACTTTAAAACAGATGGAATTAGAGGGGAAGCCAACAAGTTTCCATTAACTCCTGAGCAGGTTGTCAAATTTGGGAAAGCAATTGGATTATTCTTTAAGGATAAGGAACACAAGAGCGAAGTTAAAATCGTTGTTGCTCAAGATACCCGAATTAGTGGGGATATGATTAAAGGGGCTCTTACCTCAGGATTATGTAGTGTGGGCACAGATGTTCTTGACGCAGGAGTTCTTACAACGCCTGGACTTGCATACCTTGTTAGAGATTTAAGAGCAGATGCGGGAATTGTTATATCAGCGTCTCATAATCCCTTTTATGATAACGGCATAAAGGTTTTCAACGCTCAGGGACACAAGCTCAAAGATGAAGATGAGGAACAGATAGAATCTTTGATTGGAAAAGATGAGTTTGCAGAGAGAGGGCATATTGGAAGAGTTTCTCTTGTTAGAGACGCTGAGCAGAGATATATAAACTTCTTGGAATCTACAACTGGCAACATATCCTTGAATGGTTTTAAGATTGTGCTCGACTGTGCCAACGGAGCTTCATACAGGATAGGACCCCAACTTTTAAGGAATCTGGGAGCAGAAGTAATTGTGCTCAATGACAAGCCAAACGGTTTGAACATAAATCAGGATTGCGGAGCACTTCACCCAGAGGAACTTGCAAAGAGAGTCGCATATGAAAAAGCAGATATGGGCATTGCTTTAGATGGAGATGCGGATAGAGTTGTTTTAGTTGATGAGCATGGGAAAATTATGGATGGTGATGACATACTCTTTATGATGGCTTCTCATCTGAAAAAGAAAAATTGTCTTAAAGCAAACACAGTTATTGCAACAGCTATGAGCAACTTTGGGTTTGAAAAAGCTCTGAATGATTTGAACATAAAACTTGTCAGAACAAAGGTTGGAGATAAATATGTGGCTGAAGAGATGAGAAGGATAGGTGCTTCCATCGGTGGCGAACAGTCAGGCCACATAATTCTTGGTGACTACTTCACAACAGGTGACGGGTTATTAACTACTGTTCAAGTTTTAAAGATTCTCAGAGAAGAGGAAAAGCCGTTGTCATACTTTGCAGGACTTATTAAAAAAACACCTCAAATATTGGTCAATGTTCCTGTCAAGATGAAGGTTCCTTTAGAATCATTAAAAGAATTTTCACAGAACCTAACCCTTTTTAAGAACAAAATACAAGGAAAGGGGAGAATCGTTGTTCGTTACTCTGGAACTCAGAACCTTCTCAGAATAATGGTTGAGCATGAAGATAAATCTTTTATGAATGAAATTGCCGATAAATTGAGCAGAATTGCCGACAAGGAAATAAATTGTTGAGGTGGTAAAATGAAAGCAATAATACTTGCAGCTGGAAAATCAACAAGAACAATGCCTTTAACAGCAACGAGGCCTAAGTGCCTATTGAAAGTTGCCAACAAGGAGCTTCTCCTCTATGATTTTGAAGCGTTGGAAGGCCTTGTTGATACTGTTTATCTCGTTCTCGGATACAAAGCAGATATGATAAAGGAATTTGTGGATAAAGTTAAGCATAGATTTTCTTTCAAAATCAAATTTGCGTATCAAACAGAGCAGAAGGGAACAAGTGATGCGTTGTTAAAATTCTTTGAGCAGTTTCCTGATTTCAAGGGAAGATTCATCATCATACCAAGCGATGACTTAATAAGTCCAAAAGATTTGAAGAGGTGTGTTGAGGAAGAATTTTGCATACTTGCAAATCCTGTTGAGGATATAAGAAGCTTCGGAGCTGTGTTTGAAAAAGACGGCTTTCTCGATAAAATCATTGAGAAGCCAAAGGAACAAATAACTAACTTAGCAAATATAAGTGTGTATGTTCTTGATGAATCTGTGAAGGAGTTTCTATTAAAAGTGAAGGAAAGTTCAAGAGGGGAATATGAACTAACAGATGCAATAACCGACTTTGCAAAGACAAAAAAGATGAGAGTTCTTAAAGTCTCAGATTATTGGATTCCCATAACATATCCCTGGTCGTTAATTGAAGCGAACAAGTTCCTGCTGTCAAGAATTTCTGAATCAAAGATTAGTGGCGAAATTGAGCAGGGTGTTCATGTGAAGGGGAAGTTAATCTTAGGGAGGGGCTCCATTATAAAATCAGGAGTTTATATTGAGGGCCCAGTTGTCATAGGGGAAAACTGCAAAATAGGACCCAACTGCTATTTGAGACCTTACACAACTATAGGAAACAATTGCCACATTGGACAGGCAACAGAAGTAAAAAACTCAATCTTCTTTGACAACTCCAACTGTGCCCATCTTAGCTATGTCGGTGATTCGGTAATTGGATACAATGTTAATCTTGGAGCAGGATTTATAACTGCAAATCTCAGGCATGACAACGCGAATGTGAAATCAATGGTTAAGGGAAAACTTATAGACACCAAAAGGAGAAAGCTTGGAGCAATTGTTGGGGATAATGTTCACACAGGCATACATACATCAGTTTATCCTGGACGAAAGATATGGAATAATAAAACAACTCTGCCTGGAGAGGTTGTTAGGAAGGATATTGTTTAATCTCCTTATTTTAGTTATATTACTTTTGTAATTGTTGTCCGCAGCGAAAGTTATTTAAATGAAAAAGTAAACTAATCTTTCATGGATTATTTTCAGAAGTATGAGCCTATGCTCGCAGGCCTATTTGTGTTCGCTCTCGTGGCAGGTGTTTTTGGGCTTTATTATGGACATCCAAGTGTTCAAGGATATGCAGTTGCCAACCTGCCATCTCCAACCTATGTTAAGGCGTTTGGAGGTTTTATTGTCTCATTCGCAGTTTTCTTCGTGGCGGTCCTTGTTCTTGTTTTCAAGAATAAGAAGGAGAATGAGTAATAATCTTTTTTGTTCTTGTTAATATTTCTGTTCCATTGAATAATTTAAATCATAGAAATATTTAAATAATAACTCTGTTTAGTTCTCTCAATGATTCTAACCAGCGAGCGAGCCAATCAAAAGAAGGAAAAGGTTCTTTCAATCTGTTCTATGTGCAAGAAAAGGGCACACTGTGAGGATTACCTTGCAAGTGTGAGTATGAGTAAGCACGGGTTTTCAGTAACTATTACAGAGTGCCCGAAGTTTGAGAAAGACGATTAGAAATGGACACTGCATAGAAAAATTTATAAGCTTCCCTTTTTAGATAATTTTCACTCGGGGCCGTAGTGTAGCTTGGCTATCACTCTAGCTTGGGGTGCTAGCAACCCGTGTTCAAATAAGCTTAAAGCTTTGAAAGTCACGGCGGCCCCATTTCTACAAAAGTTTTTAAATTGTACTGTAACTCTTCAAATCATGAGATTAGCTTTTGTTGATAAGGAAAAATGCAAGGGTGGTATTGACTGCCCATACATATGCGTTAATGTTTGTCCTATAAACAGGAATGGGGGGCAGTGCATTGTTAAGACAAAGGACTCAAAGGTTATAATTGATGAAAACTTATGCATTGGCTGTGGCATCTGCGTTAAGAGGTGTCCGCATAAAGCTATTTCAATATTTAATCTTCCAGAAGAGCTTACGAGACAACCAGTCCACAGATTTGGTAAGAATGGATTTGTTTTGTACAGCATCCCTCAGCCAATGTTTAACAAAGTTGTTGGTGTTCTTGGTGTAAATGGTATTGGAAAAACAACTGCTGTTAAAATACTTGCTGGCGTGTTGGAGCCAAACCTTGGAAAAGACAAGGCAAGTTTTGATGAGCTTTTAGAATTCTTCAAAGGTTCAAAGGTCCAAAGCTTCTTTGAGGATTTGAGAGATAAAAAGATAAAAATTGCTTATAAACCTCAGAGCATTGATTTCATACCAAGATTGTACAATGGAAAAGTAGAGGACCTCTTGAGAAAGGTTGATGAGAGCAACAACTTCGACGAAATCGTTGAAGAGTTTGACTTAAAGAAGATACTAAGCAATGACATAAGAAAGTTGAGTGGCGGCGAGCTTCAAAGAGTTGCAATAGCCGCAACCTTCTTGAAGGATGCGAACCTATACATCTTTGACGAACCAACATCATACCTTGATATAAAACAAAGAATCCAAGTTGCAAAGCTCATAAGAAATTTGGCTTCAGAAAAGACAGCAGTGCTTGCAGTTGAACATGACCTAATCATTCTTGATTATATGACTGATCTGACAAACATTATGTTTGGAGACCCTGGACACTACGGCATCGTTGCGGGGCTTAAAACTACTAGGTCTGCTATAAATGAATACCTTGACGGATTCTTGAAAGCCGAGAACATAAGAATAAGGGACAAGCCAATAAAGTTTTTTGATAAACCCCCTGCAGAATTTAAAGAGACAAAAACACTGACATCCTGGAGCAATCTTAAAAAGAAGCTTGGCAGTTTTACCCTTTCAGCTGAGAAAGGAGAAATATTTGAGAATCAAGTCATAGGAGTGTTGGGAGAAAACGGCATTGGAAAGACAAGTTTTGTTAGAATCTTAGCAGGAGAAATAAAAGCTGATTCTGGAAACTTTGACAAGATAAAGGCCTCATACAAACCGCAGTATCTGAATGAGGCATTAGAGGGTCATGAGGATGACCTTGTTGTTAATTTTGTTAAGGATGCTGTTAAAAATTACAACATAGAGTTGATAAGACCTTTAAATATACAGCCCCTATTTATGAAGAAGCTTATTAATCTGAGTGGCGGCGAACTTCAAAGAGTTCTCATAGCAAAGACGCTTAGTGAGGATGCGGATATATACCTGCTTGATGAGCCATCTGCTTATCTTGATGCAGATCAGAGAGTAAAAACTGCGAAAGTCATAAAGGATTATGCTATGAACAACAAGAAATCTCTTATAATAGTTGATCATGACCTCCTATTCATAGATATGGTTTCTGACTCACTTATAATCTTTGATGGGGAGCCCGCTGTTCATGGAGAAGTTATCGGCCCGCTGCCTATGCATGAGGGTATGAACCTCTTCTTGAAGAAGCTTGGCATAACTCTTAGAAGAGATTTAGAATCTAAGAGGCCAAGAATAAATAAGGAAGATTCAAGAAAGGATAGGGAGCAAAAATCCAAAGGAGAATACTACTATGTTTAGGAGTGCAAATCTTCTGGTTGGTGCGAAATGAAGCTTGCTGCTTTGCTGTCTGGGGGAAAAGATTCATTACTTGCACTTTACCGAGCGTCAAAGTATCATAAAATTAAGTGCCTGATAACTTTGGAATCTGAGAATGATTTTAGTTTTATGTTTCACACACCTACCATAAACTTAACAGAGCTTCAGAGCAGAGCCTTAAATATTCCTATGATAAGAGTTAAGACGAAGGGGAACAAAGGACACGAGCTCCTGACACTTAGACGAGCGTTGAAAGATGCCGTTGATAAGTTTGGCGTTGAAGGAGTTGTCTCAGGAGCGATTAAATCTACTTATCAAAATACAAGGATACAAAAAATCTGCAATGATATGTCCCTTTATTCATTTAATCCTCTGTGGATGAATGATGAATATGACCTTTTAAACGAGTTGATAAGAAATCATTTTGAGGTTATAATTACAGCAGTTGCTGCTTATCCCCTAGACAAGTCATTCCTTGGTAAGAAGATTGATAAAAACTTTTTGAAACTGGCAAAAAAGATGAGTGTTGAACATCAGATTAACCCGGTTGGTGAAGGCGGAGAGTTTGAGACACTTGTTCTTGACATGCCTTTGTTTAATAAGAAAATTGTTGTGGACCAATACTCTTCTGTGTTTCATAACTATACTGGGAGGCTGCTTGTGAATAAAGCCCACTTGGAGAAGAAGGTGCTGCAATGAGGAAAGTGTTAATTGTAAAAACTAATAAGGATCCCTTATCTGACTATGAGTTTGTAGAGCCAATCAGAGCTATTCTAAGAAAGAAAAATATTCTATTCTCTGAAGTTCATATTAAAGATATTGATAAATCTTATGCAGAGAGATTTGGCAGGATTATTGTAACAGGCACGAACCTTCAGGACTTTGATTACCTGAAATACGGCAAGAATTTAAACTTTATAAAATATAATCAAGTAAGTGTTTTAGGAATATGTTCAGGTATGCACTTAATTGCTGAGCTGTTCAATGTCCCATTAATAGATGCTGTTGAGATAGGTGTTAAACACCTGCGATTTAGACATATGAAGGTCTTTCTACTCCACAAAAAGGCGTTGGATTATTCGAAAGCAAAGGAAAAATTCTTTATTCCAGCATGCACTGGTAAGAAGGTAAAGATACCTCAAATTATTATCTGTAAAAACAGGATATTTGGATTTCAATTCCATCCAGAAGTTTTTAATCAGGATTTAATTCTGAAATTTGTTTCTGATTCAGGCCTGACCTCTGCTTTCTCCAAGTTTAATTCCCGAAGCGATTAAGTGGGCTATTCTCAGAGGTTCGGGAACTAATGACCTAAAAGTCATCAGTTTGATTATGTTCTCTGCATATTCTCTGCTGCACCCTTTGAACTGGAAGAATACTCTGCCTGTGCAGTTTTTGTTCTTCACATCAACAGAATAAATCGGCCCTGCTTTCATCATGATTTCCTCCCTGAACTTTGGCCGACTCACTCTTTTCAGAGCTTCTTTTATCTCATTGAAGTTGGGCGGTTTTCTCATTATTGTTATTGCAGGTATGCCTGTTCTTTTGCTTATTGCTTCAAGGTCTAAGACATTAAAACCAGACAGGCATATACCGTCGAACAAGATGGCTTTTAGCTGGTGCTTGAACTTTGAAGCATTTACTGATTCTATAATTCTCGCAGTAGAGTTAAAGCCATCAACTCTTACCTTTGTGGATATAAGACCCTCAAATAATTCAGGTCCTCTCATAATCACTCCAATTATTAAATTATTCTCTTTGGAGTCCTTCTTGAACGGAGCGTCGTCAAATCCGAGAACCCTTGACTCTTTTTTTAGAAGCTTTGAAGAAGTCATCTTATTGCCTTTGGAGTTTTCTTTTTATATTTCTCCTTTAAGATGAGTATGCCAATTACTACGCCTAGGGATACTATGTTTGCAATCAGCAGCGGGAAGTCATTTATGCATAACGCGTATATGATCCAAAGTATGAATCCAATTAGAAGCAAGATATAAGTAAAAGCTGAGATATCATTTGCATCTTTTAATTTGTATATCTTTATCAGTTGTGGTATGTTTGCAGTTGTGGTAATTGCACCAGCAATAAATCCGAGTAAAGTTACAAGGTTCATTTTTTATTTGTTTTTTTTTTACGCTCCCGTCGGGATTTGAACCCGAGCCACAACCTCCGCAGGGTTGTATACTTCCAGGCTATACTACGGGAGCATGCTTCTACACTTTTATAACTTGACTTGAGCCGTTGTTTTTAACTATTTTTATTATGCTGTCTACAAATGTCTCTACCTTCGCCTCATGTGAGACAATTATAACTTGTCTCATGTTCAGCTCCCTTATCACTTCTTTAACTCTATCAAGTTGCTTCTCTGAAAATCCTTCTGTTGGCTCATCTAAAATAATGAGGTCTTTTGTTTTTATCTTTGATGTTAATTCATTAACCACCTTATTCAGCGCTAATCTGTATGCAAGAGCTAAAGCTGTTTTCTCTCCACCGGACAAATTCTCAACTTCAATATCATAACCATTCTGTGTTATAATTGGACTGAAGTCCTCTGATAATCTCGCACTTATTCCCTCATCATCCATGAGCTTGTCAAACCACCCTTGGAAGAGTTCGTTGAACTGTGTGTGTATGTTTAGCATTACTTGTTTTTCTATTAGTTCAATTATTGGCAAGAAGTTGGAGTTTATCCAATCCTTCAAAGCTTTTACTCTGCTTAGTTCTTCTCTGCACTCTTTTTTCTTTTTTAATTCTCTCTCGGACTCTTTTTTCATATCTTCTTTGAGCTCTCTTTCCTTTCTTAATCTGGCTAAGCTTATCTCCTCTTCTTTATACTCATTTTTTATACTTTCAATCTTCTCTTCAAGTGGAGTGAGCTTTTCCTCAACTGTCTTTTTGCGGTTTATACTATTTAGGAGTTCTCCGATGTTCTTTTTAATTTCATTAACATCTGCGGTTTCATCTCTTATTCTTATCTGATTTTTGAGTATAACATTTTCAAGTTCTTTTATCTTAGAGTTTATCTTTTCCTGCTCATAAATCTTGTTCAGCTTGTCCTTTAATTCTCTCAACCTTTTTTCTTTTTTTGCAAGCTCATCTTCAGATTCTTTTACTCTGTCCAAATCTTTAATTTCTTCTCTTATTCTTGCAAGTTTTTCTTCCTTTTCCTTCTTTTTTACTTTGGATTCCTCTGCAAATTCAAGCTGTTTTATTAACTCAGCTCTCTTTATCTTAGCTCTGTCCGCCTCAATTTTTTCCTGTTCTATTTCTCTCATCTCTTTCTCTATTAGTTTGTTCTGTTCCACGAGGTTGCTTAATTTTTTCCTTAGTTCATCTCTCTTCTTTTCATATTTTTCATTTATCTCACGCCTGTGCTTCTCTGTTATTGGCTGGAGGCAGAGCGGACACTCATTAACTTCTTTTAGCTTGTCTTTGTTTTCGTTGATTTCGCTTATCTTGTCCTTGAGAACTGCTATTTCATTTGTATTCTTTTGATTTATCTTGTTTAGAACTTCTCTTCTTTTCTCTCTTTTTTCACTTTTATTTATCTTTTCTGTTAGGACTTTTATCTCTTCTCTTATTTTCTCTGAGTTATTATACTTTAACTCCAAATCTTTTATTTCTTTTTTTAGTTCTGCTTCTTGATTTTTTAAGCTTGATAATTTTGTTTTTGACTCGCTTATTCTCCTGTTTAACTCTCTGATATATCCCTCTAAAACTTCAATATCCTCTTCGATTGTGTTCTTCTTGAGCTGCGGCTCCAATTTTCTCTTCAGGTCATATATACTCTTCTTGCTGTTTTCTATTTCTTGGTTTAGAGCTTCTATATTTTTTCTCTTCTCAATCAATCTGCTCTTCAATCCTGAGAGGGTTTCTTTTAATCTGTTTAATTCTTTTTCTTCATTTCTTAACTTTAACAGCTCATTGTTGAGTTCGTTAATCTTTTCATTCAACACTCTTTTATTTTTCTCATGTCTTTGTTCATCTTTTTTTATCTCCTCAATCTCTTTCTTTATTTCTTTTATTCTGTCTTCAAGTTCTTCTATTCCTTCTGATTTTACTTCTAATTCTCTTATCTTGAGCCTCAAATTGTTCAATATAATTGTGGAGTTATCCTTTATTCGCTTGTATTTGTCTATGCCGAACAGCTTTCTAAGTATGTCTAATCGTTCTTCTCTCTTTTCAAACAGTATCTTCTTCATCTCTCCTTGAGGTGTGTATACTGTAAATCTGTATATTAATGATTTTCTCTTCCTTTGAATTGTGCTTGGGTAACCGAGCAGATTGAGTATTTCTGTTTTTAATTCTACAGGTGCGAGCTCCTTTTTTGCCCCATTAATACTGATTGTGCCGGACTCTTGATTTATCCTGTCTTTTGTAAGTTTAAGTTTTCGTTTTACAATAACATCTTTCCCATCAATTTCAAATTCTACCTCAACATAGCCACGCCTTTTGCCTTTTCTGAGTAAGGAGTTAGCTGACAGGTCTGACTTTGTTCCGAAGAGTGCGAATTCTAAAGCTAAAAGGAGAGTTGTTTTTCCTGCTCCGATATCCCCACTGAGAAGCACTATGCCCTTAGGAAATATAACTTCCTCATCTTCATAGCTTCTTATGTTGTGAAGCTTTACCCTCTTTACAATCATGCATCTAAGTTTAATCTTGTTCTTAATAAACTTTGTTGTATCCTGATGTATTACTTTGTTTAATTATAATAAAACTTTTAAACAAGTGTTCGTTTCATTCTTTAGGTGAGATTATGAGGTCAGAAAGCTTTTCTCAAGGAGTTGATAATGTTCCTAACAACATTGAAACCTTCGCGGATGTTGAGGGTGTTAAACTCCTCGGAGACATAGAAGCAGTTGTTGTTTCAGGAGTTGACAACTCCATAATCGCAGGTTACATGCTTAAGGATTATATTCTCGATTTAGGGCTTAAGCTCCCTGTTTTTATCAATGAATCCGTTGAGATTCCATATTGGGCTAACAGCAGAACCCTGATCTTTGTCCTTTCTCACTCAGGGAGCGATTTAGAAGCTATGAAGAGTTACAAAATGTCTGTTGGTAGGGGGGCTAAAATTGTCGTTGTCAGCTCAGATGGAAAGCTGAAGAAGATGGCTCAGGAGAACAATGTGTCCTTCATTAAACTTCCTGATGGGTTGAACAGTAGAACATCCTTTTTCCTCTCATTCATAGCGATGGTTAACACTTTAATAAAGAATGATGTGATTAGGGAGTCCGTTGATTTCTTTAAAATAGCTAGGGTTTTGAGGAAGGAGTCATTTAAAGAAAATGCGGAGGTGTTTGCCAATCGTTTGGTGAGTAAGCTTCCAATTATTTACACATCTGAAAGATTCTCATCTGTTGGATTTGCTTGGAAGAGATTCTTTAATCTTAATTCTAAGATAATGGCATTTAATTCTCTTGTGCCTGAAGCATGTTATTCTGACATGGAAGGTTACGCAACATGCCCTGATAATGCATATGCAATCTTTCTTAGGGATGCTTATGAGAATAAGCACATTAACAAGGAAATTGACACTATGAAGGAATTTTTGAAGAGAAACAGCAGGGAAGTTAGCGAGCTTAAAATCAAAGGGAGCGATTTCCTCATTGAGCTGTTTTCAACCATTTACTTTGGACTGCTTACAAGTTTGAAGCTTGGTATAATTTTAGAGAATGATGTTGAAAGCTTAAACGGACTTGACTTTTTGAAGAAGAAATTGAAGAGCATATATTAACGCTTTAAGATGATTGTATCTGTTGATTTGGGTGGGACAAAGACAAGAACTATGCTTGTTGATTCTGGAAAGGTTGTTAAGCAAATAACCTTCCTGACAGAGCCAAACAAGGGCAGAAGTTATATTATTAAGGAGCTCTTTAAGTCAATAAACTATGTCATTGAAGGACAATCTATTGAGGCAATTCTCATAGCTGTTGCAGGAACTACTGACGGTAAAGTTGTAAAAGAAGCTCCAAATCTCAAAATTAAAAATTTGAGATTGGCTTCTATTGTGGAGTCCAAATACAAGAAAGAATGTTTTTTGGAGAACGACGCTAATGCCTTTACTTATGGGGAGTTTGTTAATTTGAGGTCTAAAAATAAAACTTTATCTAATATGGTTGGTGTTACTCTCGGCACAGGTATTGGAGCCGGAATTATCATCAACGGTACTCTGTATAGAGGATTTAATTTTTCTGCAGGAGAAGTGGGTCATATGACAATTTCCTCTGAGCATAGAAAGTGCTCCTGCGGAAACTACGATTGTTGGGAGCTCTACGCAAGCTCAAAATTTATTAGGAGGCAATATTTAAAGGAGGGTCATAGAAAACTTGACGCTAAAGAGGTTGCTCAGCTTGTGAAAAGTGATAAAGCCGCTAAGAAAGTTATCTTAGAATTTTCTAAGAATGTGGGGGTTGGTTTGGTGAACTTGGCAAATATTCTGGCTCCTCAAATTATTGTCCTTGGTGGAGGTTTGGCAAATATTGACATGCTTTATTCTCAATCAGTTAATTATTTTAAAAAGCATGTTCTGCCTCCACTTAGAGAAGTGAAGATTGTGAAGTCTCATCTTGGTAAAGAAGCTGTCGCCTTAGGTCTATTTCATCTCTACAAAAATAACCTGCTCAAAGATAAAAAGAAGAGTAGTTCTTAATCTGCATTCATCTCATCGAGCTCATCAAGGAGCTCTTGAGCACTTCCCTCTCTCTTTAGGGTTCCGCGTCTTCCACAGTAGGGGCATACTGTTGGGACCTTTCCAGTTTTTGGTTCGAATTTATAACCGCAGGCAGTGCAGTAGTATCTTGTCATGTTGGCACCTCAGCTTGTATGTTTTATTTGTGCATATTTTTGTATAGGAATATACTCTTTTATATAAAGAGATGCTTATATAAAAATCTTTTTATGTTCTGCTGTTCCATTCTTTAAAGAACTCTCTTAAAAATTGCTTTAGGAATTTGTGCCTCTGCCTCGCCATCTCCTTACCTGTTTTTGTGTTCATCCTGTCTTTCAGCAGAAGAAGTTTCTCATAAAAGTGATTTATTGTTGTGCCTTTATTCTTTAAATACTCCTTTTTTGTCATGTTCTGCCTTGGTTTTTCATTTGGGTCATAGAGTGGCCTTTTCTTAAAACCGCCGTAGCTGAAAGCCCTTGCAATTCCAATAGCACCTATTGCATCTAAACGGTCTGCGTCCTGCACAATAGCTAATTCTGGGAACATAATCTTCTGTTTCTCAGCTGCTCCTTTGAAAGAAATATTGTCTATAACTTTAGTGATCTTTTTAATGGTCTTCTCGTTGAGTTTTCCCTTTAAAAAATTCTCAGCCACCTTACCGCTGAGTTTCTCGTTTCCGCTGAATTTGTAATCCTCAATGTCATGCAGAAGTGCTGACAATTCTACAATTAACCTTGATTCAGGATTGTCAAGGTCCTTGTTTCGCTTCTTCTCTTCGTTGTAAATCTTCTTCGCATTTTTCCAGACCCTGTAAGTGTGCCACCAATCATGTCCAGGTTCAACATTTTTAAAATAGTTTCTGACAAACTCTTTAGTTTCCTCGATGAGCTGGTAATTTGTTCTTTTTGAGTTTTTCATTGTGGTCCTTTGCTCTGAATATCAAAACATTTATAAATCTGTCCTTTGCTCATGGTTCTGAGATGTGGGTAGTGACTTACCCGAATCAAAGTAAAAATGGAAAAGAATGGAGGTCAGAATGAGTTTATACAAATATTTAAGACAGATTTGGAGAAAACCAGATAAAGAAGTTAAAGAGGAGGTTCATTCTTTGAAGCGTGAGCGCCTTCTAAAGTGGAGAAGAGAACCGTCTACAGTGAGGATTGAAAGACCAACAAGATTGGATAGGGCAAGGTCCCTTGGATACAAAGCCAAGCCAGGATTTGTAATTGTAAGGCAGAGAGTTCTTCGAGGAGGACGAAAGAGGGAAAAGATAAGAAATGGAAGAACATCAAAGCACAGGAGTTTAAGAAAGGACTTGAAGATAAGTTATCAAGTCGTCGCTGAGCAGAGAGTTGCAAGGAAGTTTCCGAATCTTGAAGTTTTGAACTCTTACTATGTTATGGAGGATGGCAAATACTATTGGTATGAAGTTATCTTAGTTGATCCGCAAAATCCAAGCATAAAAGCCGATAAGAACATAAATTGGATAACCAAGAAGCAGAACAAGAGGAGAGTTTTTAGAGGACTTACAAGTGCTGGGAAAAAGTCAAGAGGCCTGAACAATAAGGGTAGGGGAGCAGAGAAAATAAGGCCAAGTATGAGGGCTAACAAGAGATTGGCAAAGTAAAATAAATAACTAATTTTTTATTATTCCTTTTAAGTGGTAAAGACAGAAAAGTTTATAAATGACGATTTTTCTTGTTTTCTCATGGACACAAGCAAATATTCTTTAAAATCTCTTGAAGAGAAACTTGGTCTTTACATAAGTGAGATGCTGAATTTTCAGAGAGAAGGTTCGATCTCTACAAAAGCAAAAATAGAACTTTCCAATCAGTTAGAAACTATTCTTGTTGAGACAGTAAATAAAGACCAATTGCAGGTAGTTAAAGAATTATTTCCAAATACCAATAACATTGTTGAAGTTCTTCAGACATACAAGGATACAAGAGAATTCCAGTTGATTTCAGGAGCTCTTGCATATGTTTTTCAATTTAGTAATTATAACTCCAACCTAACTGATAAAGCTGCGGAGCTCCTACTTAATTATAAGAATCAGAATGCAAAGTATGCACTTGCAAGCTCACTTAAAGTTATCTCGTCACTCAATTATAATACAGAAGAAGCTCTTGAAAAAATTATAACCTTGTATAAAACTATTGAATCTCCTAACTTAATTGAAAAATCTGCAAAAATATTTAGAGAGCAAGGCAAACTTGGAGACATTGAATGTGTTGATAAAACCATAAACTTACTATTAGATCACAGTCACACCTCCGCAGAAAAGTATTGTGAGCTTTTGAAATTTATTGGGGCTTTTACCAATTTTAAAGAGGTATCATCAAATCCTAAACTCTTATGCAAGGGATTGGACTTGTTAAGTGCTTATTACTCATCTGACTCCTCTTGTTTCGGAAAAAACATCAAAAAACTTTGAAAATATTTATTAAAAATTCTTCTGTCTTTTCTATTGGTGGTTTTATGACTAACAGAACAAAGCTTACCATAATCTTAATACTTTTAAGTTTGATACTGTTGAAAAGTGGATCAGTATCTGCATTGGATCACCTCATTATATCGCAGGTATTATACAATCCGAACGGTTCTGATACTGACAGGGAGGCAATTGAGATTTATAATCCAACGAATGAGACAATAAACCTCAATGGCTGGCATTTGGCTACATCAAGTTCATCTTCTGATTTAACTCTTCCAAACTCAAGTATAAAACCTCACTCCTACTTTTTGGTTGCTGATTCTGGATGGAGCACACATAAAAACTCTGATTGGCCAGACGCTGATTATGAAGAATCAATAAGCTTAGTTAATACAAATGGAGGTGTGGCTTTGATTAATAAAGACAACAACTCTGTGGATAGCGTCGGTTGGGGTGATGAAAATAAAATATCACCAACGCTTTATGAAGGGACTCCTTCAACAGGAGTTGCAGATGGTGAGGCATTACTTAGAAGGAAAGATAACAGTTCTTTTATTGATACTGACAACAACAGCAATGATTTTTATGCAGGAGAAGTGAATCTTCACAATTCAAATTACACATCAAACAATAAGGAAGGTATAAACATTTATTTTAGAGTTGTCCAACCTGACTTGGAGGTTTTGAATATAACAATTTTGGATGATATAAATGAAACTAACAATTCAATAACTCCAAAACCAAACTCATATAGAAAATTATATGTTAAGGTTGAAGTCAATCTTAACTCAAGTGTGAATATTTCTCTGACAAACCTCTCATATGTTAATCAAGCAAATTTAACAAAAGCGGGCAACTTCTCATATGAATACATGGCTGAATTTGAAGTGCCTTATTACTCACAGCCAGGAATTTATAATGTGAAAGTTGAAGTTCGTAGCGGAAATCAAAGCGTTACTAATTATTCAAGCTTTAAATATGAAAGTTTGCTCTCCATAACAATTGACGCAAACAGTATTGACCTCGGGGATGTAAAAGCAGGTTCAGACTCAATAATATTTGGAGACAGTGACACAGCAACACTGGACAGCCCAACAGTTAAGAATACAGGCAATGTTGTTTTAGATGCAAAAGTTCTACCTGGGACTTACAATGGATTTGAGTATTCAAACATTTATTACAGCTTTGGCTCTGCTCAAGTAACCAACAGCTTGTCTGATGAGAGAAACTTTGATTTAAATCTTGAGCCAGCTGATTCAACAGCGTTTAATATAAAATTGGAAGTTCCGAAGACACAGGCCCTCGGCAGATACTCCTGTTTAATTATGATACAGGGTGTTGACAGTGAATAAACTTCTTCTTATCTTTATTATTCTTCTTATGAATGCTGAGATAGTATTATCATCATCGCTCTCAGTTAGTCCATCAACACTGGATTTCACAAGCCAAAATGAAATTCCTATTAAGGTCCTTAACAGCAACGATTTTGAAATATTTGTCCAAGCGTCTTCAACATATTACCTCATCAATTCAAAACCTGTGCAGACATTCAAAATTCCTGCCAAGTCATTCGCCACGCTGATTGTCTCAAAAGAGATGTGCAAGGATGACTATCTGACAGTTAAAATTGTGAACTCCTCCTTGAAACAGGGGAATATACTCCCTTCGCTTAGAGTAAAAATTCATTGTGAGAATAGGAAAACTGAAGTTCAAACAAAACAAGTGGACCCTTTTACTGGATTAATAATTGTTTTATCTATTGTTGCCCTGAGCTTGTTCGTTAGATTAATGCTGTAACACTTTTAACATAAGGGAATCAACTACTAAAATACTTCCTCATGAACACTCAGATATCTTAGCTCTTTAACTATCTCATACCTCTGTCATTGTTCATTTATCTCAGAAGATGTGTTGCTTTAGATGCCTTCCTCTTCAGGGCGTAATTTTTCTATATCAACTTTGTTTGTAGAACGCTCTGATTATCTCCGCCTTCTTCACATATTTAAATTCTCCCGGCCTTAACTTTCCAAGTTTCAAACCGCCTATGCTTATCCTCTTCAGCTGAGTAACCTTGTAGCCGAGCTTTCTGAATATCCATTTGACAATGTGTTTCTTACCCTCATGAATTTTGATGAGCAACCTTGTTTTAGATTTGTTTATAATTCTAACTTTAGCATCAATTCTTCTTCTGCCGATTATTTCCTCATTCAGCTCCTTAAAAGATTTGAAAGGTTTGTTCAGCTTTACTTCATAAGTTTTGACAACTCCAAATTTTGGATGTGTTATCTTATTTATCAATGAACCATCATTTGTTAAGAGCAGAAGGCCCTCCGCATCTTTGTCAAGCCGGCCGGCATATCCAAACTTGGACTTTGTCTTAACATAGTCAAGAAGGTTCGGCCTCTCAAATTTAGAGGTTGTTGTAACAACTCCCTTCGGCTTGTAAAATTTTATGTAAAACTTTTCTTCTTTACTCTCCATTTTGCTACAATCTCTCTTTTGTTCTTTGTTTTGCAGTTACCTGCTCTTTTATATTCTTTGCTGTTTTCTCACCGAGAATCTTTCTAAGCTCAAACTCACTTATGCGCCTCACATCGCTCAAGGTTTTTATATTATTGTTGAACATCTTTCTTGCCTTGACCCTGCCAATGCCTTTTAATCTCAGCAGGTCAAGGAGCTCCTCTTTAACTCCATATTTCACTCTTAACCTTGTTTTGTTTATTAAATTCAAAAGGTCCTTTCTGCCGTTGAGCTTTGCAAGTTCATGGCACGAATAAAGCAACCAGTCAAGAATTTTTAGTTTAGCCCTCAACTCTCCAGGTTTAACGCTGTACTTTTCCAGGAGGGACTCTTCGTCAAACTCATTTATCCAATCATAAAAAAGCAGGGAAGTTTTGAAACTGTTTAAAAATTCATCATATTCCTCATCATACGGCTTTGGAATGTCGTATAAAATTTCATCTTCAAAGTCAATTAACCTCTCTTCAATTTCATCGTATTCTCTAACTTTCACCCTAAGATAAGGTCTAAGTTCCAAAGTGTTTGTGCAGAGGTTTATTATTGAAAATTCTGTTTTATCCTTCTCAGTTTCCAGACCCTCTAAAATTTTATGAGCTGTTAAGGGGTCTAAGTAAAGCTCTGCGACTCTCCTTCCAAGAGGTGTAGGTTTTATAATTCCACCGTCGTCCATGTCATACGCGATTGTAAATGAATTGCTTTCTGATTTATACTCTATGAACTTCCACTCCTTAAGTTTTGAAAGCATTCCTCCAATCATAAACTTAATTCTGCCAATATCCTTAAATTGGTACGCCCAGAAGGTTTTTGAGAAGAAGTTTACAAGGTCCTCCTCAGTTCTCGAAATGCCGGCAGATATTAAGCTTAAGAGATAAGTTCTGAAAACTGGTTCAACAGCAAGTTTTGAATAAATATCCTCAGGTTCTCCATTTATATATCTTTCAAGTATCTCTTCAGCTTCACGCTCGTCATTAGCTATGCAAATAGCCTCGCCTTCCTTATCATACTCTGGCCTTCCTGCACGGCCAAACATCTGCTGAGCTTCAAGTGTAGGAATCCAAGCGTAGCCTCTGTAACCGTATCGTTTCAAATCTCTTATAATAACTCTAAATGCCGGCAGGTTCAACCCATAAGCTAAGGTCGGCGTGCAACAAATTATTTTTATGTTTCCCTTCTTGAATTCATCCTCGACGATTTCCCTCTGCTTAGCCATAAGTCCGGAATGATGGAAAGCAACGCCTTTCTTAACAACTTTTGCTAAGCGTTTGCACTGCTTTGTCGGTCTTGCAAGAACATTCTCTATTTCTGCACTCACCTCTTCTAAATGCTCATTGCTCTCCTTTATTGATTCCGCAATTATCTCAGCGGTCCTCTCAGCTCTTTGCTTAGTATTTACAAACACCAATGCTTGTTTATCCTTCTTCAAAGTATCCTTCACTAGATGAAGGAACTTGTCGTCAGAATCTTTTGAACTCATCAAATGTAATTTTCACTCTTTATTTAAAAACTTATGCTCTTATTTTCAGCAATTATTTAAGAACACGGGCCCGTTCTGATGTGTAACAAAACCTTTTGGAAAAAGGTTTTATCGAAAAGGCAGGGAAGTGTTAAACTTGTAGAATATTAATATGGGCCTGTGTTGATGTGGGAACTCAACCTTTTTAGGAAAAATGTTGAATCGAAAAAGGAAGAGTTGTTAAAGAAATCTTTTGAAAAAAAGAGTGGGCCTGTGTGGATGTGGGAACTCAACCTTTTTAGGAAAAATGTTGAGTCGAAAAAGGAAGAGTTGTTAAAGAAATCTTTTGAAAAAAAGAGTGGGCCCGCGGGGATTTGAACCCCGGACCACTGGTTGTCTCAGAGCATTCTGAGTTGTTTAGAATGCCGTCGTATAAGACCAGCACTCTAACCAGACTAAGCTACGGGCCCGTGCGCCGGCCGGGATTTGAACCCGGGTCACCACCGTGGCAGGGTAGTATCCTAGCCTCTAGACTACCGGCGCTTCCTTTTTTCGTAGTTCGCATTTATTTATAAATTTAACCTTTGTTGAGATAAGAACACTACACAACTTCTTTGTATTTAATCTTTCTATAACTTATTGGATTATAAACTCCTCTCTCTATTTTTGATCTCCACCTACCTATAATATTTTTAAGCTCCAACTCATTATTGTACCTGCCTAATAATTTGTTCTCTCTCTCTTGTTAGTTCATAAACTACTCTGTTCTTTGAATCTACAATCAACGCTCCAAGAATATGCCTTTCATGCACATTTTCATTTATAACAATCCAATCTTTTAATCTATTCTTCTCTTCCTTTTTAGGAATGAACGCTTTATTCTCATAAGCTCTTGGATTTATAGCGATTATAGCTTTTTCTTCATTTGAGCTTGCAAATCTTATTGCTTTGCTCTTACTTGAACCAGGAGGATCAGAATTTAACCAGATCCCAAATTCTCTATTATTATATAATATATCTTCCATTTTATTAACAATAGAATCTACACATTTCTTAATTACGTTACTCGAATTACTCATTTTATCACACACCCCCCACAAAGTTGAATATTATGATTAAATATATGAGTTAAACTTTTAAAAAGATTTTTTAATTCTATTTTATATTCCACTTTCCATCGCTTTATTTCCCTGATTGGAAAATTTTTAGAAGAATTGAGAAAGATTTAAAAATAAGAATCTGCATCATATAGAAAGATATTTACTCTTAACTTGTTATAAGGATAAGTTAGGGTAATGAATAAAAAACTTCATGCCACCAATTCGAAGGTCTTACAAATAAAAAGATTCAAAACAGGATGTTAAAAGAAGGGTAATGAAATAAAAATGGTTGAAATAAATTTTAGCGAAATTTTAGATAATGGTGCTATAATAGATAATAGACGTAAATATGATGGAAAAATTATTACTTTAATAGATATTCTAAAAAATCTTGCTAAAGGTTCTGAAGGTTTTAAGTGTGCTGTTGGCTATTTCTATATAGAAGGACTTGCGCTTCTTATGAATGAGCTTAGAGACCTTAAGAAAATTAAAAATCATGAATGGGTTAGGATAATTGAAGGTGAAAAATGAAATTAAAAAGTAATATTTTCATATTTGTATTATTTCTTTTAGTATTTATGCCTATTTCTTTTGTATTCGCTCAGTCAACAGCATCTTCAAATCCTCGATGTGATTATAATAAATATGAGATTCAGATTTCTATATTAAATCAAAAAATTCAGAAACTTGAGAAAGAATTGAATTACTATAAAAACCTTTA
>JAMOQB010000068.1 GCA_027064225.1 Candidatus Woesearchaeota archaeon | reverse complement strand
AACAAAAAGAATAATTAAAGAAGAGGTAGATTTCAGTTTCAACAATGATTTGGAGAGTTTAAAGAGAACTAAATTTTACAAACCCATCAAATCAATTGTAGAGCATAAAGTAGAAGAAGTTTTAACATACATTAAAGGGTAGAAGATAAAAAATAAAATCAAAGAAGCTTAATTGAAGGATTAGTCAATAATGTTATCAGAGATGCAAAGAAATGCTATGCGGTAAAAGAGAGTAAAAAATAAATAAATTTTATTTCTACTTATTTTGTTTTTCTCACACGAACTCAATTCCTAAGTCATTCTCCATCTCTGACTTGGCCTTTGTCTTGAACTTCTTCTCAGGCCCAAGTATCTGCGAGCTCTTCACACCTGTAACTATTAACATCACTCTTATTGTCTTATCCAAATCTTCAGATATCTGAGCTCCCCATATAATCCTTGCATCAGGGTCTAACCTTTCAGAGACCGCCTCAACAACTTTACGAGCTTCATCTAAGGTCAGGTCCGTTCCTCCAGAGACATTTATCAGTGCTCCGTTGGCTCCTGAAATATCAACGTTGAGTAAAGGATTGTTTATTGCTTTCTCAACTGCTTCAACAGCTCTGTTTTCAGAATCCGACTCACCGACCCCAATGAGAGCGACTCCGCCGGAGCTCATTACTGCCCTAACATCTGCAAAGTCAAGGTTTATAAGTCCTGTTTTGGTTATCAGTTCAGCTATGCCCTTAACTGCATTTGTTAATAATTCGTCAGAAACCTTAAATGCCGTGTGCAAAGGCAATTCAGGAGCAATTTCAAGAAGTTTGTCATTTGGTATGACTATAAGAGTATCGACGATTGCTTCTAACCTTTCAAGTCCTGAAACAGCATTTTCCCACCTTCGATTACCTTCCATTGAGAAGGGTAAAGTAACTATGCCGACTGTCAAAGCTCCAAGCTTCTTTGATATCTCGGCAATTACAGGAGCACTTCCAGTTCCTGTTCCTCCACCTAAACCGCAGGTTATGAAGACCATGTCAGCTCCTTGAAGTGCTTTCTTTATTTCTTGCTCTGACTCACGAGCGGCTTCCTCACCAACCTTTGGGTCAGCTCCTGCTCCAAGCCCATGGGTTAGCTCTCTCCCTATGAGGATCTTTTTATCAGCTGTTGTGTATAGGAGGTCTTGGGCATCGGTGTTTATAGCGATTGTCTCAGCTCCGACGATTCCTACTTCAGAGATCCTGTTAATTGTGTTGTTTCCCCCGCCTCCTGTTCCAACGACCTTTATCGAAGCTTTTTGATTTGCAAGAAAAGCTTCTAATTCAGCATCAATATCACTCATTTTAGAATTCTCAACTTTTACATTATCCATTTGCACACCTCGCTCTTTTGTTTTTTAGCTTGCTTGTTAACAGCAAATAAATTAATTGAGTATTTAAATTTTTTGAATGTAGAAAAAAGAATTAAATCTTTATTTCAACTTCAACTCCTGCCTTGTCTTTGATCTCTTTTTTCAGTTCTTTATCAATAATTCTAAGCATTCTTTTTGAGTTTTCGTCAAGGTCTTTCCATGAAATTTCGTATTTTCCATCCTTTTCCTCAACTTTCGGTTCTTTGCCAAAGAGCGAAGATGCTAAGAGTTTCACTTGTTCTTTTTTATCATCTATAAATCCTTCAACTTTCAAGTCATAGATTAATGTCTTTCCTGCTAGAGGATGGTTAAAATCCACTAAAACTCTGCTTCCTGATACACTAACTATTGTTGCAAGCACATTGTCCATTTCCACTCTCAACCCTGGGAAAGGATTTATGTTGTGCTTTGTAAAAACTGATTTTGACATGAGTTTTATGAGTTTCGCGTTTCGCTTTCCAAATGCGTCTTCGGGTTTTACTTCAACATGATATTCTCCAAGAGGTTTTCCTATTAAGAAATGGTCAAGTCCTTTTATAACTTGACCCTTACCTGCTACGACTATTAGAGGTTTGTATTTTTTGCCTTGTTCATAGAGTCCTGCCTCTTTGGCTTTTTGCTCATAGGTTGTATCAAACACTTCTCCGGACTCTTTTAAATACCCTGTGAAGTTCAGCTTTATGAAATCTCCTTTTTTTATTGTTCTGTCTGCCATAACAATCGCCTAGTTTGGAAACAGGTATTTTGTATAAAAAAGTTTTCATTGAGAAGTTGATGAGTTGTTAAGAACTTGCAGAATAAAAAAATAAAAAGGGTTAAAATGGCAGCGGTCTAATTTTTATCCTTATCCTCAGATTTTTTCTCGAAGAAGTTGCTAAGGTCAGAATTGTGCATGATCGTCTTGTAGCTTATTTTGTTGTTTTTTGTCATATCAGAGCTTAGCGATTCCTCATATTTAAGTTATTATGAAGCAAAAGATATAATTTTCAAAATAGAGTTTACCTTTTTCTAAACTCAAATATGTTCATAAGCTCATTTGACAAGATTTTATTGTTTCTACATGACACTTTTACATTAACTACTTTAAACTCACGAATAATGGGAAAAGTTAGGTTCCACACAGGTTCCTCATCAAGTGTTTGAAGAGTGGCGAAGACCTCAACGAAATCTCTACTATCTTTGTTCAGCACTTCTTCAGCTTTTGCAATGGCGTGCTCAAACGACTCGTCAA
The DNA here is from genome assembly GCA_027064225.1 of Candidatus Woesearchaeota archaeon. Classification (GTDB taxonomy): domain Archaea; phylum Nanobdellota; class Nanobdellia; order Woesearchaeales; family WAPY01; genus WAPY01. The sequence goes on along the minus strand of JAMOQB010000068.1, from coordinate 23,899 downwards.
TATCAAGTGTGTCAATGTTCAATTCCTTCAAAGAGTCAGCTTTTTCCTTCAAAATTTCCAGGTTTTCTGTTCTGGAGATAGCTCCCTCCTTAACTGAAAAACTTGTTATCCTATCCTTAGTTGGTTCGTAAAAATCAAACACAATTTCCTCCACTTTTCTACCTGGCTTTTTTAGGAAGAAAATGCTTACAAGGTAAGCATCTCCACGATCATCCGACCACTCCTTAAAGTTGCTTGATGATTTAAGCTTGTCAAATTTTTCTCTTATACCGCTCATATCCTACAACAAAATTAGGTAGTATAAAAACTTAAGGTTTTCTTTTAGAGATAATTATTTAAACTAAACAAACAATCCAAACAAGATGGCAAGAAGTTCGCACACAAAAGAGGAGATTCCAAATACAACTATTCTTCCTGACAGGTTATTTTATGCTCTAATAAAACAGCATTATGCCTTCGCAGGTAGACACAGCGCAGTTAAAATATGTGAATGGACTAAAAAGTCTCTACTCGACGAGGATTTCTGCTACAAGCAGAAATTTTACGGCATAAGGTCTCATCTGTGTTGCCAGATGACTCCAACTGTCGGCTTCTGTAGCAACAAGTGCGTTTTCTGCTGGAGGCCTCACGAATATAATCAGGGCTATGAAATGAATTTTGAAGTTGATGACCCAAAAACAATCATTGAAGAGTCCATAAAAGCTCAGAGAAAGCTCTTATCCGGATTTGGAGGCAATCCAAAAGTAAATAAAAAGAAGTTTGAAGAGGCACAGGAGCCAATGCACTTCGCCATTTCTCTTACAGGCGAACCAACGATTTATCCAAAACTTCCGGAACTCATAAAGGAACTTCACAAGAGAGGAAAAACAACTTTTCTTGTCACAAACGGAATGTATCCTGATATGCTTGAAAGGTTAGAGAGGGAAGACGCTCTACCAACCCAAGTTTATGTTTCATTTACTGCTCCGAATGAGAAGCTCTTCAACGAGATTGACAAGCCAGTATTCAAAGATGCTTGGGACAGGTTAATGAGAAGTTTAGAGTTTTTAAAAAGAGTTAAGGACAGAACAAGAACCGTAATAAGAGTAACATCTATTAAAGGCATAAATATGATCCAGCCGGAAGAGTATGGGAGGATCCTCAAAGAGAAAGCAAACCCAACTTTCATAGAAGTCAAAGCTTACATGCACGTTGGCTACTCAAAGTATCGTTTGAAGATGAGCAACATGCCAAGTCATGAAGAAGTAAGGGAATTCGCACAGAAGATTGCGGACAGTATGGGATATCAGATTATTGACGACAAACCTGTCAGCAGGGTAGTTCTCCTAATGAAAGAAGATTTTCCGGGCAGAATCATGAAATTTGACGATTAAAAAGAAAACTTTTTAAAGTGATTGTTCTCCCCATAAGCTTATGGCAGTAAAGAAGAAGAAACAAAAGATAAAGGTTATCAAGAAAGAGTGGTATCAAGTTAAAGCTCCTAAACAGTTCGGAAATGCAATTATCGGTGAGATAAGTGCATCAGAACCAGAGAAGCTTATTGGAAGACGAGTTGACCTTCCTCTTTCTGAACTTACAAGAAATGTTAGATTGCACGGCATTCATGTTAAACTTAAGATTCACGATGTTTCCACGAAGAACGCAATAACCTTTGTTGAAGATTATGAGATTCTTCCAGCTATGTTGAGGAGATATGTTAGAAGGAGAAGAACGAGGATTGATGATAGTTTTGTTGTTCAAACAAAAGACGGTGTCAATGTCAGAGTTAAGCCAATAATTGTTACTGCATTCAAATCAAAGGGAGATGTCAACAAGAGTATAAAGAACAAAGCAAGGGAACTCATTTATAAAGCGATTAAAGAGTCCAGCTATGATGATTTTGTCAGTGCTGTTATAAACCACAAATTACAAGCAGAATTAATAAAAGAGTTAAGTAAAGTTTATCCAATAAAATACTTTGAGATAAGAAAGTTCGTCGTTACAAAAGCCAAGCCAACAAAGATTGAGGTGAAAAATGAGCCATCCAATAGTTGATTATAACAAGTGCAAGTCGCACTTTGTCTGCATTCAGGTCTGTCCAATGAATGTTTACACAAAAAAGGATGGCAAGACCTTTGTCGCAAACCCCTCTGCGTGCATTGACTGCAAAGCATGTGAGGTTCAATGCCCTGAACACGCAATAAAAATCGTTGAAGATTAAGCTTTTTCTAATTTTTATCAAAATATTAAGGAGTTATTTGATCGTTCATAAGAGTATAATAGGCCCGCCCGGATGTGGGAACTCAACCTTTTTAGGAAAAATGTTGAATCGAAAAAATGAAGAATTGTCAGAGTTATGTAAGATTAATGGGCCCGCCCGGATTTGAACCGGGGACTTTCGCCTCGTAAAGGCGACGTTATAGCCACTAAACCACGAGCCCCTCTACAATTTGAAGTAAAAGCATGCATTATTTAAATTTTATTGCTCGCTGAATAAGGAATTTAAGATTTCATCCTTGTTGAATGTCTTCAAATCTTCATAATTCTGGCCTGTGCCAACAAAGATTATCGGCTTTTTCGTAACATATGCAACAGATAAGGCAGCTCCGCCCTTGTCATCAACATCAAATTTTGTAAGAGCAATTGCGTCAATGCCTATCTGCTCGTTGAATGCCTTTGCCTGCTCAACGCAGTCATTTCCTGTTATTGACTCGCCAACAAAGATTTTAAAGTCGGGCTTTGTAACCCTAACTATCTTCTTAAGCTCCTCCATTAAATTCTTATTTGAGTGTAACCGCCCCGCTGTATCTATCAACACAACATCTGTATTGTGTGCTTTAGCGTATTGTATTGCGTCGTATGCAACCGCAGCTGAATCTGATCCGTAGTTCTGTTTAATAATTTTAAGATTCAAATTCTTTGCGTGCTCTTCCAACTGCTGTATGGCTGCTGCTCGAAAAGTGTCGCCGGCTGCAAGCACACAGGAGTATCCCTTTTCTTTTAAGTAATTAGCCACCTTTGCAAGAGTTGTTGTCTTCCCAGAACCATTTATCCCCAAGAATAGGATTACAAATGGCTTTGAACCCTTTGCTTTTATTAACTCTTCAAGTTGAGGAACTTTAAAGTCCAGTATTTGACTTACACTATTTTTCAATGTTTCCTCAACAATTTTGTGGATTTCTCGTCTAAAAACTTTTTTATCAACAAGTTCTTTTTTCAAATCAGATTTTATTTTTTCAATAACTTCTAAGGCAACATTGTTCTGCAGAAGCACAACTTCAACATCCCAAAAGAGTTTATCAAACTCTTGCTCAGTAAGTGTTTTTTTAACAACAACCTCTTTTATCTTTTGGGCAAAGGTTTTGGCCCTTTCTTCTTCAACATTTTTGGACCTTTCAGCTTCTTTAGATTCTTCATGTGCTTCAGTTTTAGCGTGCTCCTGAACCTCAGAGGGCTCCTCAACAGAGGTTCTTTTCTTTGAAAATATTCTCTTTATTCCTGAAAATAAGGATTTTGATTTGTGAACTTGATTATCTGATTCAGAAGTTTCTTGATGCACATTCTCTTCACTCTTTTCAGCTATTTCTCCTTTTGCTTCTTCCTGTGTTCTTTTTTCTCCTGTTTTCTCTTCAACTATTTCTGTTTTTTGCTCTTTTAGAACGCCCTTGTCCTCTTTCTTTTCTTTTGATTTTACTTCCTCTCCCTTTGCAGATTTCTCCTCTTTCTCAACACTTATCTGCTCAGTTAGTTCTTTATTCTCTATTTCTTCCTCTCTTTTTTCTATTGTTTTTCTTTCTACCTCTTTTTCATTTTCTTCTTCTACCTCTCCTTTCTCGTTCTTTTTTTCTATTGCTTCTCCTTTTGTCTTTTGTTCTCTTGTTTCTTCTACCTTTTTTAATTCCTTTGGCTTTTCTTCAACAACCTTCTCAGGTTCAGCTTCTTCCTCGACTCTCTTAGAAAAACTCTTGACAGCTTCCTTCAACTTTTTCTTTAAAAATCCAAACATATTATCACCTTATCAGTTGTTTGCTCCGCTGAGCTTTGACAACTGGTCCTGTATTCGGTTGAATTCAGCTATAAGCTGTTTGTATGTTGCTTCCAACTGGCCCTGATAGGTTTCAAGCTCTTTAACATTATCTTCTAAAAGTTTGACAGCTTCATCTATGCTTTTGGACACTAAAACATTTGAGCCAACACTGACGAGGAGCTTCTTTGTATCAAGAAGCTTCGCCTTCGCAAAAACTCCATTGACGATAGGAACTAAAACTTCTTCGGATTTTTCTTCTGACAGGTCCTTCAATGCCTTGACTGAGGTTTTGACTTGTTCCTTTTGCTTCACAATCTCATCAAGTTGAGATTCAACTGACTGTATCTGCCTCTGAATGAGTTCAAGCTGATTGTAGAGTTCAATAATTTTGTTTGATTCCATTTTTTCACCTATTCATACTTTGTAAATCCGAACGCCTGTTCTATCTGCATAGATTCCATTCCTGTTGTTTTCTCACCTATGAGCATCCCATTCTTATTCGCCACGATTCCAGAGCTAACAAAAGGGCTTCCAAAGTTCACGCTTGTTGCAGATACTTTGTCCAAATTGAGCAGGTCTTTTATTAAACCCTTTTTATTCTCAATTAAAGGACTTATAATTGCTTTATTACCCTTAACTTTAATGAGGGAGCCGACAGTTTTATAGTTGGAGGATTCCCACTTTATAATGTTCTTTCCAGTAGATTTTCTCAGTTGGATGATTGAATTTGTATCATAATCAGGATTCACAAGAAGGGCTTTCTCTGTTGAAACAATGTTGTTTCCGAGGGCAGTTAAGTCAGTATTTACAATTGAAAAATCAACATCATTCTTTTCTAAGGTTTTAATCTCTGTATCTAAGATTATCTTCGGAACTAAAAGCTTATTGCTGTCGCCTGCAAGGAGGACTCCAAGTAAAGATGTGCCCGCAATATTCGTTTTGATAATTGGAACATCAAACACCTTCTCAACCTTATGCAACAAGGAATCATGTATGCTCAAGGGAACGAGGACATATGAATCTGTTGCAAATAGGTATAATCCTATGTTTGGATTTCCCGAGAAACTTGCTAAATCAATCCTTGGTGAATTATCCTCTTCCATAAAGGGAGTAGTTAAAAGCTCCTTTTAAAAAGTTTTGGAATTAGCCAAGCTATCTTGGTAAGGAGTTATAATTATTTCTCCAAAAGGCCTGTTTTGCATTAGGGATATCTTTGATTCGTCCTGATTTGCCAAGTGAAGCAGAGGAATAAAAGTATAGACCTTATCTTCCCTGCGGTTTGACTCAACTAATTCAGAGAAAACAACTTTTTCCTTTCTTGAAAACAGATTATTAAGTTTTGAATAGACCTTTTTCATCATATCAACAACATTAAATTTTGGCTTTGGCAGTGTTATTGTCGCGGAGCTTTCTATTTCTCTTCTGACTATTCTCCGCTCCTTTACCTCAAGGGCTTTCTCAAGTGCATCCATAAGGTCATAGATAGAAACCTTCCTCTTTCGCGGTTGAGGAGTCCTCGGCATCAACTTTGGTATTGCCTGCTGGTTGATTCGGTTCTCACCAACTGCAAGAGATAAACCTTGATAAAAGTCCTCAAATTCCTCAATTTCTTCAACCTCCGACTCCTGAATAGATGAGAACATATTATCCAAATCTTGAATATCATCGCCAACCAGACGAGTTGACTTCATCTTGAGGAGGAGAGCCGCTGCGAGTATGACTTTACCAGAAAGATTCAGGTCAAGTTCCTTGAGCTTCTTAACACTTCTTATGTAAAGCTTCGTTATCTTACTGACATTTATATCCCAAATATCCATATTTTGCTGTTGGATAATATTGTAGAGGAGCGTCTGCCAAGTTATCTCTTTTTCATTCTCCAGAAGTTTAAGAATCTCCTCTTCCATATTACAATTATACACATAAAATAAACTAATATATAAATATTATCCCCTAAGGCATTACCTTATATAATCTGAACAAGGTAGAAGTGTATTCACAACACATTAAAGAATACCTCTTAAGAGGGCAAAGTAAAAGAAAAGAAAATAAAAAACAAAACAAATTCTTAAATCTTTAGAAGTCTTCTGAATCTTCTACTTCTCCACTTTCATCTTCTTCAGAGTTTTCAGGTGATTCCTGCTCCTCTTCCGAAGCTGAAGAGTCAATCTTCTCTGCGAAGCCGACTCTTCTAAGGACCTTTGTAATTCTTATTCTTACCTTATCTCCTGTTTGAGTTCCAGGCACAAAAATTACAAAGCCATCCTTCTTCGCCAAGCCGTCGCCTTTTTCAGCAACAGCTTCTATTGTAACATCAAGCTCATCTCCCACATTTACAGGAGGAGCTCTGTCGTTGTTGAACCTTCTTTCATGGAAGCCTCTGCCTCCACCAAAACTTCTTCTTTCATATCCCATTTCATTTACACCTTTCAAATTTCAGCCGCATCAAAGAAAAAGGCAATTTAAGGTTAGTAATCTGTCCAGTATTTAAAGCTTTGCTAAAATTTTTGTCAAAATATTTATAAAGAGAAGATTCTTTTTCTGCTTGAGGGGGTCAGGGTGAATGCCGAAAAGGAGATAGTCGAGACATGGCTTAATAGTTTGGGTTTCTTTACAATACGAGATATAAATGCAGGTAAGAACATAATTAGCATTATAGGTATAAAATTAGAAGATCATAAAGTTCAAAGGGTAGTTCATGTAGAAATTGCATGTTCCATAAGCAATGAAGTTCTAATAAAGGACTGCTTAAAAAAGTTTGACGATGCAAGAGTAAAATCTAAGGTTAAGAGTGTAATAAAAACTTTTGTCGGGAAAAACCTTGACTATGATAAAGTCCTAGTAACAACTTCTAAAAAGAAAATAAGAGGTGTGGAGGTTGTTAATTTCTCCGATGTCTTAAAGAAAGTCGTTGATAATCTTGACAAACAGAGGTATGACAACCAAACAATCAGAACACTCCAACTAATGAAGTTCATATACTTAAAGAAAAACAGAATCTATAAGAGCATAAGTAAAAAGAGAAAAAGAGAAATCCTCTTGGAAAGCCTAAAGGACAGAAGCATGCAGAGAGAGTTAATAAACAGTTACCTTATGCAAGAAATTGTAAAAAAATATTTGAGGAAACAGAAGGACTTCCTGCTTGATTACTTAAGGAGCATGAGCAAAAAGAAAAAAGAAGAACTAATAGCTGAGATTAAGAAAAAACCAACTGAAAGAGTCAAAACAAAGAACATTCCCCTGAAGGAATTTTTAAAATAGAAAAGTATATAAAAAGAAATTCACAATACTACTTAAAAAGAGGTGAATAGATGGACAGGTTGAGAAAAAGGATTCCCACAGGAATTTCTGGCCTTGATAAAATAATTTCTGGCGGTTTTATTCCTAACTCTGTGAATCTCATATCCGGTGGAGCAGGAACTGGAAAGACAGTTTTTGCACTGCAGTTTTTGTATGAAGGTGCAAAGCGTGGCGAGAAAGTGCTGTTTATTTCCATGGAGGAGGATTTACAAGATTTGAAGGATGATGCAAAGGTCTTCGGCTGGGACTTTGACAAATTAGAAAATGAGGGTAAAGCAAAGTTTGTTTACATATATCCTTATGAGATCACAAATTTCCAAACACTTCTAATAAATGAAATAACAAGGGTAAATGCAAAACGAGTTGTGATTGATTCTACAAGCGTCTTGGGAATGGCACTTGACAACGAGTTTGAGGTCAGAAAACAACTTTATGCACTTGCATCCCAATTAAAGCGAGTTGGATGCACCTCCATCTTAACCTCAGAGATAATTGATGTAGAATCCAACAAGTTTTCAAGGTTCGGTGTGGAGGAATTTGTAGCAGATTCAGTTATAACCATGCATTATTTGAAGAGCTCAAAGAACAAAGTTACAAGAGCTATGAGAATAATAAAGATGCGAAGAACATTAATTCCTCATGATCCAATAAAAATAAAAATTGACAAAAAGGGAATAAAAGTTGTTTAGGTGGTAAAAAATGAACCATATGAAAAAGTTAAAAAGCATGCCTAAAAGAAAACTGTCAGATGTTGAAAAGAACGCAATACTGTTAAGGATAGAGCTGTCTAAAATAAGAAGGGAAAAAGCTGACACAATCCTAAACAAAGGAGTAATCCTTTACTTCGGCTTCTTAACCATTGCTCTAATAGGCCTGTTCAAAGGATTCTTTAATAATGTAAGTTTAACAGCAACGATTCTGTTAGGGCTGTTAATTATAATATTTGCAGCTTGGGAGTATGCAGTTACAATTGACAAAGAGGAAAGAGAGTTAGAAGAAGAATTAAGGAACCTTTACTAAAGATGAATTATTTTAAATTTTTAATTATTGGTTCAGACCTGCCTGCTCTGATAAGTGCGAGCATTCTATCAAAGTATGGGCCAACTGTAGTAATAGAAGAGAATAAATACATTAGGCACAAGAGCGATAGCTTTATCATCAAACGAAACTTAGAAGTAGAAAACAGATTTGTTGAGAAAAAATTTAACAAAATAGAATTAATAACAGAAAAAGAGAGAGAGTATATAAACACAGAAGTCATTAGAATAAATGAATTTCTACTGAGAGAGCACATCTTAAAAAGTTTATTAAAAAGAAAAGTCCAAATTAAAACTGGAGAAAAGATAACAAGCGTAGGGAAGAACACATTAACGACGAACAGGTCAAAGTACAAATTTGATGTTTTAATAAGCTCAGACAACTGCAGGAAAATAAATTCAGCTCTAAATATAAAAGAAGAATACTACCATGAGCTTGTAATCAGTAGAAATGTTAAGAGTAAGAATGTTAAGTTATACCTTCTCCATAAAATAGGGGGTGTGAAATTTATCTGGGTCTTACCATATAAGAGAGAGACGAAAGTCATATTTGGATTTGACAACTACGACGAATTAGAAAATGTCAAGAGGTTCGCACAAATATTTTTAGACAGCAATGTAGGTGGTAAAACAACAGATGCCAAAATAAGAAGGATAAGAAAAAACTTAACAGAGTCAAATAAGGAAAATATCATCTTAATAGGTGATTCAGAAGGCGTCGGCTGCTGTCTTACAGGTGAGAAAAATTATTATTTTATAAGGAGTTCTATGCGAATAGAGGAAAAACTGCTCGGCTATGAAGATGACAGGATAACAAGAGATAAAAAACTGTGTGAGTTAATAAGTAAAAAGCTAAATATGGGAGCTGACCTTGACTTCAATGATTTACAGATTTTAAAAATTCTGTTCTCAAAAAACGACTGAAAAATACATGCAAAAACTGAAGCACAACTTAAAAAGAAAGATGAAAATGAGAAGTTATGCTTATTTTAACAGTTCTAATAGGTGTCATAATTGGCACTGCAACTGGACTCCTCCCAGGAGTTCATATAAACACCTTAACAATGCTAATGCTCATCTTAGCTGAAAGATTAAATACTAACCCTATAAACAAACTTGTTCTCATAATATCCATTGCAACAACACACATGCTGTTTGATACAGTTCCTTCAACTCTACTCGGAGTGCCAAGTGAGGAAACCGCATTAGTAATTCTACCAAATCACAGATTAGTCCTTAAAGGTCAAGGATTAAAAGCAATAAACAAAACCGCAACAACAATGCTCATAACAACAATCCTTGTTTTTACTTTACTTCCTTTTGAATTCAAATTAATAAAACTCCTATTTCACATTGCAGAGAACCACATTAAATTTCTGCTCATAATGATAAGCTTACTAGTTGTAGCAAACAGCAAGGACAAAAACTCTATGTTTTGGTCAGTAATAACTTTCCTCATGAGTGGGATTATAGGAAAAATAGTGTTAGACCTGCCATTTATAAAAGACCCCCTCCTACCCATGTTCTCTGGCTTTTTTGGAGCAAGTATAATCCTCCAAAGTTTAATGACTGAAAATAGAATACCGCCCCAATCTAGCCAAAGTTTCACAGATGTAAAAATAATAAACGCCCTTCAAGGAATCTTGTACGGCACAGCAACAGCAATCCTTCCAGGAGTAAGCACTTCTCAAATAATATCCACAATGAAAAACAAGAGCAATGAAGATTTCATAGAAAAATCCGCAGGCACAAACACAGCGAACTTCCTCCTAGCAATTGTATCTGCATATGCAATAAAGAAGTATAGAAATGGGGTAATAGCAATGATTTCAAGCCAGACAGTTATAACCCCTAAAATGGGGCTGATTGCTATGCTCACCGCATTAATAAGTATGTCATTAGGTTTAATCCTCCTCTTAAAATTAGAGAGGATCATTGTAGATTTCGTGCAGACAATAAACTACAAAGCCCTAAACATAATTATCCTACTAACACTTATATGTTTAGTCGCATTAAACTCCGGTGGGCTCGGCATGCTTATATTTGTAACGACCACAGCTGTAGGCACGCTCACACAGAAACTGAATGTGAGAAAGAGTGTTTGTATGGGTTCGTTAATACTCCCGCAACTCATAAGGTAAAACTTAAAACATTTATTCAAAACTTAATCAAAAGATTTTTAAATAAAAAAGCAGCTCCCTCACATATTAGGTGGAAATATGAAGGCAACAATTGTCAATTTTAGGATGGCTAGGCATCACACAAAGGGAAATCATATGATTGTAACTATTGAAGGAGTTAATTCCAGAGAAGAAGCTGAGAAGCTTATAAACAAAGAGGTTGTTTGGAAGACGCCTGGAAGCAAGGGCAAAGAGATCAAAGGCGTTGTAAAAGCTGCCCACGGCAACAAAGGAGCTGTGAGGGTTGTCTTTGAGAAAGGCATGCCCGGGCAAGCCATCGGTGAAAAGGTTGAATTAAAGTAAAATTTTCGGATTTTTCTATTTAAACTTTTTTAATGATAAACAACTACTTCTAATATGCTGAGTGAAGAAGAACAAATTCTTCAGGAAGCAGGACTGACAAATGTAGAGGCAAAGATATATTTAGCCCTCAGCAGAGAGAACCTCACAGTGTGGGAGCTGTCAAAGAGAACAAGTATAAGCAGAAGCACCCTTTACACAAAGATAAACGAGCTCTTAGCAAAAGGCATCATAACAAGAGTATATTGTGACAAGATAAGGTTTAAAGCTCTTGACCCAGAGGTCCTTGTAAGAATAAATGAAGAAAGGACACTAAAGGTTAGAGAAAATCTTGACAAGATAAGATTTTGGAGCAGTGATGAAAGCACAGTAGAGGTGGCTGAGGGCTTAACTGCCTTTAAAGAGTTTTTAAATAACCTCTTAAAAAAGAATGAAGAGATTCTTGTCTACGGCATACATAAAGATGTGCCGAAAATTCTCAGAGGGTATATAGACAAATTTCACAAGATACGAATAGAAAAAGGCATAGTGATGAAACACATCTACGATTATGATGCATTAGAACGAATAAGAGCTCTAAACAAATTAAAGTTCACAGAAGCAAGAACAATAGCCAGCTTAAAAACAAAGAGCACAACAAATATCTGTGGAGATGAGGTCCTAATAACTTCTTGGGGAGAAGGTCTAAGAGGGAAGACAATAACAATAAGAATTCTCAGCAGAGAAGTGTCTGATACATACAAGAGCTACTTCAACAGGTTATGGCAAGTCGCCAAGAGGTAAAAAATCATGTTAATGATTAAGCCGTGAATAGATTCGTGCAGAATTCTTAAAGGACTCTAAAAAATCATCAAATTCTGAATCTGTTATGTGATTGTAAATAGAAATTTTGTCAGGAGGAAATGCTTTGAACCTGACTAAAAATAAAGGACTTTTATTGCTAAGTTGTTTATTCAACTCAATATCTACTTTTGCCAGCCACCCCATAAAATGAGTTGATTGGTCATAAATCCTGCCGACCATATATTTAAGTATCTCATCGCTAAGATAAACAGACGCGTTTATTGTCTCACCAGGATGATTGATAGCATGGAGATACTCAAGCAGTGCAGACGATGAACTCCTATCAGTTCGCTCCCCACTGCTCAATACCTCTTTGGGCCACGCCTTAACCTTATTGAATAGGTTCTCAACCTCTTTCAGATCAAACCGCGTTAATCTGCCATGCTCAGTACTGACGGAAATAGAAGTGTAAAAGAGCATTGAAGCCCCATGAATAGAGGATACACAAGATCTTATTGTCTTCATAGAGTAATCAGAAACACCAAAATAATCTGCCAGCAGTCGCCTAAACCTAACACCTTCTGAGTACAGCCCAATGACCTGTTCAGGGTCCAAATTGGAGTAATCCAAAAATATATTAAGCATAAAGTCCACAGGATTAGTAGTTAAAATCACTGCTCCCTTGTAGCCCTTAAGATTTTGAGCAATAGCTTTTATTATTGGTTTGTTGTTCTCAAAACTCTGATTAATATCTGTTCCAGATTTAGTTACAGCAACCCTGCCTGAGGTTATGACAATAACATCATAATTTGTAAAAGCACTGAGCATGGTGTAATCCCTGTCTCCATTGTTATAACTCCACAGAAACTGCGTGAATTTAGTTTTTCTCATCTCAAATAAACTCTCAAGATTGTGTCTCAACGGCTCTGTTGATATAAGAGCGACTTCCTTTATAGGTATGGATTCTTTATCAATAATGGAGTCAAGAGATTCTATCGTGTTCTTGGAAACTCTGCTATTGGATAGAAACAGAATTCTCAAGCCGAACTGCACATTTTTATCAAGCATGTCCGACTCTTCCCTGAGCTTGTCAACAAGCATACTTTATTTATAATGACAGAACTTTTAAAAAGTATTAAACGCAATCCGAAAAATCAACGATTAATATGAGAAGATGTTTTATAAATTTCTTCGTGAAAGGCAGAGAATTTAGATGAAAGATTATGTAATTGTTCAAGTAATTTATTTGTTTCTTCACTGTTAAAACTCCTCCTGCTCGCCTCCACAAGTTTAAGACGGCTGTACAAATCCTCACAGTCTGTTGATGAGAGCATGCTAAGAATGTTTCTTGGCTCCAAAGCAAGTTTATCCCTACTATTTTTATTCCAATTGCTTGGAGAGTCCTGAAGAGAATTGTATGTCTTTTTATGAGTAACAAGAGTTTTATGGGCAGTTGTCTCATGAACTCTTACATAAGGTTTAACAGGAGGTTTGGATTTCTTTAGGTCCAGGGCTCTCAGATGTTTCCTATAAGTTGCCACGAAATCCAAAGCAGAGGTTATCTCATCTTTGAGATACGGCCTAAATTTTGTAAGAGCTTTCTCTTCCCTTTGTTCAAAGAGGTCAAGATTAAATATTAATTTCTCAATGTTAATTTTATCTCTTTCTTGCGACAATGTATCAACTTCTTTTTTAAATACAACAAGTGCATCTTTTACCTCTCTCAAATGTTCCTGGGCTTTACTTGTTAAATCTGACTTTGCACGGGCAATTTTCTGGTAATTCTCTAATTTGTATAAAATATTAAGATTCTTCCTGTAATTCTTGCTGTGCTTTGTTGAATGAAGGAATTCATTCACCATTGGTTTTAACTTTGAGTATATCTCCAAATTAATATTTGACAGGGATAAATCCGCATCTAAATTTCCTGAGTATTTCATAGTTTTGTCAAGTAAATACTCTAAACCTTGACGTTGCTTGTCCTCAATTTTGTTAAATTCATCAGAAACCTCACTCTGAATAGATTTAGCTGTCTCTTTGATGCTCTTTTTCAATAAAGAGGGCATTAAAGTTTTTGTCTTGGCAGGATGTGTTAAAAAATAATCCATATCTGCAAGAAGCTTGTTCAGAGCTTTGAGCTCTGACAATTGCTGGCTATTGAGTCTTTTGTTGTCTGTCAGAATGAGCGAATGATACATAGAGTTTATAGATTCGTAATCTTCAAAGTAGGATTTAAATGATGCAACTGGTTGCTTATTATTCATAAGCATCTTTAGGGTATATTTAAAATCAAGGGCTCGCTTGTACATTGGGTAATCAAGAAGGTTCCTAGAGTCATCAATTAACTCATTAACAAAATCCAAAACATCCTGCAGAATGGAATCAAACTCAGGATTAGAATATGAGTGAAAGTATGAGGAAATGGTTTCTTCAGTAAGCTCCTTTATGGACTGATACTTATCGTTTAGAAGATTTATCCACTTGTAGTATTCAACGATTGTTACAAGTGTTCCTCCTATCTTATCAGGAATTGTACCCTCTGCAAAGATTTTGTAGCAGGGATGTTTGTATAAATGAAATAGGGAGTGAGCAAATTCTTTAACATCTTCCAATCTTTCAAAGTAATCCTTTATGTCCTCAAGATTTTCCATTTTTTCTTTAATATAATTGTAATTTTTCTCAAACAATATCGTATAATGATTGACTAATTTTCTATAAGAATTTTCAAGACTATTTCGGAGTTTATCCGAAAAACTTGTTAAATCCTGAATATTATCCAATGCTCCTCTAAATTTATTTTTATCTGAGTCAGTTATCAAGTGGTTATTTATGGCTTCTATTTTTGAAAGTATTTGCTCAATGGAGAACATTTTTGAGATTTTATCAACTGAATCTTTATTCAAAGTGTTCAGAAAATTCAGAATCTCTTTTTGATTCTCCAAAAGCCAATCCACCTTTTCTTTCAGGGCAGGATTTAAGGAAGTAATACTAATCAAATCCTCAAGATTTTTCCTTTTAAAGATTGTTCATCGCCCTCATTGTTGAGACAAGAGTATCATAATCTGCTTTAAACTCTGTCCCATTTAAAACATAATCTTTTAGAAGCTTTCTCTCAAGGTTGTTGAAGAGTTGGGAAACAAATGCTCCTGTCCAATCTTCTTCATAAAATTCATCAACAAAACTTTCCAGATGCTTTACTAAATCTCCTTTGTAGCACGATTGAGTTGAAGTCCTTTTCCTAAATCTTATCTGAGCAGAGATAATCTCTTTAATCTCATCCTTCGTTGGTTTTGAAAGTTCTATTTTTACAAATCGGTTTGGTCTTATAAGTGCTGAGTCAATTGAATTAATTCTATTTGTAGATGCCATGAACATTAAACCGTCTCGGTAGTTTGGGCCGTCCATATATGAGTTAAGAGTGTTGACGAAGCTGTCCCTCTCAATGCTGTTCGTTGATCCTCTTTCCACGGCCACAGAGTCAATCTCATCTATGTAGAGCATATAAAAAGATTTGCCCTTTCTCAACGCATCTTGCATTAACTTATTTATATGAGCAATAAAGTTGAGTGTTAATCCCATAGAATATGTTGATGCTATGTCAGAGGCTGATATTCTTTCGCAGAGAATTCCGCTTGTGTCGCAGAAAACTTTAGATAAAAATGTTTTTCCTGTGCCGGGTGGTCCATAAAGTAAGATTCCCTTTGGTATTACTCTCTCCATAGGAACCATGTTTTTAATTTTTTCATAATTTTTTATGAAGAAAGCTATCTCTTTCAGCTTCTCAACTGCCTTGTGATATCCTCCAAAGTCACTCCACAAAAACTTAACTTGAGAGTTATTCTCATCCAAATGACTCTTGTAGTTTTTTCCACTTATACTGGAGTGTGAAGTCAATATTCTGTTGTCATCTCCTTTGTTTATTATAACTTCCAAATTGATGTCCTGATTAACTAATGGTTGTGTAAGTTCAGCTGTTCTGTTAAAAAAATCTGAAGAGATAAGCTTTTTATTGTAATGCTTTGTGAGAACAGACACAATTTCAAAGACAGTTTTGTCATCGCATAGCACTTCCTTAGGATAACCATCTAAAAGATTGTCTTGAGAGTTATTATTATCCCGCTTGTGTGCTGCGAAGGTTTCAATAACTGATTTTGAGGATATGTTAAGCAGTTGAGCATTGTAATTCTTAAACTTTGAAAAGTAGTTCATAATTTTATTGTCTAAAGTTTTTAGCATAGCAAGGAAGTATATTATCTCTGTTTTGGATACATTTGATTGTAACTCCTCTTCATTTTTTATTCGAGATTCTAAGTTCAAGCTCTGATCTTCTAACTCTCTTTGGGTTATCTCAACTTTCATTTTTATCTATCTTATAATTCATAAGCTTGGAGGAGTATATTTTCTCTTAACAAATTCTTCTCTCAACTTGTCAAAGTATAATTTCCTCTCAGCTTTAGATTTAGAAATGCTCTCAGTAAGAGATGAAACTTCATCCTCAAGTTCTTTTCTTGTAGTGTTGGCGTCCTCAAGATTTATTCCTGACGAGAAACTTACCCTTAAGGATTTTAAAAGGTTTTTAAACAGGGATGTGTAGCTCTTATTGGCTTCGGCAAATCCCCCTTGAGGATCTGACAAGCTTTTAACTAAGCTTTTTATATTCTTATCAGATTCACTCATTCTTTCTGCTTCTTTAACAACAAGCTCAAACATAGAGTTTATATACTTGTCATGGAAAAAGTTCATGGAATTACTTATTTCTCTCACTCTTTTTTCCTGTTTTGAATAGAGTGCTTCCTGAATGATAAGAGCTTTTTTTATAGATGAGAGATTGCTTGCTGTCTCCATAAATTTCAGCTTTTCTGCTTCTATATAATTCTTAAGGTCATAAGCTTTTCTTGTCAGCTTGGTTATATCAGAGTTAATTTCACTCTTGCTTTTGTTTTCATATTCAGACATAATGATATGTTTAAGTTCTGGAGGTTTTGTGTTTGAATCAACTTCTTTAATCTCTTTGTATTCCATAAGTTTATTCAAGTCCTCAATTCTTAATTCGCAGTTTTGAAGCATGTTGAGAGCTACGCTTATTCTCTTGTTTTGTTTCTCACCTTTTGCCCGCGTATTGAAGAACTCATTTCTCAGAGTGTTATACTTCTCGTAAGAAGAATTTCTCGCACTCACCTCTGAGTTCAAGATTTCTTTTTGGAGGTTAAAGTATAATTTCTCAACTGCGTTAAAATCCATTCGCATAAGTTTAGAGTAGATAACCATAACTTTCCGTTTTATGTCTGCCAGTTTAGAATCACCAAATTTGAGCTTGTAGAACTCATTCAAAAATTGTTCTTTCAAAGAATCTAATCTTTCCTCAAGATTAGTGTTTAGTTCTCCTTCAAGTTTATTTGCAGAGATTTCTCTCTCAATATCTTCCTTTAAAGTTTCTTCTTCATCATTCTCTTCAAGTTTAAGTTTAGTGTCTAAATCCAGCATAGTTTCACCTTCAACATAGTACAAATTACGGCTTGCGATGAATTGATTTAATGAGATTTTTCAGTTGAAGATAATATTGTGATGTTTTCTTCTTTGCAAGTTCAACCGCGTATGGCAAGGATGTTTTCAGCAATCCTAACTTTTGATTATCAGTTAGGTTATCATAATTTTTGGTCACATAATCAACAAGAGTTTTTCGTGGAACCGACTTAATAGTGTAGTCCGGTTTGCCTATTCTCAAATGGTTTTGATAAACTTCCAATGGGAGATACTTGCCATTAACTTTAACTTCCAATTCTAAATCTTTGGAGCCCTTGCCAGTTGAAAGTCGCGTGTCTAAAAATGGCTTTTCATACGCTCCATCTTTGAAAGATTTTCCAAGAGTTTTATGATATAAAAATTGTGATCTCTCAATTATGTGCGTATTCTTCTCAATGAACATTGACGAAACTAATAGAGATGCTGCAACAAGAACTGCTGTGAGATTTTTATTCATAATTCCCTCCTCTATCTTTTTTCCTATCTTTTCTTATTAAAAAATACTTGAGATGAATATTCTTTGACAGGGTTCCATCTATAAAGCTTAGAAAATCAGGGTATGAGTTAAATGAGGATTCTGTAACAAGCTCTGCATCATTGAGGATAAGTATTCTTTTCAAGTTCTCTTTGTTCGGTATTTTTGAGTAGCTTTTGAAGGAATCTATTAAAAGCAGGGTTGCCACCTCATTGTTCATATTTTTAGAATTAGAAGAGAAGTTTATAACTTTAGGTTGTCCTTCTCAGACAACATTTCCTGCAGGTTTATTCAAACGGAACTTGACTCCACAGCGTCCAATCATTTGATGGTGCGTATGACCCAAAGACAAAATTTGGGGACTGCATCTGTGCAAAATAAGAGTTCTGCACTTCTGTCCATGACCTAGCAGTTGGTGTGGATATTCCATAAATATTTGCTCCGAACTCGCGCCAAGGAACAGTGACCATTCTTGTCGGTCCTTCCCCGTAACCCTCTGAGTTTATTGGTCCTTTATATCCTTTGCTTCTCAGGTATTCTATGGCTTTTTTCACTGGCAACATGCCTTGTCCAACTGGAAGGTGTGTGTGTCCATAGCCGAATCCGTCAACCATGTGTATGTTTCCAATTATCTCTGCTTTGTCCATCTTCTTTATCATGTCCATATACCACTTTTCAAACCTTTTCTTCCTTTCCGCCTCTGTTTCTCCCGGCTTAGCTTTAAAATATCTGTACCACATACCCAAGTGTTGAGTGTCAAGTGTGGCTTTTATGTGTCTCTTTGCTAATGCTTCAGCTTCTCTTTTATCCATGCCGGGCTGATAATATTGACTGTTTTTATCAGTTAATAGTTGGACCATCCTTTTCCTTGCGTTCTGCACAAGTTCTATTAACTCTTCAGGGTGCGACCCATAGCCCATATTTGGAAAGATGTGTTCAGGAACAATGTAAAGGGGTTTCTTTGTCTTCTTTGACACGGTCTGTTTGTAAGCATATATTCCAAGTTCTGCGTAGGAATCTGCTGATTTTTCCTTTGCATATGTGCTCATGGGTTTTATATGCTTTAATTGCTCCCTAAGCTCTGCTGCTTTGACCTCTGCTGCTGTTGAACTCTCATGTATCTGTCGTATGTTGTCATCTATGCTTCTAAGCTGATTTCTAAGAGCTTCTTCTGAAAGGTTATATTTCTCAAGCGGGTCAGTGGCGTTTTTCTGCAGTTCTTCTCTTAGCTTTGGATTTTGCAGGAGCATCTGCACATGTCTCCTCTGCTCTTTCAATTTGTCGTAGTTTATCCTGTAATAAGCAGCCCATCCCTCTGCTTCTTTTATAGAGGATTCATATTTTGTTTTTAGAAACATCTGTTCTGGTGTAACCTTCTGCTCCGGATGCCTATTGTTCCACTCCTCTGCTCTTTTTTCAAAATAGTTCCAATCTCTTGGGGCTACTAAAAATTTACCGACCATATCTTTAGTTATTTTCACTTTGTGACCATTATGCACATCTACTTCTTTGCCAACATCTTCTGGTTTTACTACAATAGGAACAGCTTTTGATATGTCAGTTGTGGGCTTGCCGTCGAGATCAATATACTTGCCGTCCTTTGTCATCTGATATACTGGCTCATAAACCCTGAGATTCTTGGCGACGCCTGTAACTATTTCTCCTGTCTGTGCATTCACTAAGTATGCCGCTGATTTTTTATCTTCTTCTTCGTATTGCCTAAATGCTCCCTTCCACTTTCCTTTTTTGTTCCATTCAGCATCAACGATGGACCTTGGAAATTCTCCTGTGTGGACAACGACGGCTCCTGCTCCAACATCTGAGGCAAAGTCAATTGCCTTTTTTATTTCAGTTATTTCTCTTTCCCTTTCAGCATCGTCAAACCTCCCGTTTGTAAGTCCAGTTAAGTTGCCTATTTGTGGTGGTGCGTGGACGCTGGTGATATTAACATTGTTTATTTCGGCAAGTTTCTTTATATCTTCTCTCATCTCTTTTCCATATGACTCTGCTCCTCCCATTCCTGGAGGAGCTCCATACCCTTCAGGCACAGTTTGAAGTTCAATTGACCTAACGCCTCGTCTCACAGCTTGTATTTCTTGGGTGAGCAGATTCCCAAGATTAGGACCTTCAGATATTGTCTGTCCAAGGTCGCTTATTCTTATTGTTGGGCTGTTTGGATTAGCATCATAGGATGCTTGAGGTGTGGCTGGATAGTTCAAGCTGTCAAGTTCAGCAAAATATCCTCTGTCCATAGGGTTTACATAATCCATAGTGTCCATTTTACCACGCCATAAAATCAGGTTTGTGTGTCTTTTTAAACACTTTGTATGTGTTCCAAGCTATTGCTCCCGCTGCTCCCGACGCCGCCTTTTTACTATCAGCTATTGCTTTCAGTTGGTCCTTAGTCAAAACTTCTTTGCTCTTCTGGGATTGTCTTGGCGGTGCCAACGCTCCGAATAATTCCGCAAAGCCATTTACAACATCCACAAAGGGATTGTCAAATTGGTCCTGCTTTTTGACTTGTGAAGGTTTCTTCTCCTTCTTCAAACCTGCTGATTTTTCCTCATTTGAAATGTATTTATTCAGTTCATCGCCAAGAGCTTCCATAGCATCCTTCAATGAGGAGTCCAAGCTTGACAGGATTTCCATAGATTCTTCATCTCTATATTTTTTGTAGTTCTCTATATCTTTATCTGTCCATGCATATGCTCTCAAATTCACCTCAACTGAACCTATGTGTATAGGTCCTCTTTGATATCCCTCCGCGTGAAAGTTAAGAGCTGGCTTTGTTGAGTAACTAAGTGTTACAAGCACACAAGGATAATAATTTCCTACTTTCCCGCCTTTCCCTTCCTTGACTGCAAGAACTTCTATTTCCATTCTTGATGTGTCAAAGGAACTTATTATATCCGCGTCGTTCATAAGTTTGTTGCTGAGTTGCAGTCGCTTTATATTTCTAAGATAGGGCTTTATCCACTCCATATACATTTTTATAGCCGTGTAATGTTGCCTAAGGTATCTTATTGTAAATATTCTCCTTGTCTTCAGCTCTTTGTAGGTGTGGTCTCTCCAAACGAGGTAGCTTAAAAGTTTTCTTCTTAAGACCTCTTTGAGCTTTCGGTTGAAGTCAAGTTTATCAACAGCTTTATCCACATTTTCGGGCTTGTCTACAAATGTTGAGAAGAACAAGTCAGGCAGCAGTGTAAATCCAACTTGAGTTGCCAAGCCATAAACAGATGCAGGATTTTTTGACCCACCTTCAACGAGGTCTATCCAGATTCCTTTAAGCGTTATATCTGCTGCTTTGTAACCCTGACTCTTTGAATAAACCATATCATAGAGGTGCAGCCTCTCTTCAAGAATTCTAAGTTCTCTGACGAGTTGAAAAAGCTCTTTTATCATCTTGCCTATAACTGCCATGAATTGCGAGACCTTATCCTGTTGCAAGCTTATTCTCTGTTGAACCATCCCAAACAAGGCAGAGTCTTCAGATGCAGCTTTTAAATCAATAATCTTATCAAACCTGTGAACACCTAAACTCTGCTTCATTGTGTCAAGAAGGTGAAAATAAACATCTTCTATTGATGCAGTTGGAGTAGCCCATACAAATCTAAATTTTTCAACAGGTGCGGGAAAGCCGGTCCTATCAAATACTCCTGCTTCTATCTCCTCAAATTCCTCCTTTTTAAATCCAAATTTCTTCAAGTTTTTACTTGCATCAACTGCTTCAGGCATTTCAACCTCCAAGAGATAGTAAAAAATATCCTAATATACTAATTAAGTTTATTATTTAAATATGTTTCGTTAAAGTTTAGACCTTTGAGTGTTCATTTTTAAGTGGATGAGACCTGTTCAATCTCTTCCTCCTCTTCAGCTCTTGAATGTGCTTAATCCTCTCCACTATTAAACTCTTAAAGTCCCTCGAAAACTTCTCAACAAGCAGTGCAGCGTAGTCGCCCCCCAAGAAGTGTGGGAGTATAACATAATCAGCACCTTTATCATAAAACAGTATTGCATCATCAAGATGCGTTGCTGTTAGGAACACAAACGCCTTTGGATTCTCCTTCTTCACAAACTTGAGGATGAACATGTTATCATCTGGGTCTGGAAGCGTGGATATAACCAACTTGGCTTTCTTTATAGCAACCTTGTCCAAAATCTCAGGGTCAGTTGCATCTCCATAAACACATTGAACTCCCTGCGTGGACAACAATTGAATTACTTCCGGGTCATAATCAACAACTACAAATTTCGTGTTCAACTTTCTTAAAGTCCTGAGTATGCTGTAGCCCATCCTGTTAGAGCCGAGAAGCACAACATCGAATGAATTTGAAGTTAAATTTCCAAGAGATTTAGGGTGATTTTCAAGTATTTTCAGATGCTTTGAGAGCAGCCTGAACAATTTTCTGTCAAATTTCATCAAGTATGTTGTTAGTATAATTGTAGTGACAGTAAGCATGATGATTAATGAAGACATTTCTTGTGGGATTTGGTGAAGTGCTAAACCTTGATAAGCTAAAACCAAAGAAAACTCACTTGTTTGTGAAAGCGAAATTGAAGTGAGAAAAGAGGTCTTTCTCTCATAGCCAAAGAGAGAGGTGATTAACAAAACCAGGAGGGGCTTAACAAAAATTATCAAGAAGAGAAAGACAAAGAACGGTTTTATAAAAGTCACCAGGTCAGATATAGTTACTTCCCAACCAAGAGATGTAAAGAATAAAGCGACGAAGAAATCCCTTATTGGAGACATCCTTCCGAGGATTTCAAACTTATAGGGCGTGTTCGCAAGGAGTATTCCTGCAAGGAAAGCCCCAATGACTATGGAAAATCCAAGTTTCATAGCGAGAAAGATAAAAATAAAACAAATACTGAGGGATATCAACAGGAGGAGCTCTGATGACTTAGCAGCTTTTTTTAATATATATGGCAAGAAGAAGTTTAATAGGTACATTAAAATAATCAAAACTGAAAGCTTAACACTTATTATGAGAACATTAACAAGCGAGAAGGAGTCAACAACTGTTAAGAAGGAAAGGGCCAATATTGCTGCCACATCCTGCATAAGGAGAATGCCAATAATAATTTTACCATGCAGAGTATCTATCTCCTCCCTATCAGAAAGTATCTTCACAACTACCATGGTACTGCTGAAAGCAACCACCAAAGCGAAGTAGAATGAAACTATGCGGCTAAACCCAAGGTATTGAGAAGCAGCAAAACCCACAAGACCTGTCAGCAGAACTTGAATCGAACCTCCAAGAATAGATATTCTCAAAAAGTTCTTTATCTTTTTAAAGTCAAGTTCAAGCCCAACTGTAAATAGCATAAATGCAATTCCAAGCTGAGAGAGTATGGTTATTGAAGATTTATCGGATATCCAATTGAATTTAGATATTAAAAAGCCTGCAAGTATATAAGCAGGTATTACTGGCTGTTTTAGAAGCTTGGCAAGATAAACAAAGATTGATGAGATTATGATAATCAAACCAATATCAAAGAGAATGGACTCCATAAGATTTAAAGATTCAACAGGACTTTTAAGTATTTTTAATTATTTAAGAGTAAATACTATTATCATTTATAATTTTAGGTCTGTACAGATGAAGAACCTGACGGAACAAATGAGAGCATGACATCATGAAGTCTATCTTGAGGTATTTTTTCTCTGTTTAAAACAACAAATTGAGGTGATTTTTTTACAAGCGAATGTAAGAGTTTTTTAACAACATCGCTCTTCTTTAAGCCACCCGGCGATAGGGTAAAGTATTTTTTACACTTAGAACTTACAGTGTCTGGTGTAAAGACAATCAGTTCAGGATGTTTATTATTCTCAGACAACCTTCCAACTGCCAATTCAAGTTTAACAGTTAAGAAATTTCTCTTTCCATATATCATAAATGAACCCTTGCTTAAAAACTCCCCTGCTTTCGCCTTTTTAGTCACTTGTTCCGGTCGAACATAGAACACATCAGTATATGTTAAACTCAGGGACCATGCCTTGGAGTAGCAAGCAGTTATTTGAGCTGATGACTCAATATCTTCTTTTATAAGTTTTAAGTCATTATCAGAGTAAAACCTATCAAGTTTGAGTATGAAGAAGGGTGAACCGGGTGCTGATGTGTGAAACACGATATCATTTTCGGACATGTGCTTTTTAATTATTAACTCGTTAGAACCTGCGTCTTTTGCTCCTATAAGTAGGAACCCGTGCTGTGTGAAGAACCATCTGAACTTTGTGAACCATGACATTTGAATATTAACTTTTTCTTGTTTGGTTTTTTTGACCTCCTGCTTATGC
>JAMOQB010000067.1 GCA_027064225.1 Candidatus Woesearchaeota archaeon | reverse complement strand
TTAAACCTCTCATTGCTTATTGGATTCTCTAAAGAATAAGTAACTTATTATAGCTGAGTTCTATTTTTGTTTTAGTTCTTTTTATCTTCATATTAAATATTTCTTTTTCAGCAAGGCATTCTAAACTGTTGTTTCTCATCATAATCAACTGTTTATTAATATGTTATACTGAGTTTTTGGAATCTCCCCTTTAATCTTTTTAAGTATCCCTCTGAATGTCGTATTTGGTAAGTATAATCTCACAAAAAAGGGGAGTCCCAACAAAAATTCTTTATACCTAATT
The DNA here is from genome assembly GCA_027064225.1 of Candidatus Woesearchaeota archaeon. Lineage (GTDB taxonomy): Archaea > Nanobdellota > Nanobdellia > Woesearchaeales > WAPY01 > WAPY01. The sequence continues at coordinate 26,240 of JAMOQB010000067.1, read as the reverse complement.
TTATTAGCTTTTCCATTGTATCCAAAGTCAAGATTGGACTTTATTCGATACAAAGTTTTATTTTTTCCCAGTTCTTTTAACTCTTCTTCATTTATCTTTTTTATTTCTATATCTTCTCTTTGCTTATATTCTTCAACAACTCCTCTAACAATATAAAAGAATGTAGGAAATAAAATCTCATTGTTCTTTAGGACAGAGGGTTTATATTGAGTAAGAACACGCTCTTCTATAGGAACATTCAGAGAAACTTCACTCTTTACTCTGGGACTTCTCGTTCCATCTATAATCTCCTCTAATTTTAGTTCCTTAGGGGTTCTAATGACTCCTAACTCTATATTGCTCTCAGAATAAAAAAAGCTTAATCCACTATTCTTTCTTTCCGTAATTGTTATTGTCATTGCTTTTTGAATACCTTGTTACTATTTAAAAGTTTAGATTTTATTCCTGCTTCTTGTTTCCCTTGTTTCTTATTTAGTAAGTTTTAAAAACCGCTGCTATTTCTCCTCTCTCAAGCCGCGGTCGCATAATCTGGTAGTGCGCCAGCCTTGAGAGCTGGTGTCCGCAAGGACGTCTGGGTTCAAATCCCAGCCGCGGCGTTCCAAGAATAACTCCCTTTTAACTACTACACACTTTTTTTGAATGTTTATTCTTTTTCATAAAAGAGGCTCAAAAGTTTGGATATATGCGAAAATAGCTTGGTAGTTTCTCATAAAACAAAAAGTTTTAAAAATAGGTCTTAATCACTTTTATTCAATGCCCCGATGGTGTAGTCCGGTCAATCATACGGCCCTCTCGAGGCTGTGACACGGGTTCAAATCCCGTTCGGGGCATTTATTTGTACAATCTTCAAATAAAAAGAAAACTTTTTAAGCAAGCGTGTTTTATAAACAGTTTAATACTTAAGAGGTGTTGAGGAATGAAAAGATTTCTTAAGAATAAGAAAGGGGAGAAAGAGCTTCAGATGATATTCGGACTGTTTGTCCTTCTTATAATTTCTTTGGTCGTATTAATGCTCTTCTTGAAATTCACTAGAAAAAGTACGACAAGCATGATGAGTGCTCAAGGAAATTTTTTTGCTAAGAGTAAAATAGATGAGGCAAAGCAGAATTGTCAGCAGTTGTGTAGTGCGATCCAAGAGGATAGCTCTCAATCTGCAGCAGTTAGTTTTTGTTCTAAATCAATGAAGATTGATTACAATGGAGATGGTCAAGCCCAATCTTTTACTAAAGCAAGTGAGGGTTTATTTATAACTTGTGAGGATAGAGTTCCCTGTTTTGTCCTTGTCCCAGATTGCGGTAAATCTTGGAATCCTGACCAGGAGGCAATCTTTACTGGAGATTATTGTAAGGGCTTGCTAAAGAGAGTTAGACCCGACCTTTTAAGTAAGCTTATGTATGATTCTCCAAAAGCAACATGTAACCTTCCTGTTCAAGGTCAAGAGGGTTACCAAGCGAATTGGGTTTTAAAGTTTGGATTTTACAACACATCAGAATATGCTCCTAATGGAACTTTGGTAACTGGGAAATGATAATCTGCACTAAAAAAGGTCAGGAAAAGGGAATACAAATTGTTTTTGCAGTTTTTGTTTTAGTTATTGTCAGTGCTATTGTTATAACATTAGTTGTGAGAAATGTTAAAGTTCCAAAGATAAAATGTAATCAAAATGATAAAATACAATCAGCAATTATGGAGTGCCAAAATTATTGCAATGATATCTCTAGCTTTGGAGGTCAAGCTGCTTTGAACAGTGCAATTGAGTTTTGCTCAAAAACAGAAAAGGTTGATTGGAACTGTGATGGGATAATGAAAGGAGAAAAGATGAGTTATGGAATATTCACTAGTTGTGAGGATAAAATCCCTTGCTTTGAGTTGGTTAGTTGTGAGGGATACAGTCCTGAAGAATGTAGGACCTTACTAAGAGATAAATCTCCTCAGAAGTACAATCAATTGGCTTACAAGAACTTTTCAGCGGATTGCGGCTTGCCTGAGGATTCTTCAAATTGGGTTTACAAGTATAACTTCACTAAGTAGACAAGAAAAATCTTTTTAAACGATTGCACTTTCTTATTTGTATGAATAAGAGAGGAGGCACTATAACTAATTTTGCTTTAATAATTGGCTCCTTAGCGATAGGTGTGGTTATCCTCCTATTCTTGCAGAGAATGAATGTTAATCAGGCGAAGTTTGTTGCAGATAAAGAAGCTCAAAATATAGTTTCGGAACTTTCTAATTCCGTAACTAAATTAAGCAATTATCCAAGTGGGGGTGTTTACTCTGTAAAAATTTATTCTAAAGAACCCTTCACGGCAACTATTGATGGAAATACAGTCACTGTTAATTTCCCTAAGCTCAAAAAAAATTTTACTGAATTTTTAAACATCCCCAATGAATATATCCTTCCAAGCAAATTTTCTAATGAGGGAAAAACATTCATTCAGCACTATGGGAAGTTTGCTTTAGTATCCAACTCTCAAAAGATCGTTTGCAATTTAACTGATGCTAACTGTGATTCTGGTTGCGTACTTTTGGGCAAATGCGATCCTGCGTGTTATTCTCAGGTTTCTAACGGTGTTTGTGACCCTTATTGTGTTGATATTAATGGAGACGGAGTAATAAATTATGAGGATATGGATGGTGTCTGTGACCCTGACTGTTACTCTTCCGCATATAAAGGCGGAGTTTATGATCCAGATTGTGTTAAAGATGGTGATGGTGTCTGTGACCCAAATTCTAATATGGTTTATGATGGTGTTTGTGATAAGGATTGTGAAGTTGCGAACGGTGTTTGTGACCCTGATTGCAAAAGTTTGGATCCTGACTGCCCTTCCAAAGGCAATGGGATATGCCAGCCAACTCTTGGGGAGAACTGTAAAAGCGACCCTGAAGATTGTGGATGTTCTGTGGGTGAGGTGTGTATAGGAGGTTGTCCAACAAATCTCGCCCAACCTTCAGGATGTATTGCTGAGAACAAACTTTTGAAAAATGGCCAAAAATGTAAATTTGGATGTGAGTGCGAAAGTAAGAACTGTATATATGAGCATTGTTGTCCAGAGGGCGAGTATTATGATGAAAAAGCAAGAGTTTGTGTAAGCTTTAAAAATGACAATAAATGCGAGGACTTCGCACCTTTCTTTGAAAAATGTGACATGAGTGATGATAATGACTGCGAATGTTCTCACTTAAATTTGGGAGAGTGCTGCCCCTCCTGCGAAGGTTCCTTAAAGCAAGGTTGCTGTCCGAAAGGGCAGGTTTCATGCAATGGAAAATGCACTTCTATAAAGGAGAGATTTAAGAAGGGGGAAAGTTGTGAATGCGACGCTCAATGTTTGGATGGTCTCTATTGTTCTGAAGATAAGGGTTCTCACAAGAGAGCGTGCTGTCCGAAAGGTTTAGTTTGGAATGAGGAGTTGAAGAAATGTGTGTCAGATGTGTGTTCTTACCCCTGCACTCCCGGATGTAAACTTCCGGAGAAATGGGATTGGAGGAATGTTGATGGGAAGAACTATGTAACTCCTATACGCGACCAAGGGCACTGTGGAAGTTGTTGGGCTTTCTCAACTGTGGGAGCAATAGAGGGCGAATATAAGCTTGAGACACATTGTCCTTCCTGCGAGCCAGATTTGTCTGAGGAGGAATTGATTTCTTGTGATTTTGGTGGAACTTGTAATGGGGGTTTGCCTGATATAGCCTTTGAAGATATAAAAAATTATAATGGTATTGTAACAGAAAGCTGTTTTCCTTATGTTGCACATGAGAAGAGATGCTCTGACAAATGTCAAAACTGGATGGAGAACCGTTATACTATTACTTCTTATCACCAAGCTTCAGATGGGACTGCTGAGCGTTTAAAAAGAGAGTTAATTTGTCACGGACCCCTATCTGTTGCGAGCTTTAATTGGGGGCATGGAATTGTGTTAGTTGGTTATGATGATAATCAAAAAGTTTGGATTATTAAGAATAGTTGGGGTCCTATAACGGGTTATCCCTATGGCATTAAGCACGTTAATGGATTTGGATATATCCCCTACAATCATCCTTATGCTGACATTGTTAATTATGCGTACTATGCAACTGGGATTAATAAAGCGAAATGAACAAAACAAGAAATTTTAAAGGAAGATGGATACTTTTTGCAGTTCTTTTATTGGTACTTGTGAACTCTTGCAGCACATATGCTTTGAAAAACCCTATGGCAGTTTACTGTGAGGCTTTGAATTATACTTACAATGTTTCTAACGGCAACTGTATCATCTCAAAAAATCTTTCTGTACCTGCTTACAAATTTTTAAGTGGGGAGGTAGCTCAAAAGTATTCTTACTGTGAGTTGCATGGTTATAAAATAAAGCACATTGACAATATTTCTTTATGTATTAAAGAGAACTTAACCGCCTGTTCAGTTTGTGTGCTTCCGAATGGTAGCTCAGAAGATATATTCGCCATTATGAATCTCTCAGCGAAGGAAGGTTATTGCGGTGATGGAATCTGTGATATTGGAGAAACTTATGATAACTGCCCTCAAGATTGTTATGCTAAAACTGTTGAGGTAACTGTAAATTCTTCTTCCAACACAAGTCAAAATAATGAAACAACTGTGTTCTCCTCAACATGTGGAGATAATGTTTGTGAGTCGTATGAAAATTATAAAATCTGTTCAAAGGATTGTCCCTCAGGAAGTTTGGACAGCTATTGTGATAAAGTCAGAGATGGCCGTTGCGACCCTGATTGCAGGAATGGTCAAGATCCTGACTGTCCAAACTTTGTAGAAGCTCCTCCTAAAAATAATGAGAATTCCTCAATAAGAATCTTATTTGTTGTGAGCCTGTTGTTAGTTATTGTGGTCTTTATAGTTATCATTAAAAACCTTTTAAAAAAGGGCAATAAAAGAGTTATTGAAGACAGGATGAATCAGATTAGGTCAAATCAATCACCCTCTAATCAAACCTTTGAGAAGGATAATCCTGAACAAGGAGTGTTTGATAAAGACCCCTTTGAGAAATATAAAGGAGAACTGTAAAATGCAGATTAACCGTAAAGGTCAAATGGAGTTAAGCGTGAAAATCTTGTTCATTGTTTTTGTTGTCATTTTAATGTTTGTCGTATTCTTCATAGTTTTGAAAAGCAATGTTGAGCAAAGCAATAAGAGTGTGGGAGATCAATACACTGACGCAAATCAGTTTGTTATGGGAATCCTTTCAGATCCCTCTTTGGTTGAAGGAGATTATTCAAATACTCCAATACAAGGTCTTTTTGTCGCTGAAAAATTGTCAAATCAAGCTCCAAATAAGGAGTTGGATAACATAAACAACATTGGATTTTTGTACAGTGTCAGAATCTTTGATGAGGTTAATGGGAAAAGTTGGACACTTGGCTTGTCAACAGCTCCTTTTTTTTCAGAGAAGACAATAAGTTTCTCATATCCTGTTGCGATTGAATACAAAAATGAAAATTCTAAAGTAGATTATGGGAAAGCGGTGGTTAATTTATACTTTGGTGAAATTCCAACACTTATCAGTGAGATAAAAGGGGAGTGTGCTGTGAAGAGGAAGAGGTATTTATCTGTAAATACAAAGTATCCTGTTGTGTACAATCAGAGCAGTGGAATGGTTAATGTTTCAGGTCAAGTTTTTTATCCTTTTATACCATGCTCAGTTAAATCCTTTGCAATTCCTAAAGGCAAGCATTTGTTGTTAATCTCCTTTGAGAACAATCAGGTTATAGTTAAGAGGTGATCAAATGTTTTTATCAAATAAAAAATCTCAATCTGCGGAGTTTCTTTCCATAATCATACTTATTTTAATTGTCTCTATCTTTGCCTTATTTTCTAAGGTATCCCTCTTAGGGTCAAACACTCAGCAAACAGTATCTGCAATTAAAACTATGAAATCAACAAAACTTTCTCTCACTGCAAATATACTTCCGAGGATAACTATTGGTGATGAAAATATAGGTCAAGCTCTTGGTGAAGAATTTTGTTATGGTAATGAGACAATCCTTTTGCAGTCAGGTCAGAAAATAAATATTACCACTGAACTAAGGAAAGTATTGGATTCTATTTATGGAAAAAACAATTGGATGCTTAGGATTAAAAAAGGAAAATATGTTATGCCTGATCTTTACTTTTATGTTGATTGTAGCGGGTCAACTGTTAAAACCAGACAAAAGGTTGAGGCAGCTATGGCTAAAATAGCTCAAACTAAGCATTCAAAGTATAAGATTATCTGCATAGGTGACTTAACCAATGCAGTTGGTAAATATTCAAATGCTTCGGATGACCTTGCTTGTGGAAGAGGGGATGTTCATAAAAAAAATATTGAGACTGATGAGAACTGGGGAGGAGCTGTGGCGTTTGTGGCTTTAAACGGAATTCCTTCATACAATAGTACAACGAAGAAGTATGCCTTCAATGGGTGGAACACAACCCATAGGTACATCTTAATTTCTGGTGATGAGGAGAGTTGCAGTTCATGTATGCCTCTAAATACAACAGGTTCTCAGAACAGCGTGTGTAGAAACTTCTGCTTAAATGCTAATTTACCTGCTAATTGTCCCTGCTATTTTACGGATTATTACTGTACAACTGGTGGAAGATGGGTAAAAAGAGGTTCTATGATATTCTCTAAATCTTTTGATATTGGTTGTCATGGTGAGCCTGGAAACACAACTGCTTACACTGATTTTGCTATAAAAAGAGCTAAGGAGAATAATGTAAGCGTCTTTTTTATAATCCCAACTAAGATTTATGTTAATAACAAAACCGAATGGCTTAACAATGTTAGACGGTTGTGCAACGAAACCGGCGGTCAGGTTATTGATTTAAGAAATGATTCAATGAGTAAAAAGGAAATTGTTATGACCTTAAGTAAATTACTTTACAGGGATGAAGAGACTGTTTATATAACATCAACTTATGAAGGTCCGCAGTTTCAGCGAATTAGCGAAAATTTAATAAGCTATCCGATTTTAATTTCATCACCCTGCGATACAGGGGAACAGGAAAATGCACTGTTGATGGTGAGGGGTTAATGCGATTTAATTCAAAAAGAAAAAAGAGGGGTTCAGTATTTTTGACAGTTTTCTTTGTAATCCTATTGCTCTCCCTATTTTATCTTGTAGGTTTAGGGACAAAAAAGAATAGTAATCATATTAAAAAATTTGAAGAATCTAACCTTGGAAGTTTGGGTGAGATGGCAAAGGATTTCTCTCAAATGGCGATTCGCAACTCAATACTTAGAGGTTCATTTCTGAGTGGATTAAATGGAGCAGGGGCGGTAAATGATTATTGGATGAGCTACTCTGCAACTTCTTCTCCAAGTTTAGATGAAGCAAAGGCAGACCTGTCGATGAGGTCAAGCCAGCAGTGTAATAATTATTTGAGCAATCTTCAAAAGACAAGAATTGCAGGTGTAACCGTGACAAAACCTGGATTAATTGAAGATGTGGATATACTGGTGACCAATTCTTTGTTTACTAATTTATCTTATTTTAATTCTGTTTCAGATAAATTTTATGTGAAAACTCAGGGCGAACCTACTGAGATAAAATCCTTGATTGATGCAAATAAGAGAATTATTCCTAATGATTTTACTGAGAAAATATCCCCCATCCGATATTGGTACCTTTACAGTAAAATAAAAAAATGGGCTGACTCGGAAATACTAACGACAAACACTTGTGAAGATGAGGAGGTTGTTCAAGGTTTAGCAGGTTTCGTATGTAAGGGACCTGCTGTTGGAAAAAAATCAATAGATAAAATAATGAAGAGTGCAATAAAAAATCTGACTGATTCTTTGAATGAGGAAGGAAATTATGTGAGTTGTACTTATACAATCCCATGCAAATACGCTAAAACAGATTTTATATGCTGTTGCAATCAAGAAAAGTGTCCATCAAGTCATGTTGTGCCTGGAGGAACTGATTGTTTTGTGGTTAAACCAACTTGTAGTGTTAATTGTAAGATACTAAATCCTTTTGAATGTCATCCTGTGTGCCCAGGATTCTCTGTGAAGAGGGTCTGCTTAAATAATGAGTCCTTCTGCACATCTGGAAGTTGCAATAGCAATCCTCTAAAATTTACTGGAAACAATGACCAAGTAAGCATAGAGGACATAGATTATCTTCCATTCAAAGATCAGAGCAAGAATCCGAAGGAATGCAAGGAGCCAGAGCCGAGATGCTCAAAAGTTACTGTGAAATATGACCCTATGAATCCACGAACGCAATATTATGTTCCTGATCCTTGCGGACATTACTGCTTTGCTAAATATGGACATCCCTGTCACGGCTTTGGAGAGAATCATACAATTGAATTTGTAGCAAATGTTGTATGTAAAGATAAGAAGTATTTGCTTCCTGTTTCGAAGATAAAACCTCAACCCCTTGTTTTTAGATTTAAAGTTCATGTTTATCTAAATCATTGGGTGCCGCCTCCCCCTCCACCAGATGTTTCCTGTAATGTTCAACCTGTTGAATGCCCTCCAAAACCGGAGTGTCACTGTCACGATAATCCCAAGCCGAAGCCTAACCCTAGCCCTTCTCCGAATCCTAACCCAACTCCTTCCCCGCCAAGTCCACCGTCACCACCGTCACCACCAACTGGTGGAATAGGTGGCTACGGAGGTTAAATCAGAATGGATATAGAAGATTTGAATAGGATTGTTAGAGAGAAGTTTAAAGAGTTTGAGAACAGTGACGATCTTATTTCAGATAGTTACAGCACTTTTGTTAATGAGGAGGAGGGCGAGTACGAACTAAGAGATTTCTTTGAAAAGTTGTGTGACTTCTCCATAAGCTTGATGCCTTTTTTTAAGGGAATAAAAAATAAGGATATGTCAGAAGCGTTAGAAATAGCTAATATAAAGGCAACTCCTGGATCTGTAACCGCAAGTGCTGTTCTCATGTTTCTTTTAGGACTCTTGAGTATGTTACCCTTTTTAGTAATACACAATATTAACTTCGCATTTTTTGCAATAGGAACTTTCACCTTTATTGCAGTTATTATTTATACTTATCCAAGGTATAAAAGTGAGATAACAAAAATACAAGCACAGCAAGATTCTCTATTGGCAGTGCTCTATATGACTATTTATATGCGTGTAAATCCTATCCTTGAAAATGCAATCCTCTTTGCAAGTCAGCACATAAGTGGCCCTCTCGAGAAAGACCTGAAGAGAATAATGTGGCTTGTGAACATGCAAAAGGTTGAGTCAATAAATGATGCTGTTAAAATTTTCACTCCCCTCTGGATTAAGAGAAATCCAAGTTTTGTTAAGGCATTCTTAACAATGGAAGAAGTGCTCAATCAGGCAGATGCAGAGAATCAGAGTAAATTATTGGATAAAGCTTTGAATGAATTGCTGAATGAGACATTTACAAATATGAAGCACTACGCTCATGATTTAAAAATGCCTGTTATGTTAGTCAATATGTTTGGGCTGTTGCTTCCTCTCATAGGCTTAATAACTTTTCCCCTTATAGGAATTTTTATGGCGGGCTCAATAAGCATGAGCTCTTTATTCTTTGGTTATATAGTCCTCCTTCCCGCGTTGGTTTACTTTGTCAGTGAGAGGATTATATCAAAGAGGCCAGGAGCGTTTTCTGCTCCAAGCATAAAAAATATTCCCCACTTGCCAAAAAAGAATCATTATCTTTTGAAGTTGAAGGATGGTAGAGAAGTGAACATTCCATTAATTCCCATTGCTTTGGGTGTCGCTTTTCTTATAATGCTCCCCGGCTTTGTTCATTTATTCACTGTTACACTCCCCTTGTACTTTCAAGGTTTGCGGATGAGTGCTGTTCATGGCTCTATTGAAATCCCACAAAATTTAGGTGTTGAATATCGGACTAGTTCAATCATTCTAGTTAACCTCATTCCTTTAGGTTTAGCTGTTGGTTTATTTATTCTCCTTTATGGAAGGAGTATACAAAAGAAGAAGATTAGGGATTACATTGTTTCATTGGAGGATGACTTGAATAGCTCTTTGTTTCAAATAGCAAATCAATTCACGGAGAATATCCCTCTGGAAATAGGAATTGAAAAATTTTTACAAAACTACGAAATGTTGAACCTTAAGAAGAAAGAGATATATGATTTCTTCTCAAGGATTCTCCGAAAGATGAACAAGCTTGGTTTGACTTTTGAACAAGCAGTGTTCGATAAGGAACAGGGAGTTTTGCCTAAGTTCCCTTCTCCTCTTTTAAAGGAAGTTATATGGATAATGATAGAAACTGCGAAGAAGGGGAATCAAATTATGTATGCAATACTTGTGAAAGTTTCGGGTTACCTTGATAATTTGAAGAAGGTTAAAGAGTTAATATATGATCTTCTTAATGATACTGTAACTTCAATTAAGTTTCAAGCAAAATTTATGTCTCCTTTTATATCTGCAGTAGTTGCTTCTTTATCTTTGGTAATTGTTAAATCTTTGTATCAAGTTTTTAGGTATATTCAAACGATGATGAATAGCATCACTTCTGGTATGAGTGGCATGTCAGTAAATGATTATTTTACCAACATGATTAACTTTACAAAGATTGTCCCTCCCCCACTTTTTCAAGTTTTAATTGGTGTGTATCTTATAGAATCAGTTGCTCTGCTTATGATACTTGCTAATGGTATTGAAAATGGTTTTGATGAGATTGAGAGGGATATCTTGACTGCTAAGGGAGTCCTAACTGCTACAATACTTTATATTGCAGTTGACTTATTGGTAATGGTCATCTTTAATCATACAATGTTGCCACAAATAATGAATGCAGGAGGTGTGTAATGGAATACTTATTTAAATACTTATTTTTGATTGTTGTTATTCCCTTAATTTTAATTACCTTATCCTTTACAATCTCGCGAACTCAAAGCATAAATCCAAAAAATTTCCATCAAAAATTAGTTGGTGATAACATTAAAGTTTTGTCGGGAATTGAGGATTTGTGTGTGATTTGCATAAATAATTTTGGCAGTTCGGACCAAGAGTGTTTTGCTGTTGACTCTGAGATAAGAGATGGAAAAATACCTAACCAAACATTAAACTTTTCAGCTAAGGGAGATAAATACACATTGAAAATTGAGGATACTCTTTTTAATGGTAGCAATAATTTCGTAATAGAAGATCAAAATGGTACTTGTGTTGTGAGGTCATTCAAATGAAAGGTAAAAAAGCGGATATAAGTGTTGATATTATCTTTACATTTATAATATTAATTTTTAGTATTTTCCTACTTCTTGCTCTGTTCTCCAGTCGTTTAAGTGGCTTCTCAAAGGAATTATATTGCAAAACTGTTTTTTATGTTCATTCAAGCTCTTTTATACCTGCTAGGTATAGGCAGAAACCCTCCTTCTGCGAATACACAAATACTTTGAAGACCGTAACAATAGAACCAAAGGAAAACACACTTTCATCTTTTAATACTTCTCAGGGAGAATATGATAAATTAACTTGTAACTCTTCTCAACCTGTTTTTCTCACTTACTCTTTGGATGCGAGCCATGTAGATGAGTTCAAATTTTCAGTGCGATTGTCGGAATTAAAACCTACCAATTTATCGATTTCCTTCTGCAATAAAACTGAGTCATTTATCCTTAGAGAAGGCATAAGCACCATAAGTTTATCTAAAAAGAACTTTTTAGATTGTTCAAATAATTCTATTATCACCTTTTTAATAAACTCTGACAATCCTGTGCAGATATACTCTCCTATTTTGAAATTTGAGAAATGCCCAACTAATGATTTTATTGTGGCTCAATTGTTAAATTGCTGGGCTAAGTTTAACTATGGAAGTTATGGTAAATCTCAAATTTGTGAAGCATTAGCATTATCGAATAAATGCCCGGAATTTGAAAGCAGTGAGGAGAATATAACCAAAATCTTGAAAAAAAATAACTTATGTGCAGTGCTTCCTAACAAGGATTATGACAACTGCGGGTCAGAGGATAAACTTACTTATAACATAACTAAAATAAGGCACAATATGAATTATATAATAAAGTTCAATGCGAAAAAATCTCAACTTGTAATGGAGTAAAAGTAAAATGGTAACTCTTACCTTAAATAATAAAGGAGAAACCTCCATAGCTCTTATATTTTCAATTGTTATTACTGTTATAGCTATCGTATTAGCTATACTTCTGATTCCAACTCATAATCAGGAAAACACTTTTGCCTGTAAGCTTTATGACCAGTTGTCTTATTTTGGTGTAAAGCCCCCTTTGAAGTGTGTAAAAAGCTTAGATGCTGAAGGAATAAAATACAGTCCATTGTCAATAACTACTTTTCAAGATGGAAACAGTGAAGAATTACTTAAGTTTGGCCCATTTAACGAGGAGGAAAACATAAGTTTTCAAGTGCCTGCAAACTCCATTATAAGCTCCGCTACTTTAAGTATAATTCCTGGAAGTAAGAGCATCAAGTGGCTCTTTAAAAATGTTCATGGTCACTCTGTTAAAGTCGTCCAAGAATCTTTTGATAATAATGTTACCTTAAAACTGGTAGTTCCATATCAATCTGAAATAACTAAGTTTTATATTCTTATAAATTTGAATGAAACCGCCCCGTTGACAATATTAATTAATAACAAAACAACATTTAATTCTGTTAAAGAAAAAAGAATAGGTGTTGTTTTAAACACAACCTTATCTAATCAGGAGTTAATGTGTGGAAGTGAAAATTGTAGTGAAAATGTTTCTATAAAAACTAAATCAAAAGGTTTAAGAATAGAAAAAATAAGTGTTGTATTTATACCAAGGTTAAATAGTATTGATACAGATGATGATATAAAAATGGTTAGAAAGAATAATCAGATTATTTTGAACTTTACAAACTTTGCAATTAAGCAGCTTAAATTGGCTAAAGGAGAAGATTGTGAAAATAATTATTGCACTATTAATATTCCTATTACCTCACAGAATATAACCTTGCTGGCGAAGAATTTAAGCATAGTTGGCAAGTTTTACAATGTGGAAGAGGACCTTCTCTTAGAAGTTAAGAAATGCCTTATTTACTCTCAAGATTTAAGCAATACAAGGATATGTGCACAATTGAGTATACCAAAGAGTTATAAGTTCAAAAATAACTTGACAGAGAAAGATTTTATAAGCTTTGTTAAGAAGAAAGGATACTGTGGATTAATTAATGATGAGAAATACGGTTGTGGTAAGGGAACAAACATACTGTTTAAAGAGAATATAACCTCCCCAACAAATGTTTTAATAAAGTATGATAACTATTTAGATAAGGTGGTTATAGAATGAAATTTAAGAAAAATAAAAAGGCAATGTCTATTGCTGTAAATTATGTGTTTCTCTTTTTTATTGCTACAGTAGTTATGATGATTGTGATAGCAATAGTCTCAAAGAGCTCCTTAAACGCAAATAGGTTTATATGTAAACTTTCCGGGACTTGTGGTTCATCCTCTGATTCACTCTCAGGAGATCAAATTATTAATCTCAGTTCATGTAAAAATGTTCCGGTTGAGATTGTGAAACATGCAGAGCTTTGTTATACCTACGGCCAAGAGGGCAAGGTTAAAGGGATTTGCTACGCTCTTTACCTCCCAGAAAATTGTAATATAGACTCTGAGCTTTTGAATAATAATCTCAACATGTCTCGTCCAAAAATGAAATATAAATTATTCTTTTCAAAAGGAGAGAAAGTTATTATATCTTACAATTATGATAAACAGAGGGTTGAAATATCTTAGGTGTTGAGTATGGAAACTGTTGAAATCTGGATGTGGACCATTGCTGGTTTAATAATCACTTCATTTATCCTGGCAACGGCGTTTTCTCTGGTTGGGAAACATATACGTTCTGAAAATATTCTTAGTTGTGATCGTCAGTTCAGTAAGCTTTACAACACTTTACAAATAAGCTGTGTTGGTGGTGAAGGTTCATCTCAAACAGAAAATGCCATTTTTCCAAACATAATGGAAACGGTTTATGTTAAGGATTCTCATAATAAACTTGGAAGGGGGAATCTGATTTGTTATAAAGTAAGAGGAGAAAAAACTAAATGTGAGAAAGTTGAAGCGTGCAACTTGACAATGGAACCTTTGAATTTTCATTTTAATAATGGACTTTTCTCTTCTCTCTCCAGACTTTTTGGTAGGGGAGATACTTACAATGTTAAGTTTGTAATCTCTAAAATTAATTTTACAGATATTTATATAAACTGGACAAGAACCTATTTAGAATAAATACTTCTGCAAGTTTTAATAAGGTTTAAAAATGGGCCAGCTTTAACTCTTCTATAAGCCGCGGTCGCATAATCTGGTAGTGCGCCAGCCTCGAGAGCTGGTGTCCGCAAGGACGTCTGGGTTCAAATCCCAGCCGCGGCGTTCCAAAAAATGGTTCAGTTTGTTCAACTCTTAGGAGCATTGATTCTGCTGATTGCGTCTCTGAGTGATTTACGCAAGAGAGAGGTTCCAGATACGATTAGTTACGGCTCCATTGCCCTATTTGGATGGTTCTTTGTTTATAAGCTCTTAACAAACTTCAGCGTTTCTTTCTTAGTAAATTACTTGGCTTCTTTCGCACTTTTTTTCTTGATTGCTCTGCTTTTATTTTACACAAATATGTGGGGCGGGGGAGATTCAAAAATACTTATTGCATTGTCGTTTCTCCTGCCTGTTTATATAAGACCTTTTAGTATTACTAACTTAATAACTTCTCCTGCTCTTGTTTTTATGTTCAATCTTATACTTGCAAGTTCTGCTTATTCTTTGGTTTATATTTTTATAATTGCTTTCCTCAACAGAAAGAAATTTCTCAAAGCTTATTCAAAACTTGAGAGTGATTTTGAGAGAAGGTTTCATCATTTGAAGCGGTTTTCAATGTGGCTTTCAATATCTCTTTTGCCACTGTTTATACTCTCTTTTAAGTTTTTCAAGCCAATCCTCTTTTGGCCTGTGTTTCTCTCATTCTCATCGTTTTTTTTAATTTTCTTCTCAGCATTTGCTTACCTCTCATTCAAAGCTGTGGAATCCTCTATTTTGACAAGGTCAGTTACACCTTCAGAGCTTGTTGAGGGCGACTGGATTCTTGATGAAATTAAGGATGAGCATGGTCAAGTTGTAGCATCTCCGCGGGATAATGGTATCTCAAAACCTCAAATTGACCGTTTAAAAGCATTGTATAAAAAGAAGGTTATTAAGTTTGTGAGAGTTAAAGATGGGCTACCCTTCATTCCTGGCATGCTTTTAGCTTACCTGCTCCTTCTGTTTCACATAAACTTTCTTCTTATCTTTGCCAGGGTTTTTATCGCAAAAATTTAAATATTAACCTGTTTTATTTATTGTTATGTCAGATGTAAACCTTGAGAACATGACTCCTGAGCAAATAGCGGAGTATCAGAAGAAGAATTGTATCTTCTGTCATATTATTAACAACAGGATTCCTTCTTATAAGGTATACGAAGATGATAAAGTTCTGGCGATTCTTGATATAAATCCAATTCATCCAGGTCATATCCTCCTCCTTCCAAAGGAGCATTATTACTTGCTTTCGCAAATCCCCGACAAGCTTATAAGATATCTGTTTGTTGTTGCTAAATACTTGTCATCTGCAATGATTAAAACATTGGGTGCTGGGGGCGTCAACATCTTTGTTGCTAACGGTGCTGGTGCTGGTCAGAAGGCTCCACACTTTATGATTCATCTCATTCCGCGATTTGAGGATGATGGTTTGGAAATATTTAAACTGCCTGGCTATAAAATTGATGAGAATGTCTTAAAACAATTGGCTGATGTGCTCAAAAAACTTCTTGCAAAAGAGGGAAAGCATGAGTGAGGATAAGCAGGTTGGAAAGTGCTTTGTTTGCTCATTTATAACTTCTGATAGAGTTATGAAGGTTTATGAAACTGAAAATGTTGTAGCCTTTATCAATCCAACTCCTGCTGTTCCAGGAGAGGTTCTTATAACAACCAAAAAACATTACACAATCCTCGATCAAGTTCCTAATTTTGTTGTTGGCGAATTGTTTTCAGTAGCTAACAAGATTAGTATGGCTCTGTTCAAGCTTTTAGAGCTTCAAGGCACAAACATACTTGTCAATAATGGTCTAGCGGCTGGCCAGCAGGTCCAGCATGTCTTGGTTCATGTTATTCCAAGGAAGAAAGGTGACGGCTTAAACTTTGAGTGGGAGAAGAAGGAGGCATCTGCTGATGATCTGAAGACAGCAATGTTAAAACTTAAACAAGTTACTGACCAGCTCGTTATTCAAGAGGATAAAGGTAAATATGTTGAACCTGATGAGCAGAGTAATGAAGTTGAAGAAGATTCAAAATCTGGAGAGCTTGTTGAGAAGAAGGAAGTAAAGGATGATTCTAATGATAAACCTGTTGAAGAACATAAAAATTATAAAGAATACGAAATTAAAGGGAATTATCTTATCAGACATCTTAGAAGAATGCCATAATTGAGCGATAAGAATGAATGTAACTAAAAAGTATGGGATTTACATTGTGATATTCTTTATTCTTGTACTTGTTCTTCTTGTAAAAGGTTGCGGTTCAAGGAAAGCTCCTCAAAATCTTCCCAACATTGATTGGAGGTCTACAGATGCACGTTCCATAACCAATTTTGCAGTTGTTCAAAACAACAATTCTCTCAGAGTTCGTTTTAGTTTGGTAGATGAATCTCATAAGTATGTTTCTGTAGATGGTGTGGTAAGTGTTGAGATCCTAGATGAGTATGGTGACATTCTCTTCCTTGAATCATTTCCAGTTAAAAAGGATGACTTTAAACTACGAACATTTATTCTCACTAAGCAGAAGTTTTTGGCGTATAGCTTTGATATTCCTAAGTCTAAAATAAACAAATCTGCCTCTCAAAACGGAACTATTCATCTACTTTTTGAAATGAAGGATAGAACACTTGAGGCAAGCACTGTCATTACTGGCTTATCAACATACACCGATGAGGAGCTTATGAAAATAAATGATGAGCGGTTCTCACAGTCATCTGTAAGAGTAGGGCAAAAATTAAAAAGGGGGAATTTTGAAGTCAATGTTTTGAGAATAGGATTCTTTAAGCCCTTCGGCTCTAAAAACACTTATTTCCGCGTAGACCTTTATGCGAAGAACATTGGAAACACTTCGGATTACTTTTCTCCATCAGATATTATTTTAACTGATGATACAGGCGGAACTCATCAAGTTGTGGACTCTGAGGGCTTTAACTCATTTTCTGAACTTAAACCTGGACAATATGAGAAGGGCTTTTTAATCTTTGATAATGTTCCTCAAACTACACAGTCGATAAAACTTTCTTTTTATCTTGGGCAGGAGGTTAATGGTGCTCCTTACTCATTTGAATACAACATTCCTCTAATAAAATAGAAGTTTTTATTCTCAAAAAACTTAAAAATAGTGAATTTTAACACTTACTAAAATGGGGCTTGAAAGAAAATTGAAGGAGCTAACTTTTAGCTTGGACAAACTAAAAGGGCTTTATGTACCCTTGCAGCGTCTTCCTCCAGAATTTAGAGGAAGGCCCATTTTTTATAATCTTTCTACAGGGGAGTTTGCTGAGGAGCACTTTGCAACTGGATTAAAAGCTCTTAGTAAATATGACAAAAGGAGAATAAAACTTTATGGTTTAAAAACAAGTATAGGTAAAGAATTGCGAAAGAAATATAAAGAACTGTGAAATGCTGTTCATGCATAAGGGCCGGTAGTTAAATCTGGTATAACGCTCCCTTGGCTGGGGAGAGGCTCCGGGTTCAAATCCCGGCCGGTCCATTCTAAAATGAGAATAAAATTAATATCTTGGAATGTTAATGGTTTGAGAGCTGTTGTCAAGCACAGCTTCGTGAATTCTGTGAGGGAAATGAACCCGGACATTCTTGCCTTGCAGGAAATAAAGGTTCAGGAGCATCAACTTCCAAAAGAGATTGAGGAGCTGAGATTTGAAAAGTTCTGGAGCTTTGGTCTTAGACCGGGTTATAGCGGCGTTGCAACTTTCACGAGGGAAAAACCCCTGCAGGTTAAGTATGGCATAGGTGTAAAAAAATTTGATGATGAAGGAAGGATTCTGATCACGAAGCACAAGTTTGGAGAACTTGAATTCTCGCTCTACAATATTTATTTTCCGAATGGGAAGATGAGCGAGGAGCGTTTAAGGTATAAGCTTGATTTTTATGATGCCCTTCTGAGGTTTATAAACAGGAAGAGGAAAGAAGGTGAAAAAATTATTATCTGCGGGGATTTCAACACAGCTCATAGAGAGATAGATTTGAAGAATCCAAAATCTAATGAGAAGAATTCTGGTTTTCTGCCTGTGGAGAGGAAGTGGATTGATAAGTACCTTGACTCAGGATTTGTTGATTCTTTTAGATACATAAATGGAGACAAGATTCAGTATAGCTGGTGGACATACAGGTTCAACGCCAGGGCTAAAAACATTGGTTGGAGAATTGATTACTTTCTGATAGACAAACGCCTTGTTAAATTCCTTGAAGACGCTTTTATCCTTGATAATGTGTTTGGCTCGGATCACTGTCCTGTTGGTATAATCTTGAAAACAAAATAAATAATTTTTTAAATTGGGCGGTCATACTTCACATGATGCATGATGTTACAATTGTTCTTCCTGTATATAACGAGGAGAACAAGTTAAGGAAGAACACATTGAAAGTTCTGGACTTCTGCAAAAAGAACCTCAAGCAAAAGTTCATCATTGTAATATCGGATAACAAGTCAACGGATAACACGAGAAAGATAGCTGAAGAGCTAAGTAAGGAGCACAAAGAAATAAAGTATCTCTACATAGACATAAAAGGAAAAGGTGCGGCGTGCAAACTTGCCTGGACAAAGTATAAATCAAAGGTAAATCTTTACATGGATGTTGATTTAGCAACAGACCTGAGAGCTCTGCCTAGGTTAATTGATGAAATCTTCAAAGGATATGATATTGTTGTTGGTTCAAGATACTTGAAGGGTTCAAATGTGAGAAGGACTTTTTTGAGAATAATACTCTCAAAGGGTTATCTGTTTATTGTTCATCATTACATGCACACAAAAATAAGCGATTTTCAGTGCGGTTTCAAAGCAGTTAATGAAAAAGTTGTAGATAAACTCTTACCCGTTGTGAAGGACAATCAGTTCTTCTTTGATACAGAAATACTGATAAAAGCTGAGAGAAAGGGCTTTAAAATAAAGGAAATTCCTATCAAATGGAGGGAGGGTACCGAAACAAAGACCAAGCTTATTGGTGACTCTTTACTCTTTTTAAAACAATTGAGACGACTGAAAAAAGAACTTAAGCGTGAGAGGAATAGAAAGCGTTTATCTTAGTTCATCTTTTGTCTTGGCAACCTCATGGCCACACTTCTCGCATTTTAGGATAAAATATTTTGTTCCTGAAACAACTTCCTCTCTGACTTTAATGAGGTCTCCGCCGCAGAGAGAACATTTTCCAAAGTGCTTAACCATAAAGAGTAATGAAGTAAAACTAGATTTTATATTTTTCTATCTTAGTCGTATAGCATCTAGATTTCTAGGAGCGATTGTCTCAACTCTGAAACTTTTGTGTAGAGAGCTTGCCAAATCAAGACATCTTGAATTTTCTCCGTGGTTTATTAAAATTCTCTTTGGCCTTGGATTGCACTTATAGACAAACTGCATGAGTTGTTTTCTTCCGGAGTGTCCTGTTAGGCCTTCAATAGTGTAAACATTCATCTTTACCTTAACAATCTCCTTTCCAAGAACAAACTCATTCTCCCCTCTTTGTATTCTCCTTCCAAGAGTACCTTCACCCTGGTATGACACGAAGATGAGGGAGTTGTGCGGACTGTCTGCCAATTGCTTTAAGTATTGGACGCTTGGTCCTCCAACGAGCATGCCAGAAGTTGCAAGTATGATGCAGGACTCTGTCTCTTCAATAACCTGCTTCCTCTCCTTTGACGAACCGACTCTTTTGAAGATGTCTGATAAGAAGGGGTTTTGGTCTTTATGAAATATAAGTTTCCTAACTGAGTTGTTCAGAAAATCAGGGTAAGCAGTGTGAATTGCAGTTATATCCCAAACAATGCCATCAATAAAGACAGGAACTCTTTCAAGTTCTCCTTTTCTCATGAACTTTTCTATGAGAAGCATTATCTCTTGGGCTCTTCCCGTTCCTAAAACAGGAATTAAAACCTTGCCTTTGTTTTTGAGCGTGTCAGAAATTGCTTTTCTTAACTCCTCCTCACTCTGCCTTCTAGGTGGAAGAACATTGTCTCTGCCTCCATAAGTTGATTCCATCATCAAAGTTTCTAACCGCGGAAACTCAGTAACCGCAGGATTTAACAGCTCTGTCCGACCGTACTTAAAATCTCCTGTGTATAAGATATTGTGGAGTCCGTTTCCAACATGGATGTGAACCATGGAGCTTCCTAAAATGTGACCTGCATTGTAGAGTGTTATTCTCACATCTGGAGTAATATCCGTAACTTCATCATAATCAAGTGTTATTGTGTGTTTTATCATGTTCTTAACATCTTCTTCATCAAATAATGGTTCTTTCCACTCAGTTTTCATTATCTTAACAAAGTCAAGTAGGGAAAGTGCACTTATATCCCTTGTCGGTTCTGTGCAGTAAACAGGCCCGTCATAGCCATATTTGTAGAGGTAAGGAACCATACCTATGTGATCCATATGTGCATGTGATATTATAACCGCATCCAAATCATTTATGTTAAACTCAGGAGCTTCAAAGTGAGGGTAGACATTGCTGTTTGAGGCACTCACATCTAATCCGCAGTCAAGCATAACTCGCGACTCTGGTGTTTGTAATAATATTGAAGACCTGCCAACCTGCCTTGCAGAACCTAAGTAACTTACTCTAACCCACTCATCTCTTCTGCCTCTAATCCAACCATCATAAATTCTGTGTCCCACCCTGTTTAAGAATTTCCTTCTGAAATCCGAATTCAAGTAAAGAATTGTTCTTATGTTATTTATTAATCTTGAATCTATGGCTGGCTTTCTCCTTATAATAGGTATCCAAAAGATTTTGTTCTTTAACTCTCTAAACAGAGAACCCTGTCTGCCGATTGCAACTCCTGGTTTATCAGCTTCTATGGTTACTAATGACCTCTGCGGTTCGAAGAAGATATTGCCTATCTCTGCTTCTTCTGGAAGAGTCTCTTTAATGATCCTCTTGCTCTCTTCAGCAGGTAAGGTTATACTTGGGTCTGGCCTAAGCTCCACCCTTTTTTTAATGTCATTGACGACTTTTTTTATGAGGGGAGCACTTTCTCTAAAAAACTCCCTGTCCTTTGTGTACAAAACAATGTTTGCTCCTTCAAAAGCTGAATCACTGATTTTATCCTTCGGCAACTGCTTAAGTATCTCATCTAAAATGTTTGGCATAGAATCACCTGTTGTCAAGAGTAAGCTTATTGCTTAACTCTTGTTTCAATACTCTGATTGAAAACTTTTTTAACACCCTCTTTTGTAATGGTTAAAACATCAACCCCATTTCCTGTTGCAATGTCTCTCTGCAAAGCAGCGTTTATTGCTTTGATGGCGAGCTGAACACCTTCCTTAACAGTTAAATCTTTTTTGTAAAGAGTTTCTAAAACGCCTAAAGCAAATGTGGAGCCTGAGCCTGAGCTTAGGTAATCATCATACTGCATTAAGCTTCCATCAGGGTAAATATCATAAAGATAAAACCCTGTTTTATCTAAGCCTCCCATTATAAAGTGAGTTGTTCCGGAAATAGAACTGAACTTTCTAATGTTTGAGTATACAAGTTGGGCCATCAGGTTTGCTGCTTCTTTAACCTTTGTCTCTTGATAAGTTCTTATTTCTTTTAGCTTGACTTCTGCTTGTAATCTTCTTATTAGAAGCTGGGCGTCGGAAACTGTTCCTGCCATCGTCAATGCAATCCTATCATTTATTTTATGAATCTTCTCAGCTTTTTTGTCTGCAATTAGATAACCTGCTGTGGCTCTCCTGTCCGCCGCTAAGACGATGCCATCTTTGCAGACCAATCCAACAGTTGTTGTGCCTGTCTTGACATAGTTTTCTTTATTATCTTCATTTATACTCATTTTTAACCCCCAGAAATCTCAAAAATAATCAGAACTTGTAAAAGTATAAACTACTCATATTTAAAGGTTGTGATTTATTTGCTTGTTAATAAATACTTAATTAAGAGTAGAATTGAAAAAGTAAAAAATTTATTGATTATCTACCTTTTTGATCTGTTGGGCAGCAGTAAACTTTTTCTCCTGTTTTGGCTGTGCTGGGAAGCACAATGCAATTACCTGTGTTTTTTGAAGATTTGACAGTTCCTGCAGGGCAGTTTGAAGACACATCGTTGACACCTCTGTTGAACCAGCTCATTCTGCCTGTGAAGATTGCAAAAAGCACTACTAATACGAGCAGGGCGATAATTGCCACTATAATTACATTAACTGAAAGGTCTGCTCCTTTTTTATTAAGCCATTTCATAAAATCACCTCATATAAGAAAAACAAAAAATCTTTATAAACTTTACTCTTCAAGCTCCAAGCTACTGAGCCATTTCTTGATTTCTGAACTTGTTAAGCTTTTGTCTTTGAACCTTTTCACCTTTGAGAACAATTCCCTTTCTAAGTTTTCCAAGCAGTTCTTAACAGAGCTTTCAACTCCAAAGCCCTTGCCTCTTGCGTGCATACTGCCAATCTCCGAGTTAATTCTTATCTTAGAATATATTAAGTTTTTACTCCTCCACTTTTGCTTATACTGCTTCAAATATATGTAAACTCTTGTTTCACCTAAACTTTCAGAGTATTTATTAATGAATCTTTCAACTGCTTCAATGATTTCTTTCTTTTCAAATTCATCGATTTTCTCCTTGGAGCTTATCTGCACGGTGATTTCCTGCTTCTTTGTGCAGATTCTCTCATAAATTATTGAAAGAATGTCAGTTCTTGTAATTAAGTCGTGGAGTTTTCCGCTTTTATCAACAGCTACAACTACATCAACGCCCTTGTCAAGCATTTGATTTATTGCTTCTCTAAGCGGAGAACTTTCTAATACATATGGAATTGAAACATCCATAATTGCTTCAACCTTTGTATCAAATATAGATGGTTTCTCATCAATTAATGTTCCGTATTCAGGTCTTTCCTTTACCTTAAAGAGTTTTATCAATACATCTTTTACACCTACAACTCCAACAACTTTTCCTTTGTCAACTACAGGAACTCTCTCAATCTGAAACTCCTTGAACAAACTTAACAGCTTCCCAATGGTCTCATCTTTACTTATGTATATTCTCTCACCTTTTGGAAGGTCTCTTATCTTTTTATTTGCAAGGGAATCATCTAAAACATGTCTTATTATTTCAACATCACTTATTATTCCTATTACTTTGTTTTCTTCCACAACGGGCAGTTGATAAATGTTGTTTTCTATCATTAATCTGATTATTCTTTCTAAGCTGTCATTAACATTTATTTTTGGGAAGGGTTTCATAACCCTTTTTACTTTTGTTTCTTTTCTGTTTAAGCCCGACTTTAATATCATCCACTCAGTTAAAATACCCTTAGCCGAACCTTCTTCATTCTTTACAACAAGCACTTCTGTATCCTTGCTGAATAGCTTCAATGCGTCTGAGAGAGTTGAGTTAATACTCAACTCTTTGAAGTTCTGCGTAACCAGGTCTTTAGCTTTCAATTCTTCAATCATGCTATCACCTCTTTGTTGATTTTACAATCTCTTTTACTGTCTTGTATGCTTTTTCAAAGTGCTTTTCTCCGACGACACCCTTTTTATTCTTGCCTGCTTTATACTCTCTCAACGCTTCCATACCTGCTTCTCTACATAAGGATTCTAAATCTGCTCCGCTCCATCCTTCAGTCCTCTTTGCCCACTCCTCTAATTTAACACCTGAGATGGGCATTTTCCTTGTGTGGACTTTTAAAATTTCTAATCTTGATTTCTCATCAGGCATAGGCACTTCAAGCTTAAGCTCAATTCTGCCTGGTCTTAGCAGTGCGGGATCTATGAGGTCAGGCCTGTTCGTTGCAGCTATTACAACAACCTTATCAAGTTCTTCTATTCCATCAATTTCATTTAGGAGTTGGTTGACCATTCTTTCGGTTGCGTCTGTCAAGCTTGACCCTCTGACCTTTGATATACTGTCAAACTCGTCGAAAAAGATTATAGTTGGGGCTACTTGTCGTGCTTTTTTGAATATTTCTCTTATATGTTTCTCTGACTCACCAACCCATTTGGATACAAGTTCAGGGCCTTTTACAGCTATGAAGTTTGCGTTGGCTTCATTAGCAACTGCTTTTGCAAGTAATGTTTTTCCTGTGCCAGGTGGTCCGTAAAGCAGGATCCCCTTTGGAGGTTTTATGCCAAACTTTTTGAAACCTTCAGGATCCTTTAAAGGCCATTCTATTGTTTCTCTTACCTTCTGTTTTACTTTGTCAAGACCCCCTATGTCTGACCATCTTGTCTTTGGCTTCATTATTAAAACTTCTCTCATAGCAGAGGGCTCAACCATCTTCAGGGCCTCTGTAAAGTGCTCCATATTTATCTCAATCTTGTTGAGTATCTCTGCTGGAACTTTTTCATCTGAGTTCTTGAGTTTTTCCATGAAGGGCCTTATTGCTTTGAAAGCAGCTTCTTTGCATAGGACCTCTATATCTGCTCCTGTAAATCCTATGGTTCTTTCAGCCAACCAGTCGAGGTTAACATCTTTTGCAAGGGGCATTCCTCTTGTGTGAATCTGCAGTATTTCCTTTCTGCCATTCTTGTCTGGTGGGTTTATTCTAATCTCCCTGTCAAAGCGTCCAGGCCTCCTTAGAGCGGGGTCTATGTCATCAGGCCTGTTTGTTGTAGCTATTACAACAACTTCCCCTCTTGACTTTAACCCATCCATTAAGGTTAATAACTGTGAGACAATTCTCTTCTCAACATCACCTTGAACTTCACTTCTCTTTGGAGCTATGGAATCAATTTCATCTATAAATATAATTGAAGGTGCGTTTTTCTCCGCTTCTTCAAATATCTGTCTAAGCTGTTTCTCTGACTCTCCATAGTATTTGCTCATTATTTCAGGACCTGCTATTGAGTAAAAGTTTGCGTCGGTTTCATTAGCAACCGCTTTTGCCAGTAATGTTTTTCCTGTTCCTGGAGGTCCTGAGAGTAGAACTCCCTTTGGAGCTCCTATGCCTAATCTTTGAAACACCTCCGGATGCTTCATTGGTATCTCAACCATCTCTCTAATCAAATCAACTTCTTTTTTCAACCCGCCAATGTCTTCATAGGTTATTCTTGGAACTTTCAAAGATTCTTCTTTAGCAACTCTTTCAGAGAAATTTACTTTAGTGTTTGGCGTGACTATAACTACCTTGTTTGGACTGACCGAACTTATTATGAATGGCAGAGAGTTTCCCATAATATTTATAGATATTCTCTGTCCCTTAATCAGTGGCTTGTCTAAGAGTTTGCTGTGGAAGTAAGGTGTTGGGTCTCCACTGAACCTTATCTGTTCAAGCGGTGCAATGGTCACTGATTTGGCTTCTTCAACCTTTGCTTTTTTAACAGTAACCTGATCGCCTATTGATACACCTGCGTTGTGTCTCAGCTCGCCATCCATTCTTATTATGTTCTTCCCTTCGTCTTCAGGTCTTGCTCTCCAAACAATGGCAACTGCCTTGCTCTTGCCTGTTATTTCAACTATGTCACCTGTTTTAATATTGTATTCTCTCATGATTCTTGATGGAATTCTAACTACCATCCTTTCAACATCCATTTGCAACGCTTCTGCAACTGATAATATTAATTCCTTTGAATTCATTTTTACCACCTCAATTTATAGATACTCTTGTTGATTTGGTCTTTGGGGTTAATTCAACTTCCAAGACGCCGTTGTTGAACTTTGTATTATCAACTGATTTTATCTCTTCGGGGAGCCTTATTGTGCATGCGTATCCTTCCATGTTTCTGCTCTTTTGAAACTTGTAGTAGGGGTCGTTTTCCTTTCTAAAATCTGCTTTTAGATTCAGCAATCTGTTTTCGACAAGTTCCAAATCAATGTCCTCCTTTTTCACACCAGGAAGCTCTATAAGCACGATAATCTTCCCATCACTTTTAACTATGTCATATGTTGGTTTTTCATAACTGCTGAAGTTTGTGCTATTATTTGACACATTTCTCCATTCTTCAAAAATATCATCGTCGAAAAAATCGTCGAATGAGTCAAAATCATCAAATATTCCCATATTCATCACCTCATAGGTAAGGAATAATGAACTTATTTAAATACT
>JAMOQB010000066.1 GCA_027064225.1 Candidatus Woesearchaeota archaeon | reverse complement strand
AACAAAGCAGGGTTGAAGTTCAAAATCAATGAGGGAGATGGGGCATTCTACGGTCCAAAAATTGACTTCCATATAAAGGACTGCATAGGCAGAACATGGCAATGTGCAACAATACAGCTTGACTTCCAAATGCCTGAAAGATTTGAACTCACATATGAGGGAAAAGATGGAAAAAAGCACAGACCAGTCATGCTCCACAGAGTCATATATGGAAGCATAGAAAGGTTTATGGGAATATTAATAGAACACTTCGCAGGGAAACTTCCTCTCTGGTTGGCTCCTGTTCAAGCAACTATACTTACTGTAACCGATAGGAATAAGGAATATGCAGAAGAGATTTACAACAAACTCTTCAAATCAGGAATAAGAGTTGAGATTGACGACAGGTCTGAAAGCATACCTAAAAAGGTTAGGGATGCACAGTTGCAGAGAATACCAATAATCATAACCATCGGCGACAAAGAGACAGAAAATAAAACACTAGCAATAAGAACTCTCGATGGAAAGGTGAAGTTTGGAGTCAAGATTGACGAGCTTTTAGCAAGGATAAGTGAAAACATAAAGAATAGAGAGCTAAAGTTTGAGTTAAATTAAAAAGTTATGTAAAATCAGTGAAGTCCAAAACCTTTCATTTTTTTCATTAATCCTTGAATATTTCTCGGCATCCTCTTAGTATTCACACCTTTAAAGCTCTTCATAAGCTTCTTTGTCTGTTTATACTGCTTCAACAATTTTTTTATCTCCGACTCTGAGACGCCAGAGCCCTTCGCAATTCTGGAGATTCTCTGAATATTTATAATGTCTGGATTCTCAAGCTCCTCAAAAGTCATAGAATCCATAGCAAACTTCCACTCCTCAATCTTTTTCTGCTGAACATCCAAAGCGTCCTTAGGAAGATTCATACCTGAAAATCCGGGGATAAGCTCCATAACCTTTGACAGAGGACCCATCTTTTTCAGAGAATTCATCTGCTCATAAAGGTCAATGAGATTGAACTTACCAGACATAAACTTTTTAGCGAGGTCCTCAGCTCTATTCTCATCAACTACATCTTTAACCTTTTCAAGCAGAGTTTCCAAATCTCCAAAACCTAAAAGCCGAGATACAAATTTCTCCGGGTCAAACTCCTCCAAATCAGAGATCTTCTCACCAACACCAATGAATTTAACAGGAGCTCCAGTAACAACACACGCGGTTAAAGCCCCACCTCCCTTCGCGGTTCCCTCAAGCTTCGTAATAATAACACCTGTTATGCCGCAGCTCTTGTGAAACTGCTCAGCCTGTCGTTTAGCAGATTGTCCAATATCAGCACTTATAACAAGAAGTTTCTCATCAGGATCAACAACCTTCGTTAGAGATTCTATTTCAGATATTAAATCGTCAGATAAAGCATCTCTACCCGCAGTATCCACAATGACAATATCGTAAGTAGAAAGTTTATCCTCAAATTTCTTGTAAATCTCAACAGCGTCTTTTTCGGAAGGGTCACCAAACACATCAACATCAATCCTATCTCCAAGCTGCTTTGACTGCTCATAAGCTGCTGGTCTGTAAGTGTCAGTCTGAACAATTGCAACTCTAAAAGACCTCTTTTTAAAATAGTTGGCAAGTTTAGCAGAAGTCGTTGTTTTACCAGAAGCGTAGAGTCCAACAAGCATTATCTTAAACGGCTTCTTGTTTATACTTATCTTAGCACCCTTGCCACCCAAAAAATTAACAAGTTCTTCATAAACAATCTTAACAAGATTTTCCTTCCTCGTCAAACCATCAACACTCTCAGAAAAAGCCCTCCTTCTTATCCTCTCAGAAAGGTCAAACACAAGCTTAACATCAACATCACTCTGTATAAGTGCCCTCTGCAAATCTCTAATTAAGTCATCAATGAGCTTTTTATCTACAAACAAACTACTTTTAATCTTATTTATGCTGTTCCTTAGAGATTGTCCTAATTTATCAAGCATAATCAGAAGTCAGAAAAGGGTTTTTATAAAAGTTGTGGAAAAAATGAGAAAGCAAAAGGTAACGGCCTCCCACACTTCCCACTCGTAAGAGCAGTACCATGTGGGACGTTGGCTGCTTAACTTCCGAGTTCGGAATGGGATCGGGTGGAACCAGACCACTATGACCGTTTATAAACATGGCAAAATAAGTTATATTTAAATCTTTCGGTTGCTTTCTTCGCTTATTTTCATAGATGACAACAGCTGATTAAACTCTGATGAAAGGCGCAGTTCAAACCTTGATTTTGTTTCACCGTCAGCAGGCTCCTTTGAAAGCAAAGACATAAGCTCATAGAAAACCTTACTAGTGTCAGGGATGAAGGTTATACTTGAAAGGTTATCCTTAACAGTGTGTTTCTCTATCTCCTCAACAGATGAAGAACTTGCCTTAACAAGCTCTGTTTCTTTAGTAGTCAAAGCGTATGTGTTCTTCAGAACAAAATAAGCTCCACGTTCATAAAGAAGCTTAACAAGAGAATTAAAGTCAATATCAGAAACCCTGCCTGACCTTAACCTGCCAAAAACTCTAAGTAGAACAATAGTATCATAAAACTCGTTGTCAGATATTTTAGATTTAACAGCTGCAAAAACATCTTGAGGAGTCAAGGCATCTGCATTTAGAGAAATTGAATAAACATTTTTAACAACAATAGGCACATAAGACAGAGACAACTTCTTAGACTTATCATGCTCATCAAAGGACACCAAGTAGAAGCCCCCATGCTTTAATGATTCAAGTTCGGCAAAATTATTTGGAAAAACTGGGCCTGGATAAACAACAAGCTTGTTGGAAAGAGTTTTCTCAATGACTGAATGAACATGACCAGCAGCGTAGTAATCAAACCCATCAGGCAAATAAGAGAGAGGAATTGCCGTTGAAGAGTAAGCAGGATTGGACGAAAGCTCTAAAACTGCAGAGTGAAAGACAAATATCTTAAAGAAATCATCAAATCCATCAAAAGCTGAATTATCCAACATTTCATAGTAGGACTTCTCAAGAGAAGACCTTCTCCCAGGCATGCCAAATAAAACAACATTATGCCTTTCATCTACGAACGGCTTCAAAACAAGTTTGTTATTCTTAACCTCAGCCTTATTCAAAAGCTTCACAAGACCTGCTTCTTCAAGCGTTGAGAGAAAAGTCTTGCCAGATGGCGAAAAGTCATGGCTTCCAGGAATTGCATACACAGGAATGTTTCTCCTGCGAAAATCAGACAACCTCCTAGCAACAGAGTTCATATATTCTATACCCGGCAAAGCTGTGTTAAATAAATCTCCAGCTATTATAACAAAATCAATGTTCTCTTGCAAACACACATCCAAAGCTCTATTGAAAGCGTCCAAAGACAAAGAGCTAAGCTTAGGGTCTCGCCAACCACCAATGTGAGCATCCGCAATATGAGCAAACTTAACCATAAGAAGAGTAATCAAACTACATTTAAAACACTTTTCATGAATAAAACCTCTTTCGAAAAAAATTATGAAAAGAACTAATAAATGATTAAAATGATAAAGTTATCATAAATGTATGGAAAAGTTAGAGAGGTTAATAAAGATATGCGAAACACCGAATGAAAAAGTTGAGTTGTTAATAAAAGCGACGAATAGAGAAAGAACAGAGGAGATAAAGAGATACTTCAAAAGAATAGGTGCTGAGGTAAAAGAGTATAAAACAATACCCTGCGTCTATGTTAAAGTGCCCTCTGAAAGATTAAAGAAAAAGATAAAGGATTTAGAAACAAAAGACAGCAGAATACTTGCAATGATAGATAAAATAGAAGAATCACATGAGGTAAAAGCAACACAAACAAGAATAGAAAAAATTATTGATAAGTTTGACCTTTGGGGAATGAATGCTATAAAAAGACAAACAGCTCAAGACATAATGAGTGACTTGGGAGCGGGATACAACATAGGCATCATAGATACAGGAGTTGATTATACTCACAAAGAACTTGAGAATTCATTTGGAAGAGTAAAAGGATACAACTTTATAGAAGAGAACAACAACCCCATGGACAGGAACGGCCACGGCACACATGTGGCAGGGACAATAGCAGGTGTTAATGTTGGAATTGCACCAAAAGCAAAGATATACGCGTTAAGAGTTCTCAATGAAGATGGAAGCGGTTCAGAAGCAGATGTGATGCGAGCAATAGAATGGGCATTAGAAAATGACCAAGGAATAAGAATAGACGCTGTAAACCTAAGCTTAGGGTCTCCAGAAGCTTCAGACAGCTTTAAAGAAATATGTGAGATAGCTATAAGTAGAGGTCTTAAAATTATAGCTGCGGCAGGCAACGAATACTTTGGACATGAGTATCCAGCAGCGTTCAAAGGAGTTATATCAGTAGGAGCAGTTGATGAGAATTTAGAACATGCAGATTTTAGCAACATAGCAGACACAAACACAATCTCAGCACCAGGTGTAAGTATAATCTCCAGCTTTCCAAACAACAAATACGCAGTTCTATCAGGCACATCAATGGCAACTCCTCATGTAACTGGAACCGTTGCATTAAACAGAATAAAGAGAGGATTAGAAGATTTGTTGAGGAAAACATCTGAAAGGCTGATAAATAACACAAGCTATCCCTATAAAAATGTGTATGGCTACGGATTGATAAGAGCAGACAGGATAGCAAGAGAGATAGCTGAAGAAGAAAGAGTTAAAAACTTAGATAAGGAATATGAAAGAATTGTGAAGAGATTAGTGAGTTTAGAATTTTAAATTTCAAACGACCTGAACTTATCAATCAAAAGAATTAAAGATGCATTACTCCACGACTGAATGAGTGAGCCAGAAGATGTCCTAACCTTATTAGAAGATGTTTCTGAGCATGAACCAACAGCACCCGAGAAAAGATTATCCGAAATGCTTGCATGAAGAATTTTCTCAGCATAAGGAAGATAATCCTTTGAAACAGAAAGCAAAGACATAGCAGCTATATTATTAACAAAAAACCAAGAGTCGCCATTGTGATAACTTTTCGGATGCTCTCCAGTATCAAAAGGAACAGCAATAGAGTTATCAACAGTTGAAAAGCCGCCCCAATCAAGCCACAAATGTCTAACAGCACTATCAAAAGTCACCCTCCAAACAGAAGCATCAACAAGATTTGGGAAAAAATAATACGCCAAAAAAATATTAGGCCGAACAGTCAAATCCCTAAAAAAATCAGAAGTCAAACCATCAATTAAAATGTTATTAACAACAAGATTTGAACGAACAGACGACAAGACCCTATTATACAAAACCTTGTATTTCTCATCCTTGGATAAGTAAAAAGCAAAGTCAAGGGCTTGAAGCATGAGAGCCTGAATCTCCACTCTAAAACCAGACCTATCCAGAGAATCCATCCATGTTTCATGAGGCCCAGAGTAGAAAAGGGCAATACGCTCATCAAAAGAACGACTCACAATTCTGTCCATAACAGATAAAAATTTTCTCCTAATCGTGGAAAGCTCCTCCGAAGATAAAG
>JAMOQB010000065.1 GCA_027064225.1 Candidatus Woesearchaeota archaeon | reverse complement strand
TGGCTTGGATATTGGCTGTAGCCACCGAGACGCTCTGTTGCTCTAATGCTTCATGCATTGCAGACCTGTCCTCTTGACTCATTTTGTCAAGCTCATCTATACAGACCATTCCGTCATTGGCTAAGACAAGGGCTCCTGCTTCTAAGCTCCAACCGCCGAGGAACTCATCCCTTACAACACTTGCAGTAAGTCCAGCTCCTGAAGCACCCTTTCCAGATACATACCTTGCTTTTGGAGCCACGCTTGCTATTCTTTTCAAAAGCTGACTCTTTCCAGCACCTGGGTCTCCAACAAGGAGAATATGAATATCTCCTCTGGTTACTACTCTGTCAGGCCTTTCCTTTCTAACGCCTCCAAAGAGCTGCAACACAAGGGCTTCCTTTATTTCAGAGTATCCATAAATAGAAGGTGCTATTGAACTCACAAGTTTATCATAAATTTTTGGGTCACTGGCAAGGTCTTTTATCTCATCTTCTTCTTCAGGAGTTATCTTCAATTCATAGAATGATTCCTCCATAGGTTCTATGTAATTACATTCCATAATCAGATTGAACCTTGTGGATTTTGAACCATTTCTATTGATTATCGGTTCTTCTCTAACCCAACCAATGACTTTTACCTTGCTCCCAGGATTTGTTTTCCTATCAGATATTGGGCTTACAAGGTCCTCTTTTAGTAAAACATTCAAACGCTTCGGCTGTTCTCCTCCCCTAAGTTGTTCCGGCATCTCTTCAATTATCATGCCCTGTGCATCAACCAATTCCTTGCTTAAAAGTTTGAATTTTCCTTTCCTTCCACAGGAGGGGCACTGCGTTGGTTCTTTGAAATTCTTGCTGTTTTGTAGGACTAATATTACATTTCCGCAGGCAGGGCATTCAAACCTTGCACTTACCATTTGTGGCCTTACATCTGACTTTTGTCTGACAAGTCCCTCTATAACTAAGAGCTTTCCTATGAGTTTACTCCTTATATCTCTAATCATAATCTTTTGAGAATTTGGCAGGTTGTTCAGCCTTATGTTAAATTTGACAACTTCATCTGAGAATGTTCTTCTTATCGCGAGCTCTCCCGCCTTTAAAACCTCTTCCGGATTTTCTATGAGCTCTTCAGCTAATTCAGGAGAAAATTCAGTTATCTTTCTGAAATCAACGACTAAAAAATTTTTTCCGTTGCTTATGGATTTCAAAAGTTCTGCCTGATAATACTTATCAAAGAATTCCTGGAATTTGTTAACTTGTTCTGAAACTTCCACCCTCACCACCTAAAAAATTAAATAAAAAATAAATAATGCAACAACAAGGTTTTACTCCTACTTCTTAAGAACTTTTTTCAAATTCTCCACAAGCATATCTGTGGCTCTGTACGCATCTTCACTTGATTTTGTTCCTGTGCAGACAATTTTTCCATTGCTGAACAAGAGGAATGTCGCGTTTGTATCCCCAGGAAGTTTATAAACCAAACCTGGAAATTGTTCAGGTTCATACTCCGTGTTTCTCAGTTTTAGTGCAAGAACATTTAGATTCAGATTCATACCAATGTTACCGCTTGCAACCATATTTTGTATAGTTATCTTTGGTTCTATCTTTATCTTTATATTCATCTTTTCTAATGACTTTAAAATCACATGTATGGCTTCCTTAACCTTTTTCATGTTTCTTGCACCTGTGCAGACGATGTTGCCTGAACTGAAGATCAAGGCAGACGCTTTTGGTTCCTTTATCCTAAACACTAATCCTGGAAATTGTTCAGGATTATATTCTGTGTTGCTAAGTGTTGCAGCCATCTTTTCAAGAGGTATTTCATGCTGCAATGAACTACTAACAACTATATTAACAATTTTTATGTTTCTGCTGTTTTTCTCATTTTTAGATTTCTTTTTACTCTCTTTGGTTTTTGCCTTTTTCATTTTCATCTCCTCACAGCTTTATAAATGGAAGGCAGAGCTCCTTTATAAATTATTCTATTTAAAAATATATTTTTTACGATATGTTATTTATAAACAGGTTGCCTCCTTTATTTCTTATAGAATATTGCTTTTTTCACCTATAAAAATTGAATTTTACTCTATTTTTTGACTCTTTTGTTAAATTTGGCCCCTTCATTTCCTTTGGAAATTTTTACTTTTTACAGCTTAAAAAACATCTTGTTTAATTTATATATCAGATTATATATCTTTACCATTAGATTTATATAATTCTTCGGAAAACACAGATGTATGATTACTTCAGAGCAGAGATTTAAGCTTAAAAAGTTTATAGAGCACCTGTCTAAATACAGGGCAAGGCACACAGAACTTGTATCTGTTTATATCCCTGCAGGTTACGATATCAACAAAAGGATACAGCAGTTAATGCAAGAGCAAGGCACAGCAACAAATATAAAATCAGCAACCACCAGAAAGAATGTTATAGATGCTTTGGAGAGAATGGTCCAACACTTAAGATTGTACAAACAAACACCGCCACACGGATTGGCAGTATTTTCTGGAAACATATCACCAGTAGAGGGAAGGTCTGATGTTGAAGTTTGGAGCATAGAACCCCCAGTTCCTTTAAACATAGGCATGTACCGATGCGACAAGCAGTTCATTCTTGACCCGCTGAAAGAAATGGTTGAGGAGAAAGTCAGCTATGGGCTTTTAGTTATTGATAGGAAAGAAGCAACAATAGCTGAATTAAAAGGTAAACGAATAATTCCACTGTTAAAACTTAAATCCGCAGTGCCTGGAAAGTTTAAAGCAGGAGGGCAATCTGCAGCTAGATTCGCTCGTGTTAGAGAAGGAGCAGCAAAAGATTTTTACAAAAAAGTAGCTGATTCTGTAAAATCACAATTTGAAGGCAAACAGCTCAGAGGCATAATTGTCGGCGGTCCAGGAAACACAAAAAAAGAATTTGTTGACGGAGATTTTTTACCAACAGATATAAAGAACAAAATAATAGCTTTGAAGGACATCACATACACAAACGAGTTTGGCCTTCAAGAACTCTTGGAGAAATCAGAAGATGTGCTGGCACAAGAGGACATTATTGAGGAAAAGAGAGCTATGAACGAATTTTTCAATTTATTAGCAACACAGCCGGGAAAGGTAGCATACGGCGTTCAAGAAGTCAAGCAGTATTTAGAACAAGGGATTGTCGATAAATTGCTATTATCAGAGACACTTGATGAAAACCTTATAAATGAGCTTGACTCAACAGCACAAAACTTTTCAACAGAAGTTCACATAATCTCAACAGAAACATCCGAAGGCGTGCAACTGAAAAACCTTGGAGGAGTCGCAGCTGTGTTAAGATTTGATGTGAGTAAGTAAAATAGTAACTTTTTTATACTTTTGTAATTATTCTCCATTTTAATTGGAGGGGTCTTAATGATAAGAAAATATTTTGAGGAATCAATACATGTGAAATTGAAATTTATAGAAAATAATGAGAAAAAGGTTGAAGAGGCAATAAATATTGTTACAAATGCTCTAAAAAGAGGAAATAAATTACTTATTTGTGGGAATGGTGGGAGTGCTGCAGATGCCCAGCACTTTGCTTCTGAACTAGTAGGACGATTTGAACTTGAAAGAAAGGGGCTTCCTGCAATTGCATTAACAACAGATTCTTCAACACTTACTTCTCTTTCTAATGATTACGGATTCGAACAGGTTTTTGCTAAGCAGGTGGAAGCGTTAGGAAGCAAGGGAGATATCTTAATTGCAATATCTACAAGTGGGAATTCTTTGAATGTTGTAAATGCAGTTAAAGAAGCGTTAAAAAGAGGAATTTACACTATTGGTCTCTTAGGTAGGCAGGGAGGTAAATTAAGAGAGCTTGTAGACCTGCCCATTATTGTTGAATCAGGAAACACTGCAAGGATTCAAGAATGCCACTTATTAGTGTATCATATCATTTGCAAAGAAGTTGAAAAAAACATGTTTGGTGGTGAGAATAATGATAACAACTGATAGAAAGTTATTAGAAGGAATAGTAAATGAGTTGAAAGCCCAAAATCTAAAAATCGTTTTTACAAACGGGTGCTTTGATATCCTTCACAAAGGTCATGTAGAATATTTGGCCCGTGCAAAAAAATTTGGAGATATTTTAATGGTTGGTATTAACTCTGATGAATCTATAAAAAAAATAAAAGGAGCTAAAAGACCTATCATTCCTTTGGAGTCAAGAATTTATGTTTTAAACAATTTAAAACCTGTTGATTTTGTGATTCCGTTTGATGAAGAAACTCCGATAAATCTAATAAAAATCATAAAACCTGATATTCATGTAAAAGGCGGGGACTACAAAGAAGAAGATTTACCTGAAGCAAAAATAATTAAGGAGTATGGTGGAAAAGTAAAAATACTTCCATTAGTTGAAGGATTCTCCACAACAAATATAATTGAGAGAGTTTTGAAAAAATACAAATAACGAAGGAGGTAGAAAATGATATGTGTTTTAGGAGATGTTATGCTTGATAAATATAGTTTTGGCAAGATTGAGAGGATAAGTCCAGAAGCTCCTGTGCCTGTCATAAGTGTATTAGAAGAAAAATATGCTTTGGGAGGAGCAGCTAATGTGGCAAATAATTTAATATCCTTGAAAGAGGATGTCTATCTTCTCGGCTTAAATAATAATGGAAGCAATTTAGGTAAAAAAGTGATCTCTCTATGTGAAAAATCAGGAATTAAAACTTTTTTTGTCAATGATAATAGACCTACAACTTTAAAGCATAGATTCATTGCTCGTGACTACAATCAACAAGTATTAAGAGCAGACTATGAAGATAAAACCCCTTTATCTTATGAATATTCCAAAAAGTTAGTTGATAAAATTTTAGAATTGAATCCGAAGATTTTAATTATTTCTGATTATGGCAAAGGAGTAATAACACAGAAACTTATGGAAAATTTGAAGCGCGGTTATACTGGGAAAATTTTAGTTGACCCAAAACCTAAAAATGTAGACCTTTACAAAGATGTGTATTTACTAAAACCAAATCTGAACGAAGCATCAAATATCTTAGGCGAAAAACTAAAAAATGAGGATTCAAAACTTGAAGAAGCAGTTAAAGAATTGATGAGTAAATACCATTCAAATGTTTTAATAACAAGAGGTTCAAGAGGATCAACTCTCTCTACACTTAATGGGAATATTTATCATATCCCTGCTGAAAAAAGAGAAGTGTATGATGTTTCTGGTGCTGGAGACACTTTTCTTGCAACCATCGCTTACGCTCTTAACCATGATTATTCACTTTTGGATGCGGTTGAATTAGCAACGAGGGCAAGTTCAATTGTTGTGGGGAAGGTAGGAACTGCAACGGTCACCTTGGATGAATTATTTAATAAAGATGAATAGAGCAGTATTTCTGGACAGGGATGGAGTCATAAATGAAAGATTAATTGGGGATTATGTGAAAAAAGTAAGTGAATTTAGAATATTGCCCGGCGTTGAAACTGCATTGAAAGCATTCAAAAAGAAGGCGTACTTAATTATTGTTATTACAAATCAGCAGGGGGTCGGAAAACATTTAATGACAGAAGAAGATCTAAAAAGAGTTCATGAATATATGCTTGAGAAGCTTCCTGAAATAGATGACATATTCTACTGCACTGATTTAGCAACCAAGCCGAATAACTGTAGAAAGCCGAGTCCGCATATGATTTTGAAAGCGAAAGAAAAGTGGAACATAA
>JAMOQB010000064.1 GCA_027064225.1 Candidatus Woesearchaeota archaeon | reverse complement strand
ATTCACCTGTTAAATGATGTTTCGAGAGGTCCAACTTTGGAGGTATTGATAACTGTGCTGAATCACATTCTTAAAAAGGTTCAGATTATTGGTTTATCTGCAACAATTGGAAATCCAAGGGAGCTTGCGTCTTGGCTGAACGCTGAATTAGTTATTGATTATTGGAGGCCTGTAAAATTGAGAAAGGGAATTTTAACAAATGAAAAAATAGAATTTTTTGATTAAGCGTTTGCCATCTTTGTTAAGAAGAAAGCTAAGAGTACGAAGAAGGTTAGCCAAATCCCGTAGAAGCTTGCGGCTTTCTTCCAATTCAATTTGTAAAGCTTCATTGTTGCATAGTACAATCCTAAGACAGATAATGCAATCCAAACAAGTTTTAGAACCTTCAAAGGTAATATTTGAAGTATGAACAGGTCAACTATGAGGATTATAGAAAAGTCAAACGCAGGCAGGTACGAATGCTCTTTAAGTTTTAAAAAAACGCTCTCTTCCCTCATAAAGAGTATGTTTACAACCATTAGAAGCAAAAGTGCAACAGATAAGTAGAGTAAATCTACAAGAGTAAATATCATCTTATCACCTCTCAATAAGGTAAATTAATGATGGGAAGTATTTAAAGTTTATGTTTGCTCTTTGGTAAAACATATCTGGCTTTGTACACATTGGATGCTAAAGTCCTCAACAGGTCTGCTGAATTGTAATCCCTCAAGCTGTCTGCAGATTCTTTTAGTTCGTGATACAATTCTTTTGCTTCAATAGTATTTACCCTGCCTTCAACCAAATATTCAACCCATTGAAGAAAACCTCGTTGATTCACAATTTTACACTTGTCGTTTGAAACAAATATATCGTTTATTCCTTTCTTGTTAGCATACTTTACGGCAAGTTCTAAAGCAAGTTTTATATCATGCACATTTTTCTTATAATCCCCATCATATATATGGGAGGTTTTGTCCACCACAAAATTAAGCATGTTGACTAATTGTTTATTAGCTGACCAGAACTCTTTATTAATATCTGGCAAGTTCTGACTGGAGAATGTTTGACTTATTATTCTTTCAAGTTCCATACTGCAGAAGAATGATAAGAAATATATAAAGCTTTCCACTTTTGTTACTTTAAAATAATAATTATCTGTTGCTAAAAGAGGATCCGGTTGTATCAAGTATTTTCTTATATTTTACTGATAAATTCTGACAGATTTCAAGGCCTCTCTTAACTGATTTCTTAATTTTATCCTGTGTTCTCCTATCATTTAGGTCTAAACTGATTAGCTCATGCACAAATATGTTTCTTTTCCTGTTGAAATCTACAATTTCTTTGTAAAGTGTAAAAGGGACATTCCCTAAAATAAGATTAATGTGAATTAAATTACTAAATCCTATTCTCTCTAAATTAGAGAAAACTTTCTTATTTAGTTTTCTAAACTTTGGGTAGGTCATACTTGAATAGATAAATATCTCCAAAAGGTAAGATTCTATTAAGCTATGTGCAAGTAGAAAGGATGTAAGAAGTTCTCCACTTTTAAGCTCTTTAAGAATATTTGCTCTAATTTTTTCTTCATCAAATTGTTCAGGATTATAATAAACCTTAGTCATTTTTTATGCGATGAATAATTAAATTTGTGCCCTGTAAGGAGAGAAATAGCTTTTCCATTAATAACTATATAAACAACTCTTCTACCAAGGATAGGATCATAAGCGTAAATATAAGAATTTTTTGATCTTTTCATAACAAAGAAATATCTGTTAAAAATTTAAATATTTTGCTATTTTATATTTCTGCATTTTTCAATAATCCTAAATAAGCAAGCTTTTTAAACTTTGAGACCTATTTCTAACTATGAATGTGCTTACAATTTCACAGACATTAAAGTATTACAAAAGGGATGACATAGAGGATGCTCTTTTATCCTTTGCCAAGCACAGAGAGATCGGTGTTAGGTATGGTGATAAGGGCTTCGGCAAGCGTCCGGACATCTTAACATATAAAGATGACATTTTAAGCTTAGCTCAGCATAGGGCAACAAGCTTTCATGCGTCTGAGGAGCGTTGGAGCAATCCTTTAATGTTAAGTCCTTCTTTGTCCAAGGAGGAGATGGATGATCTGAGAATTGGTTGGGACCTTGTCTTCGATATTGACTGCCATTTTTTTGATTATTCAAAGCTGGCTGCCAAATTGATATTGGATATCTTAAAAGCATATGGCATAAGATCCTTTTCGGTTAAGTTCTCAGGCAATAAGGGTTTTCACATTGGCGTTCCATTTGAGGCATTTCCAAGTATGATTCAAGGCGTTCCAACTAAAAACCTGTTTCCAGAAGCTCCAAGGAGAATCGCATCATACATAAAATACCTCCTCAAACCAAAGCTTTCAAGTGCAATTATGTCCTTAGAAAACAAAAATTTTGACCTCATTGTTAAGAAAGTTGGCAAGCCAAGAGAGGAACTAATCTATTACATTGATGACAAATCCTTAGGAAAGAAACCCATGCTCAATGTTGATGCGTTTTTGGAGATTGACACAATCCTAATAGCTTCAAGGCATATGTTCAGAATGCCCTATTCTCTGCATGAAAAATCAGGATTGGCTTCTATTCCAATTGATCCAAAGAGAGTCATGGAATTCTCAAAATCAGAGGCGGAGCCGAGCAGAGTCATTGTTGATAAGAAGTTTGAGTTTCTCAACAGGAAACATGTTGAGCCAGGCGAGGCCTCTGCTCTAATCGTTGGAGCTTTTGACTTCACGCCAAAATCTGAGGAGGAAGTGAAACCAGTCAAGCAGAGAAGCTTTGAAAGTGTGAGTTCTCCTTTAAGCAGGGAGTACTTTGCTCCGTGCATTAAGAATATTCTTTCAGGCGTTGATGATGGTAGAAAGCGTTCGGTTTTCATTATCATAAATTATTT
The DNA here is from genome assembly GCA_027064225.1 of Candidatus Woesearchaeota archaeon. Classification (GTDB taxonomy): domain Archaea; phylum Nanobdellota; class Nanobdellia; order Woesearchaeales; family WAPY01; genus WAPY01. The sequence continues at coordinate 24,615 of JAMOQB010000064.1, read as the reverse complement.
GACAAGTTTGGGCTGGAGTTTAGACGCTATTGAAGAGCTTTTGCTGTCTTGGAACAAGAAGAATAAGGAGCCGTTGAGAGAAAATTACATCATTCAACAGATTAATTACAGAAAGAATCATTTTAAGAAGGTTCTTCCGCCGAACTGCTCCAACCACGCATATTATAAGGATATAGGAGTATGCACACCTGATGCTTTGTGCTCTAAGATTAGAAACCCTGTTAATTACTCAATACTTAAGATTAGAGAAGCCAACCGCTCCAAAAAGAGTGTTAAGAGAAAACCCAAGAAAAAGAAGGATTAATTCTCTTTTCTTACGATTTCAAAATCAACAACTTCATCGTCGTAGAGTTTTATTAACCTAACTCCCTGAGTATTTCTTCCTATAACAGAGACAGAGCTTGCAGGTGTTCTAATCATAAGTCCATTTTTAGTTATTATTAAGAGTTCGTCATTGTCTTGGACAGGAGACGCTCCAACAACTAACCCATTCTTATCGCTGATTTTAATGTTAATTACTCCCTTGCCCCCACGGTTTATTAATCTGTAATCCTGCACTTTTGTTCTTTTACCATACCCTTTCTTTGTCACAGTTAGTAGTGTGTCATCTTCTCTTACAGTAACAGCAGAGACCACTTCATCATCCTTATTTAATCTTATTCCTCTTACTCCTCGGGCAGTTCTTCCCATTGTTCTCACATTTGTCTCTTTGAATCTAGCTGCCATGCCCTGTTTTGTAATTAGCATAAGTTCTTTTGAGCCGTCGCTTATCTCCACATTTATGAGGGAATCATCTTCATCCATGTTTATAGCTCTAACCCCATTTCTTAGAGTTGCGAATTCGGATAGTTTTGTTCGCTTGACAATTCCATTTTTAGTTGAGAATATCAAAACCTTTTCAGAGTCCTTACTTATGTTCTTTGTGTCTATAATGCTGGCAACTTTCTCATTGTCTTCAAGCTCTAAGAAGTTTATGATGGGCTTGCCTCTTGAAGTCCTGTCATATTCTGGGATTCTATACGCTTTTAAGTAGTAAACCTTGCCCTTGTTCGTAAAGAACAACAATGTTGAAAGATTTGTTGTAGCTATTACCTTTTTAACGAAGTCCTCTTCTTTGGTCGTAACAGCTTTGACTCCTTTGCCCCCTCTTCCTTGGGTTCTATAATCTTCTAGAGAAGTTCTCTTTATATAACCCTTATTTGTGAGAACAACTACTACTTTATCATCTTCAATTAAATCTTCTATGTCTATGTCTGCATCTTCACTTTCAATTATTTCAGTCCGCCTCTCATCGCCGTACTTGTTCTTTATATCAAGCATGTCTTCTTTAATTATCTGTAGAATCTTTTTCTCATCACTGAGCTTTTCTGTTATCTCTTTTATTTTTTTGTTGAGTTCTTCCAGTTCAGTATTTAGTTTCTCTCTTTCAAGTGAGCTGAGCTTCTGAAGTTTCATGTCAAGAATCGCGTTGGCTTGGTTCTCAGTTATGTTATAGCTTTCTATGAGGCCTTTTCTCGCCTCTTCAACATTTTTAGCTTGCTTTATGAGTTTTATCACGGCATCAATATTGTTTATTGCTATGAGCAGTCCATTTATAATTTCTTGCCTTGCCTTTGACTTTTTTAGGTCAAAGTTAAGGGCTCGTCGGATAACCTTCTGTCTGTGTTCAATGAACTTGGTAAGCATCTGCTTCAAATTTACAACTTTCGGCTTCCCATCAACAAGTGTAAGCATGATTATTCCAAATGTTGTCTGCAGTCGGCTGTGCTTAAAGAGCTGATTCAGGACAATTTCAGGATTAAATCCTTGTTTTATCATAATTACAACTCTGATTCCGTGTTTATCGCTCTCATCTTTTATGTTTGATATGCCTTCTATTTTCTTGTCTTTGATTAGCTTAACAATCTCTTCAAGCATCTCTGACTTGTTCACTGCATATGGAATCTCCTCAACAATAATTCGGCTCTTCTTGTTTTTCTCTTCTATTCTTGTCTTAGCTCTGACAAGTATCTTGCCGTAACCTGTTTTGTAGGCTCTTATTATGCCCTGCTTCCCGTAGATAAGAGCACCTGTTGGAAAATCAGGCCCCTTTATGAATTTCATCAGCTCTGTTGAGCTCATCTCAGGATTCTCAATCAGGTTTATAACTGCATCTGCAACCTCATTAATGTTGTGTGGGGGAATATTAGTTGCCATTCCAACTGCTATTCCTGAGCTTCCATTTAAGAGGAGGTTCGGAATTCGTGATGGCAGAAATAGAGGTTCATCGAGTGAATTGTCAAAGTTTCTTGTAAAATCCACAGTTCCTTTCTCAATATCTTTAAGCATTTCTTCAGCGATTTTTGAAAGCTTCACTTCTGTGTATCTCATAGCAGCAGCTTTATCGCCGTCGATGCTTCCGAAGTTTCCCTGCCCTTCAATTAGAGGGTATCTCATTGAGAAGGGCTGAGCCATTCTGACCAACGCATCATACACAGCGCTGTCTCCGTGAGGATGATACTTACCTAAGACCTCTCCAACAACTCTTGCAGATTTCTTTGTAGCTTTGTTGTGGAAGAGTCCCATTTGGTGCATTGCGAAGAGGATTCTTCTATGCACAGGTTTTAATCCATCTTTTATGTCGGGTAGGGCTCTGCCTGCAATAACACTCATAGAATAATCTAGATAGCTTGATTTCATCTCTTCTGAAATTCCTCTTATTACAAGTCTGTTTTCTTTGTCTTTCCCTTTTGTCTGTTCCATTTTCCTCACGATTCCTTATTTGTGTTTGTTTTTTCAGAATTTTCTTCTGGACTGAATGCTTTTATAGTTTGCTGTTTATTTTGCTCTTCATCTACCACTTGCACTTGATTCTTCTTCTCCTGTTTCTCCTTAATATTATCTATGATTTGATTAAGTCCTTCCTTGCTCTCAATCTCAAAGTATGAGTAAAACTTCTTGGAGAGCCTTATGAGGTAAGTTCTGCCATTCTTCTCTTTGGTTATAAAGCCCTCCTCCTCTAACTTTTTTATGTCGTCGTATGCCTTGTTTGTCCTTATCTTTATAACTTCTGACTGAAGAACAGGTGCTTTCCAAGCAATTACAGCTAAGGTCTCTATAACTGAGCGGTTAAGTTCTGTTTGCGGCACTACCTTTCTAACACTTTCAGAGTATTTCTGCCTGACTGTCAGCTTCCATTCATCGTTCTTTTTATGAGCAAGCTCAAGGGCAGTGTCTGAATTCTCATATTTTTTTAAGAGAAATGCTAACGCCTCATCTACTGACTTTTCTTTTAGTCGGCACACTCTCGAAATCTCTTGCTTGCTCATCCATCTTCCTGATGAGAAGAGAACCGCCTCAACTTGCTTAGCGGCTTCTTCTGGCGACAGCTCTTTCTTCGCAACTCTCATATTTACACCAGAATTATTTTGCAGAGTATTTATCTCCTTCCTTCTTCAGTATAAATCCCTGTTGCGACCACTTTTCCAGTAGGGGCTTCAACTGTTGAACATTAATACCTGTTGACCTTGACAGTTCATCAGATGTCATGGTTTTATTCTTCGCATAGCTTAAAGTTATGATAACAAGGTTTCTCACCGCTCGCTCAATATTCTGGTTTAGTATCCTATTCTTCTGCTGTTCAACTTTAAGTTCTGTGTCTAATCTGTGAAGTTTTGCCAGCAGGCCTGTGAAGAACTCTGTTAGAAACCTCGCTTCAGTTGTTATGCTTGCCGGCTCAAGTATTTCTATAGATGTTGGTAGGTTCTCAAAGCAGAACGCGACGATGTCATCTAAACCTTTAAACTGAAGTTCAAGCTCTGTAAATGCTGTGTACATACCTTCATTCTCCTCAGGTTCAAAGAGTTCTTTCTTAACTACAATGATATTTTCTTTATTCTCTATGCCGTTAACTATGAGCTTAAGAGTTGAGGAAACATGCTCCTTCGGCTTGCCAAGAATTTCAATAATCGTCCTCGCTGTTATTGGGTTTTCAAATTCCTTTTTCATAAAAAAAAGAATAAGAAGATGCTTTAAAAAGCTTTTGTTAAATCCTGAGAGTAACAATTAACTGTTCAGACATTTCTTTCTTAGTTCATCATTGTCAATCTTTTCGCACATATCTTTATCATATTTTGATAAGTTTAGTATGCATTCCTGCTCATCTAAACGATTAAAGTAACTGTATTGACAAAGATAGGGGTCTTGAGTGAGAGATACGATTTTAAGCTTATTATTGTAATCAGTGCAACTCCTCTCTAAAACTTTTAACATTTCTGCCTCAAGAATTTTTAATCTTAAGGCTTTATCAATCTTATTGTTGGAGTTGTTTAATTCAGAATATTCTTTACTGATTTCATCAAGTTCTTCCTGTTCATTAGTTTTGCCTGGGTCTTCAGAGTCTTTAATATATTCCTGCATTGTCTTGTAGAGGTTTAGATGCCTTACTATTTTACTCGTTGCTTCATCAAATAAAGAGTCATTTCTTAACAGAGCTAAAGTATATGAGTAATACTCTCTCTTATCACCTTTTGTGTTTATATTTGAAATATTTTGATAGAATTCATCCACAACTGTTTGGAGTTTTTGAATATGCTCATCTAAATCTTTTGTTCCATCATAAAAAGTTTTGTTGTTGAGTTCATTCTCTTGTATTTTATTATATTCCCGGAAAGTCACTTGCTCTAAGTAATCATATTTGTCAAAGGTGATTGTAAATTTCCGGTGAAGCATCAACTTGTTAAAGAAGGCCTTAAGTGTTTTATCTGAATACAAAAAGTTTAACTTATTTGAGAAAATTTCATAAGGAATGCTTTCGTTGGTGAAAGCATTATCATAATCAGTTTTCAATTGATTATTCATCTCTGTCAAAATTGAGAAGTTCTTGGAAAGATTTTCATCAAAGTATCCTAAACCATTGCTAATGATTTCCTCACTAGAGCGACATGGCAACAAAAAGAGATATTTTCCTGTTTTGTTGTTAGCAAGTAAGATAAAACAATCATCATTTAATGGGACTTGATTTTCTAATCTTTGACTAAAATTAAACCTTTTCTTTTGGCAGTTAAAATTTTCATCACAGTTAAAAAGAACAAAACTGACATTTTGCATTTCATGAGAGAAAGGAAGATATGCTACTCTCCCATTGTTTAAAATGATTTTACTCATATAAGTAAAGTTATTAAACCCTCTTGCCTGAAGCTTAACCTTGTTACTATGAATAAAAACTTTCTGGATTTGATTAGAAACTCCTTTGTTAAGTATGATTAAGGAAGAAAAAGCTTGGTTTTCAAAGCGCATGCCAAGTATGGAAACATATGCGAAAGCTCCAACTAGGAAAATGATAGAAAAAATAAGAGTGTATTTAAAAATAACTTTGTTTAAAGTTCTCTTATCTGGAATGTCTGACTCTTTGGTTAATTTAAGTAACTTAGATGAGATCCAGATGTAAGATACAACAAACAAAGCAAATAGGAAAGTGAGTACAAGTATCAAGTTCAAAAGGGAAATATTCCTAATTGCAACAGAAAGAACATATGCATAAAATAGGTATCCTAAAAAAGTAAGTGTAAAGGCAAATGTAAAGCTAATAAAAAAGTTCAAAAAAAGAGATATTAAAGAATGTTTCTTTTCTAATCTAAAAAAATAGATGAGCGCGTGAAGAACAATAAAAACAAAAACAAGGCACACATACAAAAATTGGTAGTTGCTGAAACGCAATCTTTCATAAAAGGAGAGGATAATATACAAAATTACCAAAGTAGCAATAGTTATCCCTTCCGCAAGTGCTCTTTCTCCTTTGTTATGTAAATACTCTATAATTAATGATAACCCAATCAAAACAGAGAGAAAGACAACTCCTTCTGTCATCCTGTTAAATGCGTAAGCTAAGAAGAAAAAACTTAAGATAAAAGCTATGAAAACAGGGAGGGATATGCTCTTTATATATCTGAACAATGAGAAGGTTATTTTTGAAGATGGAGCACGCTCAATTGCTTCTTCAACCTCTTTTTCATCATAGCCATTTTTTAGAAGATACTTCTTCAACTCTTCCTTCGTATAACCCTTCGCTTCTCCTCTTGTTATCCACTTAACTAAGTCTTTATTCACCATACACTTTCAAAATAATGCAAATTTATTTAAATAATTTTTTAACTTAAAAATCAAATCAACTCTCCAAAGCCCTGCTCAGCACTTCTTTTGCTTTATCTCCAAGCATGATTAGGAACGATGCCAACTTTGGTCCGTGGTCTTTGTTCAGCAGGATTTTGTACATGAGCTTAAAGAAATCCTTGACTTTTACATTGTTCTCTTGGCATATTCTGTAGAACTCTTGGTGTAGTTCTTTGTCGCTCATGTTTTCTTTCAAGGCCTTGTTGAGGGCTCGCAAAACCTGTTCAACGATCTGCTTTTCATTGTCGCTGAGTTTTACGCTTGGACTCTCCTGTATTTGGAACTTATACCTTTCAGGTGCATACTTTGTAACCCACTTCTTTGCATAGCTTATTCTCTTTAAGATTCTGTTCTCAAAGCCGTCTTGAAAGTGCCCTGTTTTTTTGAGTATTTCAAATATTTTCTCCTCACTGTCAGTTATCTGCGAAAGAATAACAGCATATGAGAAGTTCATTTTAAGAGCTGGCTCCGCTTTTATTGCTGATATCTCAAACAATCTCTTCCAGTGTTGTTCTTCTTTTTCATTATCCAACTTTAACTCGCCAAAGTATATGCGCGCTGCTTTGTCATACTCATCATAAAGGAGGGGGAGGTCTTTCCATGAGAAGCTTCTTGTTTTCATAAGACGCTTGTTGTAGAAGAATCTTAACAGGTCGGCGGGAGCAACTTCAAGCCAATCTCTCGGATATACAACATTACCTAAAGATGCCGACATTTTCACACCATCAATCAAAAGATGTTCATAGAATATTGGTTCAGGCATTGGGTAGTCAAATATTTTCTCAGCTATTTCCGCGTTTATCCAAAATGCAGAGTTCGGCACTGCATACTCCTTACCTGCTCCTTCACTCACAACGCCCCAGAGAGCCCATTGAGCAGCCCACTCAGTTTTCCACATGAGTTTGCCTTCATCTTCAAGAGGGTCAGCCCAGCCCTCATACCCACAACCCTTAGCTGTGGAAGATTTAAAGTGGTAATCTTCACATACATAATGCACCTTCCCATTTTTAACTTCTAAAACCTTTGTTGTTTCTATCTTCCCACACTTCTTGCAGATTGGTTTCCAAGGACTCCAACCTTCAGGGAGTTTGTTGTCTCTGTACTTGTTAAGTATTTCCCTTATTTCATCTGCTTTCTCAACTGCTTTTTGTATGAATGGTTTGAAGGTTCCTTTTTTGTACTCCTCACTCATGGAGTATATCTCCACATCATCATGTAAGAATTTTTTAATATCTTTCATATATTCATCTTTAAAGTGTTCCGCGTAGCTGTCATGACACCCAAAAGGGTCGGGAACCTTTGTTACAGGCATGCCTATGTACTGCTCAAACTCTTTAGGAACTCCCTTTGGAATCTTCCTTAATGGGTCCATGTCCTCTGCAACCCATATCAGCTTTGCCTTAACACCTTTATCTTTCAAAGCTCGATACACAGAGTCACCTCTTATGCTATCACTTAACCTTCCTATGTGTAGAACTCCTGAGAGGGATGCGGAGGTTTTTACAACAAATGTTTCCGGCTTCTTGATTTCTTTATTCAAGTAATGGTACTTTTTCCTGTTAATGATTTTATCTGCTAAGCTGTCAGCCCAGAACAAAGATTCGTTTTCCATAGGGAGTGTTGTTGTTTTGCTAATATAAATATTTCTCTAAATCAGCAAAGTTTTTAATATGAGTTCATATCTCTGTGTTTGGGCCCGTAGCATAACCTGGATAGTGCGTCCGGCTTCGGACCGGATGATCAGGGTTCAAATCCCTGCGGGCTCGTAAAAAATTTTAGAAAAAGAAATTTAAAAATATGTTCACTCTTTCTTCTTTAAGGTTATTTCAATTGTAGAAACTCTAACCTGTTTTCCTTCCTTGTTCTCAAACTCCTCTGAGTCAATCTTTATGTTGCTCACTTCAACTTTTCCATCTAAAAATCTCTTAGATGCAACCTCTGCAATGTCAACTGCTCTGCTGATAAATTTTCCCCTTGCTTTTATAACGACTTCTTCTGCGTCTTTGGTTGTAAACTGCATCACTACTGCAGTCACATAGTTCATAAATGCTTTGTTGCCTACAAAAATAGAGTTGTCTGACGACATTTTTATCCCTCCTTATACTATTTCTTTTTCTTTCTTTAACCTAGTAAGATAACCTGCTATAGCGTTTCTCAGCTTCTTGGATCGGATATCTATCAACTCATTGAGGAACTTCTTATTGTCCTCATAATTCTCGGATATCTTATCTTTGTTCTCATTGAATATTTCAACTGATACTCTCTTAATTAATGTTGTTTTTATTCTCCCCATAAAGCAGAGGGTTTGCTCAACTCTATTTAAATGTTTCGCTGAGTTAGTAAATGAGGATTATATGACACTCTTCTCTTTAACTTCTACATTGAGAACATTATTTATTTGTCTTATCTCAGTTGCAACTTCTTTAACCGTTTTTTTGTTTGAAAGCGACACTTCCACATCTAAGAGAGAAGTTGGCCCTGATGACCTGCTCTTCACAGATTCTATGCTTATACTCCTTCTGGAAATTGTGTTGAGCACATCTACGAGCAACCCAACCCTGTCCACAAAGCTTATTTCAAAAATAAATTTCTTGCGTTTCTTAACAGGTTTCCAATTCAGTAAGAATCTCTGCTCTTTTGGAACGATGTATTGGTTTGGACAGCTTTTTCTGTGGATTACTAAGGTTCCATCCTTTGTTTTAACACCTATTATCTCATCTCCGTAATGTGGGGAGCAACACTTTGCTAATCTAACCTTAGACCTTTTAAAACCTTTTAATTCAATAAGGTCAATGATTTTATCATCAGTCATGCCTTTATTTTCTATTCTTGCATTGTCTTCCCTCTTTATGTTAAGGGCTTTTCTTATCTTTGCAGCAGCACTTCTCGTTTTCACAAAGCGAAGCCAAGACCTTGAGGGTTTGGCATTTCTTCGTGTTATGATTTCAACAACATCTCCGCTCTCAAGTTTGTAGTCCAAACTGACAAGCTTGCCATTCACCTTTGCCTTGTCACAATGATTGCCTAAATCTGTATGTACCGCATATGCAAAGTCAATTGGGGTGGAGCCCTCTTTAAGTATGATGGGGTCTCCTTTTGGTGTTAGCACAACTATCTCGTGTTCAAACAGGTCAACTTTCAGATTGTCAACGAATTCCTTTGCATTTTGCGAGTCATTCAGCCACTTAAGTATTCTTTTCAACCAGTTTATCCTCCTATCAAATTGCTTATCTCTTTCAGTTCCTTTGTACCGCCAATGTGCAGCTATGCCATCCTCTGACTCATAATGCATTTTGAGTGTTCTTATTTGAACTTCCACAGGCTTTCCATGATAAAGGATCACTGTGTGCAGTGATTGGTAGCCGTTCGGCTTTGGCATGGCTATGTAATCTTTAAATCTCCCTGGAAGAGGCATGTACTTTGAATGTATGAATCCTAATATTTTGTAGCAGTCCTCAACATTTTTTGTTATAATTCTTACAGCTGTTAAATCATATATCTCCTCTAAGGTTTTGTTTTTTCTTATCATCTTTCTATACAAGCTATAGAATGACTTTGCTCTTCCAGTGACAATAACATCAAATTTAGCGGCTTTAAGTAGCTGTGTGAATTCTTTAACAACCTGCTTGACAAAGGCGTCTCTCTCTTCTTTTTTCAAACCAACCTTCTTCTTTAAATCCTCATATATTTCAGGATTCAAATATTTTAAGCATAAGTCCTCCATTTCAGATTTTATCCGTGACATTCCAAGCTTGTAAGCTATCGGAACATAAATCTCAAGAGTTTCTTTTGCTATTCTTATTTGGTCTTGCCTTGGCAGGAACCTTAAAGTTCTCATATTGTGCAATCTGTCTGCAAGTTTAACAATAATGACTCTGAAGTCCTTTGAAGTTGCTAATATCACTTTTCGGATGTTCTCCGCAACTCTCTCATCCTTCTCAAAGTTAATGTTTTGTATCTTTGTAACAGCCTCTACTATGTTTAGCACTTCCTCACCAAATTTTGCTTTTATAACCTCTGGCTTTATCTTAGTATCTTCAAGTATATCATGAAGCAGTGCGGATACAACAGTTGCTGTATCACTATTCATTGTCGCAACTATGTAAGCAACTTCTGTTAAATGCACAAAGTATTCATCTCCTGAAGACCTTTTCTGACCCTGATGCCATTCCTTAGCAAGGTCATACGCCTCAGAAACAGCTTTTAAATCTACTCTTGAATCTACTGCTCTTATCTTTTTAAGAAACTCTTCCTTAGTTAGTCCTTTGGTTACTTCTTCATATGACATGTAATTTAAGGTATGCTTTAATTCTATTAAAAACTTTTGAAGAATTCCTCGAAAATGAAATCCCCGCCCCCGGGGTCGAACCGGGAACCTTCCGGTGACTACTCCGACTATCCCATTATCATCCTATCACAAAGTGACTGTCCATGGGAATCTACAGCCGGACGCTCCACCATTGAGCTAGGCGGGGATGAGATAAGGATTAACAATTCTTTTATAAACTTTTTTGTTGAACAAAAAGCAAAAATTATAAAAAGCCGTGGGAAAGAGTTAAAGGGATGGAAAAGAAAATTTCAACTTTACTCTTCGCAGTTGTATCAGTTACGCTTATACTCGTGCTGTCCGGGTGCTCCAAGTCAGGTAAAAGCACTGGCATAAATAAGAGTATCAATGCGACGCATAATGTAACTATTCTCTGGTTTCACGGGCAGGGATGCCCACACTGTGCAGCTGAGCAGATTCTCCTCAGCAGGTTAATACAAAACAGCTCACATATAACTATTAAATCATATGAGGTGTATTATAACTCAAGCAACAGGGACTTACTGAAGGAAGAATTGGCAAAGTACGGCCAAAGCTATGTTGGTGTTCCTGTTACAATAATAGGAAACTTTTCGCCAATAGTGGGTTACGCGGAGGGCTCACCTCTTGAAGAAAAAATTATTGATGAGATAAACTATTGCTTACAAGAGGGTTGCGATTCTCCAAAGTGAGAATAAACAAAACATTTATAAATAGGTTATGTTGCCCAATTTTGATGGCAGCCCAATCTTTCTCTTAATTGACTAAAAAATGCAGGAGAGAGTTAGGGTTGCAAGTCAGACGCCCCAGTGGTGTAGTGGTTATCATGGAGCCCTGTCGAGGCTCCGACTCGGGTTCGACACTTAAATGCGGAAGTCCCGACTGGGGCGTTCAATATCATGCGGGCCGGTAGCTCAGCCTGGAGTCATTTCGTAAAGAAATGATGGGCAACAGAGCGTCGGACTTTTAATCCGGTGGTCGCGAGTTCAAATCTCGTCCGGCCCGTAAAAAATTTTTATAAGGGGGAGAAAATGAAAAAGCCCATTAAACATGTCCTTGTTCCTGAACACAAAAAATTATCTGAAAAAGAAAAGAAAGCACTTCTTGAGAAATTCAACATAACAATTAAGGAGCTTCCGCAAATTCTAAAAACAGACCCAGCGATTCAGGGTTTAAATGCGAAGGAGGGGGATATCATTATGATTAAAAGGAATAGCCCAACTGCAGGCGAATCAATCTACTATAGGGTGGTGGTTTCAAGTGAATAAGGACTCAAAAGTTTTACTCAAAAAGTATTTTGAACAGCATTCAATAATTGAAGAAGACATCGAATCCTTCAACAATTTTGTTGAGGGGGGGTTTAATGAAATAATAAAGGAATATCGAGAAGTAGAGCCTACAATCATACCGCACAACATCAACAGTTTTGTGATAAAGCTTGACAAGATCACTGTTGATAAACCGCAGATTACAGAGGCAGATGGCAGTGTTAGAAAAATTTTACCAATAGAAGCAAGAATAAGAAAATTAACCTATGCTGCTCCCATATATTTAAAGGTAAGTGCACATATTGATGGCGTTCAAAAGGAGAGTATCAACGCACAAATAGGAAACTTACCAATAATGCTCAAATCAAACAACTGCTACTTAAAGGATATGAGCCGAGAGGAGCTTATAAAGAACGGAGAAGACCCTGATGATCCCGGCGGTTATTTCATAATCAACGGAAGCGAAAAAGTGATAGTTAAGATTGAAGACCTTGCATCAAATGTTTTTATGGTTACCAAAGCAGCAACCGGCCCCAGCAAATATGTTGGAAAGATATTCTCTGAAAATGGTTCTTTTAAAATACCGCACACAATTGAAAAATTTAAAGATGGAATATTCTACTTAACATTTACAAGAGTTCACAGGATTCCATTAATAATAGTGCTTAAAGCCCTTGGACTAACAAAAGATCAGGACATAATGAAGTTTGTGAGTTCTGAAGAGCAATTTGATGAGATGATAGTTAATCTCTACGAGTTTGCAGATATAAAAACTCAAGAGGATGCTCTTGATTTCATAGCAAAGAAGATAGGTATTACACAAACAAGAGAAATAAGAATTAACAATATGAAGGATATCCTAAACAAATACTTCCTCCCACACATTGGCTCAGATGAGGCAGATATGAGAAAAAAGGCCTACAATCTTTGCAAGATGCTTAAGAAGTACATATTAGTAACCCAAGGCAGAATTCCTGCAGATGATAAAGACCATTATATAAATAAAAGAATAAAACTCAGCGGCGATCTTCTAAATGAGCTGTTCAGAGTAAATATGAGAATTTTGATAAATGATATGCTTTACAACTTTGAAAGAAGCGTTAAGAGGGGGAAGATACCTTCACTAAATGTAATTGTAAGAGATAAACTCCTCACACAGAGAACTTACAGCGCGATGGCAACAGGAAACTGGGTCGGAGCAAGAAAGGGAGTTGCTCAAAGAATCCAAAGGTGGAATTTTATAGAGACAAACTCACACTTACAGAGAGTAGTGAGCTTGTTGAGTTCTGCTCAAGAAAACCTAGAGGCAAGAGAGCTTCACCCAACACATCTTGGAAGGTTAGGACCAATAGAAACTCCTGAGGGGTCATCTATTGGTTTAAAGAAAAATTTGGCTCTGCTTGCAAAGGCAACGACAAAAGACGCCGACGAAAAATCAATAATAAAACATATTAAGTCCTTCGGTCTGAAAACGATTGAGGACTTAGAAAGTCAATAGGTGAGATCATGAGTGCGGATGTATTTTTAAATGGGAAATTTATAGGTCAAGTTGATAATCCAAAAGAGTTCATAGAAAAAATAAAAGAAGAAAGAAGGAAAGCTGAGCTTCCCTCCGAGCTTAATGTCTTCTATGATGAGAGAATAAATGAAATTCATATGGAATCTTCAAGGGGAAGATTAAGAAGACCCCTCATAGTTGTAAAAGATGGAAAACCTCTACTAACACAAAAGCACATAGAGATGATTGAAAACAACGAGCTCACATGGTCCGATCTGATAAAACAGGGAATCATTGAGTATTTAGACGCAGCGGAGGAAGAGAACGCTCTAATCGCATTTTCAAAGGAGGAATTAACACCCGAACACACACATTTAGAGATAGACCCCATCACTATGCTTAGCTTAGTAACCGCATTGGTGCCATATGCTAATCACACTCAGAGCGCAAGGTTAAACATTGGTTCAAAGAATCAAAAGCAAGCCTTAGGTCTGTACATTGCAAACTATCCCCTAAGGATAGATATGGATGTTAATGTTTTACACTACCCACAAAAGCCAATTGTTAAAACTATTGCACATGATTTAATCAACTACGACAAACACCCATCCGGGCAAAATGTTGTTGTAGCTGTTATGAGCTACAAGGGTTATAATATGGAGGACGCCATCATAATTAACAGAAGGTCTCTCGATTTTGGCTTTGGAAGAAGCACATACTTCAGGCCAGCAGTCAGTGAGGAATTAAGATATCCAGGCGGTTTAAGAGATGAAATCTGCGTTCCCGACAAAGATGTGAGGGGTTATAGGTCAGAACATGATTACAGATACTTAGAAAATGACGGCATAATCTTTCCAGGTGCGAATGTAAGCGAAGGAGATGTGGTAATAGGAAAGACAAGTCCTCCAAGATTCCTAAATGGACTTGACAAATTCAGCTTGACATCAGGTGTGAAGAGAGAAAGCTCAGTTGCACTGAAACATGGAGAAAAAGGAATTGTTGACGCGGTTGTGATAACAGAAACGCAGGAGGGAAACAAACTCGTCCAAGTCAAAATAAGGGATACAAGAGTCCCGGAGTTAGGAGATAAATTTACAAGTAGACATGGTCAAAAGGGCGTTGTTGGCTTAATAGTTGACCCTGCTGACATGCCATTCACTGCTTCTGGAATAATACCTGACTTAATATTCAGTCCTCACAGTATTCCAAGTAGAATGACAGTTGCACACTTAATAGAACTTTTAGGTGGAAAAGTAGGAGCATTAGCAGGGAGATATGTTGATGGAACTGCTTTCTCAGTTGAAACTGAAGAGGATTTAAGAAAGGAATTATTATCCTTAGGTTTTAGAGACAATGGCACAGAGACAATGTATAATGGAGAAACAGGCGAGATGTACAAAGTTAAAATCTTCGTTGGAAACATGTACTATCTGAGATTAAAGCACATGGTTGCTAATAAGATACACGCGAGAGCAAGAGGGCCCATACAGTTGCTGACAAGACAACCAACAGAAGGAAGAGCAAATGAAGGCGGTTTGAGATTAGGAGAGATGGAGAAGGATACATTTGTAGCCCATGGAACCTCCCTGCTTCTACAAGAGAGATTCAATGCGGACAGTGTAGTGCTGCCTATATGTGAAAACTGCGGAATGCTTGCCATATATGACCACTACAAGAACAAGACATTCTGCCCAGTGTGCGGGGACAAGGCTAAGATTAATTTCATAGAAGTAAGCTACGCATTTAAATTACTTATGGATGAGTTAAAGTCCATGGGAGTGTATCCAAAGTTAATACTTAAAACAAAATACTAATTAAACCAAAATTATTGGTGGTAAAATGAACGCTCAAAAACATGAAGTTTATAAGAAAATTGATGCAATACAATTTGGACTTCTCAGCCCAAAGATGATTGAGAAAATGGCTGCTGTAAGAGTAATAACTCCTGAACTCTACGATGAGGAGGGTTACCCTGTTGACGGTGGATTAATGGACACAAGAATGGGTGTTATTGATCCAGGTTTGAAATGCAAAACCTGTGGGGGAAGCTTAAAAGAATGCCCTGGCCATTTTGGATACATAACTTTAGCAAAGCCAGTTATACACATAAAATTTGTAACAGTTATCTATGACCTTCTAAAATGCACATGTAGAGAGTGCGGAAGACCCTTAGTAGATGACAGAAAAATAAAAATGTACATAAAACAGATAGAACATGTTCAGAAAGAAAAAGGCATTGAAGCTGCCAAAGTAAAAATTAAAGAAATCATAAGCAAGATAAAAGATACAAAGGTTTGCCCGCACTGTGGAGCTAAACAGGAGAAGATTATTCTTGAAAAGCCAACAACATTCATTGAGGGAGACAGAAAATTATCCCCCATAGAGGTAAGGGCAAGGTTGGAAAAAATACGCGATGAAGACCTTCCATTATTTGGTATAAATCCTGAGACAGCAAGACCTGAATGGATGGTATTAACTTTACTTCCAATTCCACCAGTTACTATGAGGCCGAGCATCACATTGGAAAGCGGTGAGAGAAGTGAAGATGACCTAACTCATAAATTAGGGGACATTGTCAGGATAAATCAGAGGTTACAAGAGAATATTATTGCAGGTGCTCCAGAGTTGATTATAGAAGACCTTTGGGAACTTCTTCAATACCATGTAACAACTCTCATTGATAACAATGTCGCACAATTGCCACCTGCAAGACACAGAAGCGGACAGCCGTTGAAAACTCTGACTGAAAGGATAAAGAGCAAACATGGGAGGATTAGGCACAACTTAGCGGGTAAGAGAACAAATTTCTCAGCCAGAAGTGTTATAAGCCCTGACCCAACTATTGAACTAAATGAAGTTGGTGTTCCCTTCGTCATGGCTACAAAGCTCACAGTTCCTGAAAGAGTAACAGAGGAGAATATTGAATATTTAAAGCAATATATAAAGAACGGGCCTAAGAAGTATCCAGGAGCAAACTATGTGATAAGACCTGACGGAAAGAAGAGAAGAATTACTGATGAATTGAAAGAGGAGATTATTGAAGAGATAGAGCCGGGCTACATAGTTGAAAGACACTTGTTAGATGGAGACATTGTTCTGTTTAACAGACAGCCGTCCCTGCACAGGATGAGTATGATGGCTCACTATGCAAAAATACTTCCTTACAAAACACTAAGATTAAACCCAGCAGTGTGTCATCCATACAATGCAGACTTTGACGGAGATGAAATGAATTTACATGTGCCTCAGACAGAGGAAGCGAGAGCAGAGGCAGAGATTCTTATGAATGTCAACACTCAAATAATAAGTCCAAGGTATGGATTAAGTGTTATGGGTTGCATTCAAGATTCCATATCTGGAAATTATCTTCTAACAAAGTATTTGAAGCTTCCGAGAAAAGAAGCGGTTCAAATATTGTACGAAGCAGGAGTAGAAGATATGTCAAAACTCCCGCACAAAAAAGAAGTCAGTGGAAAAGAAGTATTCAGCGTAATACTCCCAAACGACTTTACATATATAGGAACTTCAAAATCAGGAGAAAAAGTAATAATTGAAAATGGAAAACTCAAAGAAGGAGTGATTGACAAATCATCTATAGGCGTTGAATCAGGATTGATGCTCAGAAGTCTGCATAAGAAGTATGGCAAAGAGAGAACATTCAAGATAATCGGACAAATATCCAAACTTGGAATAGTAGTCCTATTGCATTATGGAATGACAAATTTAATATCAGACTCAGACCTTTCAGAAGAAGCTAAGAAAGAAATACAGGAGATTTTAAGCAAAGCAGAGCAGAAAGTCGATGAGCTTATAAAAGAATATAAAGATGGAAAACTAAAACCTCTTCCAGGAAGAACTATTGAGGACACTTTAGAATCTTACATTATGGAAGCTCTAAACAAGGCGAGAAATGAAGCAGGTGAGGTAATTGAAAGAAATACAAAGGAAGAGACAAGCACTCTGCTTATGATTAAATCAGGGGCAAGAGCAAAGATACTCAACTTAGTTCAAATGTCAGCTGTTGTGGGTCAGCAGGCATTAAGAGGTAAAAGAATAAATTACGGATACTTCGGCAGAACATTGTCTCACTTTAAGAAGAATGATTTGAGCCCTGAAAGCCACGGTTTCATAAAAAGCAGTTTCAAACAGGGTTTAAAGCCGACAGAATTCTTCTTTGCAGCAATAACCGGCCGTGACTCTCTAATGGATACCGCACTTAGAACTCCTAAATCAGGTTACTTATACAGAAGGTTGGCAAATGCTCTCCAAGATGTAAAGGTTGAATATGACAACACTGTCAGAGATTCAAACAATAGAATAATACAATTCCAATATGGAGAAGATGGCATTGATGTTTCAAAATCAGAAGGTGGAATACTAAATGTCAAGAGAATAATAGAAGAGCACCTTGCAAAGAGCAAGTAAAAACAAAACCAAATCAAAATCAAATGGTGGTAAAATGACAGTTGAACAAATACTTAAAGAATATTCAAAGCTGCTTCCAAAGAGGATAATTGAAGATTTAAAGGAGAATCTCCCAAAAAAGATAAGTGACAAAAAAGCTAAGGAGATTATTGAAGAAGTTGTTGCAGAATATAAGGAAATGCAGATAACTCCCGCAGAGGGAATCGGCATAATAACAGCTGAATCAATTGGGGAGCCAGGCACTCAAATGACTCTGAACACCTTCCACTTCGCAGGCGTCTCAGAGATGAATGTTACAACAGGACTGCCGAGAATAATAGAAATCTTTGACGGCAGAAAAGATTTAGCAACTCCAATGATGAATATTTATTTGAAAAAGCCATACAAGGAAGGTAAAGATATTGAAAAAATCGCAAGAAAACTTAAGGAAACACTTTTAGAAGAGCTTGCAAAGGAATTCTACATAAACATAGCTGATATGAGCGTAGAAATACAGCTTGATCAGAAAGTCCTCGAAGATATAGGCATATCAAACTCAAAAGTAATAAGTGCTATTAAAAAGAGCGTTAAAGGAATAAAAGTTAAAGAGAACAACGATTTAATCATCATATCAAAAAAGCAAGAGACAGACAATCTAAATGAAATATACGCTTTGAAAGAGAAGCTGAAAAAAGTGTTTGTTGCAGGAGTTAAAAGAATAAAATACGTCCTACCCGTAAAGAAGGATGGAGAGTATGTAATATTAACCTCTGGAACAAATCTAAAAGATGTTTTAGAACTTGACTTTGTTGATGCGTCAAGAACAACTTCAAATGACATCTTTGAAATTGAAAAAGTCCTCGGTATAGAAGCTGCAAGGGAAGCTATTGTGCAAGAAGTTTACAAAGTCATGCAGGAACAGGGCTTAAATGTAAATATAAGACATATTATGCTCGTCGCAGATGCTATGTGCGTTCTTGGAAAAGTAGAGGGCATTACAAGGTATGGTATAATTAAAGAAAAAGCGAGCGTGCTTGCAAGAGCCTCATTCGAAACACCAATGAAGCAGATTATGCAGGCCTCATTAATGGGTGAAGTTGACAGATTAAAATCAGTTGTAGAAAATGTTATGGTCAACCAACCAGTGCCCGTCGGAACAGGCCTTCCAGGATTAGCTGTTAAAGTTATCAAAGGGAAGATTGGCGGTTATGAGGAGAATAAAAAGGAGAAGAAAAAGTAAGACAGAAAATGTTTTCTAATCTTCTTCCTCTTTTAATTATTTTTCTGCTCGGCATTCTGCTTAAAAAGTTAAAAGTTTTCTCAACAAGAGACGCTTCAAAATTTCTCCTGTTCGTATTTTACATATCAGCTCCAGCTTTAATACTCTACACATTTCCAAGCTTCCACTTTGAAAAATCTGATTTTATACTTCCCCTGCTCGGAGCATTGATATCTGTATTCATGTTCATCGTATCTTTCTCATTATTTAAACTCAGTCATGCTAAGATTGAAAGAAAAACAAAAGGCACAGTTTATACTGCGTCCATGATAGCAAATACGAGCTTAGTCATAGCAATAATGCTCTCCCTGTTTGGCAAATCAGGAATGGTTAAAGCCCAAATGCTTGACTTTGGAAATGGACTTCTCATATTTTCTCTTGTATATTATGTGTCTGCACTTTACGGAACTGGAAAACCAAAAAGTGCCCTCAAAAAACTGCTGGCATCTCCTCCAATATGGGCGTTAGCAATTTCATTAACAATGAATTATCTGTCATTATCCTTTCCGCAGTGGATAAACAGCTCACTTAAAATTTTGTCGCAAACATTAGTGCCTTTAGTCATCTTCTCACTTGGTGTTTATATCAATTTAAATCTTAAAAAGAACCTGAAGCCCGCATTAGTTGTCGTCTCAATAAGAATACTCTTTGGTTTAATATTAGGCATGGCAATTGTGTTTTTACTACACTTAACAGGACTAAATAAACTCGTAGTGCTTCTCGCATTCTCAGCTCCATGTGGATTTAACACACTCATATTTTCCTCAGTCAACAAACTTGATGAGGAGCTCGCTTCAAGTGTTGTATCATTATCAATCCTCCTGTACATCATTATTGTTCCGCTACTCCTCCATTCAATACATGTTTAAACAAATTTGAGCATAAAAAAGAAAACTTTAAAAAGAGCTACAAAACACACAAGTAAGGGAAATCTTACCAGTGGTGGTATTATGAGCAAAGAATTAGAAGAAATAAAGAAATTCGTCGGAACAGATAGATTAGTCGTAGGTTTCAACCAAGTGATGAAAGAACTGAGAAAAAATTCTCTCGAAAAAATATTCATAGCATCCAATCCAAAAGAAGAACTTCTAAAAGATATAAAGTATTACAGTGAACTTGCGAAAGTACCAACCGTGCACTTGAGCATACCAAATTCAGAACTTGGACCCATATGCAAAAAAAGATTCTTCATATCATTCTTAGGACTTAAAAAGAGCAAAGAATAAAATGGGAAGAGTAACCAAGAAATACAACTTAAAACTATTGAATTATATTTCTTTCTTTGAAAAGGTCACTCATGCAGAAGTTAAGGACTGTATAGAGGACGAAGATAAACTCATTTTTATAGTAATGCCAATGCACCTAAGACGAGCCCTTGGCAAAAATGGAAGTAACATAAAGCAATTAAACAATGAACTACATAAAAAGATAAAAGTGGTAGAGTACTCTGACGATATAAAAGAATTCATCAAAAGTTTAATCATGCCTCTCAAAGTTGATGACATAGAAGAAGATGGTAAAGTAATCAAGCTAAAAAGTGATGACAGAAGGACAAAAGGACTTCTCATAGGAAAGAACGCACACAACCTCAGAGAGTATGAAGCAATAGTGAAAAGATACTTTGACATCGACGAAATAAAAGTTGAATAGAACCAAAAGATTTAAAAATAAAAACGAAAACCTCTTGAAAATGGCAAAGAAAACTCGTGGATTAAATGCTGGTTTGAAACTCCTAAACAGAAGGAAGAAGTTGAAATGGAATGACGACTGGTATGTTCGAAGAATTCTCAACTTAAAGAAGAAGTCCGATCCATTAGAGGGTGCTCCTCAAGCCAGAGGAATAGTTATTGAAAAGGTTCAGATAGAAGCAAAACAGCCTAACTCAGCTATGAGAAAATGTGTTAAAGTCCAACTCATAAAAAATGGAAGACAAATAACCGCTTTCTGCCCTGGGGACAACGCATCAAAGTTTATTGATGAACACGATGAAGTAATTGTTCAAGGAATTCACGGACCAAAAGGCCGAAAGAAAGGAGACCTCTCAGGAATAAGATGGGAAGTGATTAAAGTAAATGACCAAAGTCTTGAAATGCTTAGAAGAGGAAAAGCAGAGAAAGCAAGAAAGTAAATTCTAAATCTTTTTATACATTTAAACTATTTCTTTTAATAATGATAACCTACAAGAAAGAAGAAGATAAAGAAGAAGACATAAAGAGAATTTTAAACCCGCTAGTTAAGAAGTGGTTCTTCTCAAAGTTCAAGTCCTTCTCAAAACCTCAAAGATTCGGCGTTACAGAAATACACTCAAGAAAAAACATCTTAATAAGTGCACCAACAGGAGGAACAAAAACTCTAACAGCATTCTTGTCCATTTTGAACGAGCTTGTTGACTCTGCAATGAGCAACAGTTTGGAGGATAAAGTCTACTGCATATATATCTCACCACTGAAAGCTCTAAATTATGATGTTGAAGTTAATCTAAAAGAACCTCTAAAAGAAATGGAAGAGATGCTCGGTAAAAAACTCGGCATAAGAATTATGACAAGAACAGGAGACACTAAGCAAAGTGAAAAAGCAAAGATGTTGAGGAAGCCCCCGCACATATTGATAACAACACCTGAAAGTTTAGCAATAATCTTATCATCAAAAAGGTTTAGAGAACTAATAAGAAGTGTTGAGTGGGTCATTATAGATGAGATACACGCACTTGCGGAAAATAAAAGAGGAGTTCATTTGAGTTTAAGTTTAGAAAGATTAGAAAGGCTAAGTCCAAAATATTGCAGAGTTGGACTCTCTGCAACAGTTGCACCAATAGAAGAAATTGCAAAATTTCTTGTTGGCTATGAGGAAAACAAACTGAGAGATTGTCTGATTGTTGATGTGGATTTCAGCAAGAGTATGGACCTAAAAGTGTTGAGCCCCCTGCCCGACTTAATAGATGCTGATTATGAAAAGGTGCATGATGCACTTTATACCCTACTTGACAGGTTAATTCAAGAGCATAGAACAACACTAATATTTACAAACACTCGTGCAGGAACAGAGAGAGTAATAAGGCAGCTAAAAGAAAAGTTCCCAAAGCATTATAGTGTAATTGAAGAGGATAAAAAAGAGGATTCTCAGTATGAGTATCCTATTATAGGAGCCCACCATGGGTCTTTATCAAAATCGTTCAGGCACAGAATAGAAGACAAACTGAGACGAGGAAAATTAAAAGCTGTTGTTTCAAGCACCTCTCTAGAACTTGGCATTGACATTGGTTTTATAGACCTTGTAATTCTGCTTGGGAGTCCAAAGTCAGTTGCAAGAGCTCTCCAAAGAATTGGAAGGAGCGGACATAAGATTGAAGCCACAACAAAGGGAAGGATTATCGTCCTTGATAGAGATGACTTGGTGGAGTGCTCTGTACTTTTAAAGGATTGTATAGAGAAAAGGATTGATAAAATCCATATTCCAACAAATGCTCTTGATGTTCTCTCTCAGCACATTGCAGGAATAGCTGCGGCAGAAAAGATAAAAGTAAATGAGCTTTGGTCTTTAATAAGAAACAGCTACTGCTACCACACCTTAAAAAGAAGTGATTTTGAAGATGTTCTTGACTTCCTATCTGGAGAATTCGCCAGTTTAGAAGATAGGCATGTATACGCAAAGATATGGTATGACAAAGCATCCGGCTTTATAGGCAGGAGAGGAAGAATGTCAAGAATGATATATATGACTAACATAGGGACCATTCCTGACGAAGCCAGTGTCATAGTCAAAGTTGGAAATGATGTTATAGGAAAAATAGACGAAAGCTTCGCGGAAAAGTTAAAGAAAGGAGATGTTTTTGCCCTCGGTGGAGAAGTGTACAAGTTCAAATACTCAAAAGGTCAAGTCGCGTTTGTTGAGCCGACAGTTGGAAAGCCAACAATTCCCTCCTGGTTCTCTGAGAGCTTACCATTAAGCTTCAACTTGGCTATGGACATATCAAGATTCAGAAGATTAATGGAAGAAAAATTCCTCTACAGAAAGGAAAAGAAGGAGGTTATAAAGTTCATAAATGAATACTTGTATGTGGATGAGAATTCCGCTGAAGCAATTTATAAATACTTCAAGGAGCAATATTTATTCTCAAAAATTCCGCACGACAAGAGAATCCTTATAGAATATGTGAAAGATGAAAACAAACACTACGCAGTATTTCACACATTGTATGGGAGACGAGTAAATGATGCCTTATCAAGAGCAACGGCACTTGTCGTGTCAAAAACTCAACATAAAGACATAGAGTTTGGTATAAATGACAATGGTTTTTACCTCGCATCAAAGGAGAAGATACAAGCGGGGAAAGCTTTGAAGATAATACGAAGCGACAAGCTCAAAGAGATTCTTGAAGTTGCCATAGAACATACAGAAATACTAAACAGAAGATTCAGGCACTGTGCAACAAGATCCTTAATGATACTTAGACAGTACAAGGGAAGGAGAAAGCGAGTTGGAAGACAACAGGTCTCATCTATGATTCTTATGAGTGCTGTAAAAAGAATCTCAAGGGATTTTCCAATACTAAAAGAAGCTCGGCGAGAAGTTATTGAGGACTTAATGGACATTGAAAATGCAAAAAGAATAATTAAATTAATAGAAGAAGGGAGTATAAAGATTGAAGAAACAACTAATAACATAATATCCCCATTTGGCATTAAAATACTCACTCAGGGCTACTTAGACATTTTAAAGATGGAAGACAAGTATGAGTTTTTAAAAAGAATTCATGAGCAGATAATTGCGAAGATCGCTTTAAAGGCAAAAGCAGAGGATGTTAAAGAAATACTCAGCTCTGAAAACGAAAAGAATAAAAAGGAATGAATTATAAAAGGCATAATATGGCAAAGAACAACAAAAAAACGGATACAAGCACAGGCATAGAAGAAAACATTGAAGCCCTACTTGCGTATCTGTTCGGATGGATATCCGGACTGGTATTCTTGCTGATAGAAAAGAAGAGCGACTTTGCGAAGTTCCATGCGGCACAGTCAGTAGTTGTGTTCGGGGGCTTAAGCGTCCTAGCAATAATCTTTGAATTTATACCAATAATAGGAAAAGTGCTTTTAGGGCTTACATATATTTTAGAGCTTGTGCTTTGGATACTGCTGATGATAAAAGCGTATCAGAAAGAGAAGTTCAGAGTTCCTATTGCAGCAGATTTAGCAGACAAACTTATCGGCAGTGTTAAGAACAAAAAGTAATTATTCTTTCTAAAAATTTTTATTTTATTTTTTCAATAAGCCAAGTCTTATTCTTTCTTCTTCTTTAGCAATTCTAACATAAGAAGCATACTTGTCATCAGGACTGAACTTTGGTGGCTTAGCTATCTCTGTCTTTGAACCGCAAATTGGGCAAACCCTTTTCATAGTGTAGAAACCGCACTTAGGACACTTCATTATTTCCTTCATTTTTCATCACGGACAAACTCAAAAGCTCCTTTATCCCTCGGAAGGTTCTTCTCTAAAAACTCAAGCATCTTAGATAAAACGGCTTCGTCATCTTTGTAATTATCTGAAATTATTTCAACAAGGTATGAAGCTGAACCTGCATATTTAATCAGAATATCAACATCCTTAGTTTTAAAACTCAAAAGTTTTTCCATGAGTTTCCTAACAACTTCAACACCGTTTGGTTCAAATGACATAAGTTTTAATATTCCCTTAACTACTTTCTTCTTTGGTTT
>JAMOQB010000063.1 GCA_027064225.1 Candidatus Woesearchaeota archaeon | reverse complement strand
TTTACTATGCCTTTAAGTTTAGCAACATTCACAATCTGTTGTATGGTATTATCCTCCTGAATCTTCTTTATTAGTTTTTCAGAGCTGTAAATAACTGCTGGAACTTTCATATCACCCTGCTTATCCACAACCCAAGTGTATTCATCTTTTTTCCTAAGCTTAAACATGTTAACACCTCATTTTACTCTATCTAAAATTATTGCGGGACAAACTTTGGTTACCCCCTCCATATTTTCTATGTTCCTTATGAATGTTTTTATCTTTTCTCTTGAAGAATTCCAACACTCCATTAATATCATATGGTCCCCACTGCTTGTGAACAAGCTTTTGACTTCTCTCTTCTTTTTGAGGGATTCTATGACCTTAAAGTATGATTCAGGCAGGGCATCAACGCCTATTATGCTTATTATAAAATCTACTTTTTTAGGATTCAGTTTTAAAGAGAATCCTTCAATCACCCCTTCTGATTCAAGTTTTTTAACACGTTTTCTTACAGCTGTTTCACTAACCTTAAATCTTTTGGCAAGCTCTGTGAAGCTTGTTCTTGAATTTTTATGAAGTGCTTCAATAAGCTCATAGTTTGAAAAACGAACCATAAATATATAAATAAGCACTTATTTATTAATTTTGTGGTATTTTTAGTTTGCTAGACAAACTATTGGTAACTTAATAAAACCCAAATAAAACAATCTAGATATATGAGGTGAATAAAAATGGAAGAAGAATATGAAGATGAGGAATACGAATATACCCTGCCATTAATAGGGGAGGAATTTCCGGAAATAGAAGCTCAAACAACTGAAGGGAAGGTTAAACTCCCAGAGCACTTCAAAGGAAAATGGTTTGTGCTGTTCAGTCACCCAGCGGACTTCACACCAGTATGCACAACAGAATTCGTTGCATTTCAGAAAAGGTATGAAGATTTTAAAAAATTGAACTGCGAGCTTATAGGTCTCAGTATTGACCAAGTATTCAGCCACATGAAGTGGAAGGAATGGATAAAAGATAACTTAGGCGTTGAGATACAATTTCCCATAATCGCTGATGATACAGGAGATATAGCGAAGCAGTTGGGAATGCTGCATCCGAGTAAAGGCAAAAACACTGTTCGGGCAGTGTTCATAGTGGACCCAAAAGGAATTATTAGAGCAATACTTTACTACCCACAAGAGCTTGGAAGAAATATGGATGAAATACTCAGAATGGTTAGAGGACTTCAAGTTGCAGATGAAAACGATGTGGCAATACCTGCAAACTGGCCGAACAATGAGATTGTTAAAGACCATGTAATAGTTCCGCCAGCATCTGACGAGAAGGAGAAAGCAGAGAGATTGAAAGAAAAAGCCGAGGGAAAGATAGAGTGCTTCGACTGGTGGCTCTGCCATAAAAAGATCTAAATAATCCTTTTGGTCTTTTGTTTTTTATTTTAAATATAAATAAATACATGCAAACTTGAGGTGAAAAATGCTATCTGAAATACCTGCGAAGATATCAAAACTTAAGGGAAAAGAACTGGACAAACAAATTCTTAGATTAGGAATCATCGCTGAACTCGATGCTGTAAACCTATACGAACAGATGGCTTCTCTAACAAAGAACCGCAAGATAAGAGAAACCCTGCTTGATATTGCTAGAGAAGAGAAGGCTCATGTCGGCGAGTTTGAATCAATGCTCTTTATGATTGATAAAGAACAGGTAACTGAATATGCAAAGGGAAAAAAGGAAGTTGAAGAGCAGTTTATAAAATTATAAAAATAAAATGAAGAGCATCATTAACAAAATAACTTCTCTCAAAGAGAGTAGCATAGCAGACATTATAAAAGGTAGAGTTGAAAGTTTCAAGCAAGTAAATAAGAACAGTGAAGAGGATGTATTCTCAGAGCTCTGCTTCTGCATACTGACTGCAAATTTCTCAGCCAAAGGGGGTATAAAGATACAGAACGCTCTTAAAAACAGGTTTCTCAACATATCTGAGGATGAATTGAAACTTGAGCTAAAAAAACTTGGACACAGATTCCCAAACGCGAGGGCAAAATACATTGTTCTTGCACGGGAAAAACTCAGCATGCTTATGAAGGTTCTCAGAGAAGAAGACGATGAAAATAAGATAAGAGAGTGGATTGTTAAAAACATAAAAGGCATCGGCTATAAAGAAGCGTCGCACTTCTTAAGAAACATCGGCTTTGAAAACCTTGCGATAATTGACTTCCACATAATAAACCTACTTGTTCGAGAGGGCATAGTTGAAAAACCGAAGACAATGACAAGAAAGGCATACTTAAAGATAGAAGATGAGCTTAGAAAAATATCTCAACAAACACAAATTCCTCTTGGAGAATTAGACCTGTATTTATGGTATATTGAAACAGGAACAGTGATGAAATAAGGATTATAAATCAAGAGTTAACTCAACAATTAACCTGCCGTTTTTCTTTTCAAACAAGAAATCATTATAAGTAATGGCTTTTATTACAGATGAAAGTTCATATTTGTCAGCTAAATCTCCACAGATAAACACTTCAACATGAAAATAACCGCCCTTTGCGATTATATTTGCTTTCTCAACCTTGGATATTAGAAAGTGCTCAGAGTCAAGCAAAAACAGAAGCTCGTCTAAAAACTTAAAAACAACCTTCTCTTCTTTGGAGTCAAAGGAAATTCTTTTTTTTATCCTACACTCAACTACATCATTGCACATCACCTTTAAAAACGCCTCTGCAGAAGTCCTCAAAAGGTCCTCAAAATTTTTTGACTCCACATGAATTCTTATATCTGCTGTTTTATCAATAAAGTAAAACTCGCCCATTTTCAATACAACTCAACTCCGTCACTAAAGTTGCTGTTGTCATTGTCTCTTTCATTATGCTCATTATCATCATTAGAAAACATGGCTGAGAAACCCTCAGCAACCTCAGTGTTGACAGCCTGCTCAGTTGAGCTTCCGCCCTTTAAACGAATCATCTCCTCAATAAACTTAATCAAAACTTTTAAACTTTCAACACTCTCCTTATCAAAATCAATTTTAACTTCCATAACACACCTCCTATTTCTCTTACTTCTTCCAATAATAAACTCTAACAAAATAACCCTTAAATGTTGTTAAATTGCTTGAAATAAAAAAAGTTTTCGAATAAACATCAGTTGAAGCATTTAATCTTGGAATGTAATCAAAATTATCTGAAATTGAAACAACAAAGTTATAAGCGGGGTAAAGATGAGATAATGACGAATTTATTGATTCTTCAACCTTAGAAGAATTACCAGACAAAACAGCATCTCTAAAATCCTCCTCAAAGATAAAATAATTTGGAATTTCAGGACTCCTCTCCTGAGTTTGATTATGAGGCAAAATTGACACTAAGACAGTCAAACTTATCACAATTGCAATAACAACCTCCAAAGTTCTTAAAACACCCTGCTTATTCATTTGAACTCCAACTCCTAATAGTTATTAACGCGTGTGAGAAGCTTCCATTTGCAAGTAGGACAGGAAATATCTTAGTGGAGGAATACACATCAACACCATTTGGTGAAGGGTTAATACTCACCTGTGAGTTGTTGAAATAAACTGTTAAGCCGAAGTTGTTTGGAAAACGGTCCTCAAACCAAGAACTCAAAAAAGAAGCATTCATAAGTAAGTTTGGGCTTAAACCCTCCAACTCTTCAAGAGAGCCAAACCGAATTTTCTGTTCTGGAAAAGTAACATTTTGAGAGTTGTAATCATCTGGAATGTAGAAGGAATAAACAAACCGCCTGTTGTAACCTGACTTTAAAGTTAAAGATACTCCCTGTGAGTCGGTGCAGAGAGAAACATTACTTGGACTAAAGACAAGAGCCAAAGAACTTGAACCCAAACCCTTGTGTGAGAGCAGTATGTGACTTGAACTGAAATTGTAGCACTTATTAATACTTGAATTTAAATATCCAAAGTTGTTGTTATCTGCGTAGAAATAAGAGAAGTTGCTCATTTTAAAATCCACCTGAGTTGACAATGGATAAGCATAATCAAGCATGCAAAAGATGTTGTTGAACCCGCCAAAAACGAAACAAGAGCTATTAACACTTGGTGATGAGCCAACAATATAAGAGATGCTGCTTCCTCTAAAAAGGGAGGAGTTTGCGAAAGTTAAGCTTGCTCCATCAGCATAGAAAGAAGCATTCTTGACAAGAGTTCCCTTAGTTGATATTAAGTTTGAAGGCAAGGAATTGTTGAACTCACACCTGATGCTCTGTGTTGAAAGGTAAAATGTATTTCCTATGACCTGTTTGAAAACTCTGCTTGAATAACCGCTTTTAGAGTTGATGAGATAATAAGCTCCTGAAGAATCATTGTTCAAAAAGATAAGTGAATGGTCATGTAACACAAAGGGAATGTTTGAGTTGCTGTATGAAAACACAGCCGAATGACTCTGAGAAATGTTCATCTCCTCAGGAAGTTCAACAACAACAGGAAATACTTGGTTTGAATCAATAAAAAAGGAGAGCTTATTAACAGACCACTTCAAAGAACTTAAATCCGGAAAAACAGAAACGCTGCTTGGAGATGACATATTATAATTCTTAACAAACAGCAGGAGCCAAACAACATAGAGCAAGAACAAACTCACACTTATAGCACTATCCACCTGGAACAAGGCCTTTTTATTGAGCATTAACATTGCAAAAGTCAATGAAATATTTAAATCTATTCAAATGGATTGAGAGGGAATATGCAGGGATTATACAAAATTTTTTATACTAATTAGACCTAACATCCTAAAATGACAAATAAATATGATCCTCAAGAAATAGAGAAAGAAATACTTAACTTCTGGTTAGAACAGAACATATACGAGAAGGCAAGAGAGCAGAACAGAGGCCACAAAAGATTTTACTACCTAGATGGACCACCTTATACAAATGGAGCAATACATGTTGGCCACGCCTGGGGGAAATCTTTGAGGGACGCTATTCTCAGATACAAGCGAATGCAGGGCTTTGATGTTTGGGACAGACCTGGATTTGACATGCACGGTCTTCCAATAGAAGTTGCTGTTGAAAAAAAGCTTGGAATAACAGATAAAAAACAGATACTTGAAAAAGAGGGCCTCTCAAAGTTCATACAGGAATGTAAGAGCTTCGCAATTGAGAAAATGAAGCCAATGATAAACGACTTTAAGAGGATAGGCGTGTGGATGAACTGGGATGACCCTTACATGACAATAACCAATGAGTATATAGAAGGTGCATGGTGGGCACTCAAAAAAGCCGACGAGAAAAAGCTTCTCTATGAAGGGTTAAAGACAATGACTTGGTGCCCGAGATGTGCAACTGCTCTTGCAAAGCATGAACTGGAATACAAATCAAGGACAGACACATCCATATTTGTAAAGCTTCCAATAATAAAAGATGGGAAGGAAACAAAAGAGTTCCTTATAATCTGGACAACAACACCCTGGACCCTGCCCTTCAACTTAGCAGTCATGGTCCACCCTGAATTTGACTATGTAAAGGTAAAAGTTGGAGATGAGCATTGGATTATTGCAAAGGAGCTTGTGGAGGACTTCTTTGAATTAATAGGCAAAGAATACGACCTTGAAGAGGAATTTAAAGGAAAAGACCTTGACGGCGTGCATTACAAACCTCCATTTTATGATGAAGTTCCACAACTTAAAGAGATAGAAAAAGAGAACAAAAGAGCGTTCTCAGTGGTAATGTCAAAGGAATATGTTGACCTCGAAGCAGGTTCCGGATTAGTGCATGCAGCTCCGGGATGCGGACCAGAGGACTATGAGGTATGCAGTAAATATGGCCTACCTGCATTTAATCTTGTTGATGAAGAAGGTCAATTCCCAAAAGAAATGCCCGCCTTCCACGGGTTGAAAGCAAAACAA
>JAMOQB010000062.1 GCA_027064225.1 Candidatus Woesearchaeota archaeon | reverse complement strand
CCAAACCCCCATCACAACTAATCATATTTAAATCTTTCTGTAAGTAAAAACAAAAGATTTATTAAAACGCTTAAGATTGGATTGGGATATGAAAAGGGTTGGAGCGATCCTCTTAATCATACTCCTTCTTGAAGTTATCCTTGGCTTTTATACTTATCCGAAATTGCCTGATAAAGTGGTGACGCATTGGAATAATCAAGGGCAGCCAAACGGTTACACTCCAAAAGTTTGGGCATTCTTTTGGATGATTTCACTTTCATGCGGGTTAATCCTTCTCTTTATGCTTATCCCAAAAATAGACCCATTGAAGAGGAATTTTAAGAAATTCAGAGAAGCTTATAATGATTTTGTGCTTTTAATTATCTTGTTTTTGTTTTATATTTATACTCTCCTTATTTTATGGAACTTAAATGTTAAGTTTCCTATGATTCAAATGTTAATTCCCATCTACTCACTCCTATTCTATTACTCCGGAATCCTAATGGAGAAAGTAAAGAGGAATTGGTTTGTAGGTATAAGAACTCCCTGGACATTGAGCAGTGAGCAAGTGTGGGAAAAAACGCATAAGTTGGGGAGCAGGTTGTTTAAACTTGCCGGAGTAGTTGCTCTCTCTACAACATTCTTTCCAAAATACTCCCTCTTTCTTATTATGACTCTAATAATTTTCGTCACACTTTACACTGTTTTCTATTCTTATTTTGAATATAAGAAAGAAAAAGGAATTTAGGTTTAGGCATCTCTAATAGGTATTCGCAACATATCCAATGGTCTTTGTTTTCTTTCCGCAGATAACACATTTACCTTCTGATTCTTCTTCAATATCTGTTCCAAATAGTTCAACACCGTCCTCAATTTCTTTGAATTTCTCTGAGCATTCTGTTGAACCGCACCAATGAACCTTTGCAACCTTCTTATCCTTCAAAACTTCCTTTAACTCATCAATGTTTTTTGCCTCAACGATTTTCTCCTTGAATATTTTTTGGGCTCTTGAGAGGAGCTCTTCTTCAATCTCTTTCAAGACCTTTTCAACATTCAAATCTTCAATCTTAACGCTTGTCTTTTCTCTTAGGTCTCTCCTGAACAAAGTAACTTCTCCCTTTTCAACTTCTCTGTTACCTATTTCTAATCTAACTGGAACGCCCTTGATTTCCCAATTGTAAAGCTTTGAACCTAAACTCTCATCTGAATCATCTACAAATACCCTTATGCCTTTACTCTTTAAATCGTTGAAGAGGGAATCAACGACTTTCATAACTTTGGATTTTGTCTTGTTGTTGAATATGGGAACTATAACTACTTGGTAAGGTGCTATTTTTGGAGGAAGAACTAATCCATGGTCGTCGCCATGAACTGATATAACTGCTGCAAGTAGACGGCCTCCATTGCCTGTGCAGGTCATCCAAGCGTAGTCCTCCGTGCCATCCGGTTTTTTGAATTTGATGTTAAACTTCTTTGCATAGGCCTGTCCAAGGTTGTTGCACGAGCCGTTCTCCATAATCTTTCCTGAGGGCATTATGGAATAATACTCCACAGCTCCTACACTTCCGGGGAAGCATTCCTCTTTCGGCTTGTTAACTTTGAATGGAACTAAGCATAGGTCTTTCCAGAGCTTGTCCCACATTCTCATATGGTTTTTAATCTCTGCCTTTGACTCCTCCATCGTCGCATGTGCTGTGTGTATCTCATGCCAAACAGTTATCTCCCTGTCTCTGATTAAAGGTCTAGTATGCTTCGTTTCATATCTGAAACTGCTCACCGTCTCATAAACTCTCAAAGGCAGGTCTCTGTAGGACCTTATCCAAAGAGAGAACATTGGGTAAATAGCCGGCTCACCTGTCGGTCTTAAAATGTAATTGTGCTTCTTCTCATTCAAGCCCTTAACATAAAACGCCTGGTCTTTGAAGCTGTTCCACCACTTATCATTCATAGAAGCATATTCAAGAGGGACGAGCAGAGGAAAATACATCTCTTGATATCCCTGCTCTTTAAACATCTTATCCCAAATCTTCTTTATGTTGAGCATGATTTCATAGCCGTAGTTTCTCCACACAAAACAGCCCTTGACATTGAATCTCTTATCGAGTATGTCTGACACGACTAAAACTTGATTGTACCACTTTGAGAAATCCTCATCTTTCTTGGCTGTCAATGCCTTCGGAAGCTCAATATTTTCTTCGTTCATAAAATCAAAGAATTTCTTAGAATTATTTAAACCTTGCTATACTTACTATATAACCTGATTTTTTATGGGGCTGTTGTGATGTGGGAACAAAACCTTTTGGAAAAAGGTTTTATCGAAAAAGAAGAATTATAAGAGTTATTAGAATAATTAGAGTAATGGGGCTGTTGTGATGTGGGAACAAGACCTTTTGGAAAAAGGTTTTATCGAAAAAGAAGAATTATAAGAGTTATTAGAATAATTAGAGTAATGGGGCTGTTGTGATGTGGGAACAAGACCTTTTGGAAAAAGGTTTTATCGAAAAAGAAGAATTATAAGAGTTATTAGAATAATTAGAGTAATGGGGCTGCTGGGATTTGAACCCAGACCACCAGGCCCCGAACCTGGGATTCTAGCCAAGTTATACTACAGCCCCTACTGTGAGACCTCCTTATTTATAATTCTAAATTCAAGTTTATCCTTTATCGCTTCGTAAGTTTCCTTATCAATTGCGTTGTATTTGAAGTTTGAATTGTCTTCAAAATAATGCATGACTATGCCGCTGCATATTCTCTTCTTCTTTAACTCACAGTTGCTGCAGTATTTTGAGTAAACTTGTCGTCGATACTCTCTTGACTGACCGTCGCTAATCTTGTACCATCTTCTCTCGGGAAATATGTAAAAGTATTGAACATTAAAGAAGGTTAAGTATTTCATATTTTTAAGCTCATCCTTTGTAAATAGACATGGAGGAATGTAATGCAGGCAGGTGAATCTCTTGACTTTGTTTGCTGTCTCATTTAATTTTAAAATTATCCTTCTCAATTCCTCAAAATTGACTACAAACTCTGAGTAGTTTATAGGCGTTTGTCCTGTTAGGTAAAACGGAATTGAAATTTTATCAAGGGCAATGTCAAACTCATCGATTGTGAACTTGTACAAGTCAGAAATGTTTTCTTTGTTCTGTTGCATTATCATCGTTGTTAGTATGAGGTCAAAATCATATTCTTCTTGGAGCTTCTTCAAATTTTTTAGTCCTTGATAAAGCTCATTGAATGCTCCTTTCCTACCCACACATGCATCGTGATACTTTGCATTTGAACCGTAAATTGGAATTATAACTTTGTCAACGCCTGCACTTATAACTCTCTTTGCAAATTCAAAATCTTTGAATCTTACTCCTGGGTCAAGCAGGTGAATGAGCTCAAATTTTGGTCTTATCCACTTTATATACTCTGGAAGCTTGTCATACTTCAATGGTTCACTCCCGGAGATGTCAATATTCTTAACACCTTTTTTAATCAGATCAATAGTGTCTTTTAGAAGCTGAACTTCCATCTTTTTTGTAACGCCCTCAGGATAAGCTAATCTCCCCTTTTCATCGTGCATACCACAGAAGACACACTTATTGTCGCATCTTGGCCATAAGGTTACAGTCCCAAAGTTATACTCTTCAACCATGTGACAAGTAACCTGGCTTTACTTTAAAAATTTACTTATTTTTCAGGTGGTTATGGAATAAGTCCAGCCAGTCAGACATCAACCTTGTTATTAAGAAATTTTTAACGACAAATTCTCTCCCATTATTGCCAAGTTCATCTCTTAACTCTTTATCTCTTATTATCTTTATTAAGTCCTTTGCAAATCCTTGAATGTCTTTTGGGTCGTGAAGGAATCCGTTGTAGCCGTTCTTTATCTGCAAAGGGATGCCTCCAATATTACTTGCAACAACAGGAGTTCTTTTATACAACGCTTCGGAGATTACTAATCCAAAGCCCTCCCTCTTTGATTTTTGAATGACAACTGTTGACCCTCTTTGAACAGCATTCACTAATAGGTCGCTGCTGACATTTAAGATGTGAATATCCTCTCTGAATTTACTTTGCGACGCTCTCTTTTCAACCTGCTCCAAAACTTTGAATCCTTCAGGGTCGTCACTCGCCATGGACCCTAAGAGTATTAGTTGGCAGTCAACATCTTTTCTTACCTCTTCAAATACTTCTATAACTCCAAGAGGGTCTTTCCATATGTCAAACCTTGACACTTGGCTGATTATTGGCTTATCCATCCTTATTTCGTATTTAGAGAGTATGCTTGAAACCTCTGCGTTGCTAAGTTCCTTGTTCTTTAACGATAATGGGTCAATTGCTGGATATATTATTCTTTGAGGTTTTGGAAAATCCTTAATAGAATAGCTTTTGTTTGAGATAACAACTTCATCGTAATGTGTGACAAATTCCTTCACATAATTCCAAATTGCCCTGTTCGGATTTGATAAATCAATATGCATCCTCCAAATCCACGGCTGTTTTTTCTCGTAAAACTTTATCATTGCTAATGGTTGAGGGTCATGAACAACGACTAAGTCATGGTCTAAATGTGTAAATAGTGAGTATCTCCTGTTTGTCTCATAATAAATCCTCTTTTCATAGTCAGAAAGCTCAACCTCTTTACCTTGGAGTCCGTTGTGAATCTTCTTTGTGATGGTAAAAAAATCTCTACTGCCATGCACAATTCTCCAACCCACTTTCAAACCTGAAATATTGAACAGGGGGATTAAGCTGTTCAGCATCTCTGCAACTCCTCCGCCCTGGTATGTGGAGTTGATGAAAACAATGTGCTTATCTTTTATTCTCTCAATCTTTTCCCTTAAGCTTTGCAGGGTCTCCTCGCCGACAATGGATAAGTAGTCGTCAAGCGTGTTCATGTCCTTTCTAAAAATGGAAAGTATTTATATACTTTTTCTTTGATAGAAATCTTTTTAAAGCGGACTTGCAAAAATATATTTCTCATGTTACTCTTCAAGAAAATTTTGTTGCTTTTAACTTCTACTATCTCCTTATTCCTTTTTTCTATTGGCAACCGTAGAACTCCTGTTAGAGTGGAAAAGAGACCCTTTGGCAGGATAAAGATTCGCCCATCTGACCGTATATTAATACTCTCACCTCATCCAGATGATGCCGCTTTGTCTTCGTCAGGTCTTATTCAGGAATCTTTGAATGCAGGAGCTAAGGTTAAGGTTGTTTACATAACCTATGGTTCGCACAGCTCGGATACAATTATTAAAAGTCCAACTTTGCTCCTACCCCTACCAGTAGCTGCTGTTGTTAAACAGGGAAGAGTTAGACACGATGAAGCAGTTAATGCGATGAAAACTTTAGGACTTAATGATTCTAATTTGATCTTTTTGGGATTTCCGGATTCAGGAACTCTAAAAATGTGGGATGATTACTTTAACAACAAATCATTATTCTCAGGAGTGTTGGCGAATGATAAGATTTTTTACAAAACTGCCTATAAAAGAGGTATTAAATTCAACGCTGTTAATGAGTTTTCGCTTTTGAAAGAGATTATCTTGAAATATAAACCAACAAAGATTATCTACCCCTCTATAGAAGATTTAAACCCTGACCATAGAGCCACGGGTTTATTCCTACTGGCTGTGCTTTCAGATGTGCAGAATGCATCCTATCATCCTGAAAGATATGCTTATTTCGTCCATGCTGTTGATTGGCCCTCAACAAATAATTTAAACTTCTCAGTTCCTGGATTTATTTATAATCTTAAAGGGATTTGGTTTGAGCAGAGATTAGATGAGATATTTAAAAGTAAGAAAGAAGAAGCAATTCTCTGCCACAAAATACCTGTTAAAGCCCGTCCTAAATTTTTACTTTCTTTTGTTAAGGACAATGAGATCTTTTTAGAGCAGGAACCTTATAAAAAAGATCAGCCTTTAATTTTATGGTCTCCTAAAGAGCTAAATAAACTTTCACTTTTTAGCTGTGTGAGCTCCGTGTTTGTAACGGAAGATGATGATTATCTAATTTTTAATATTACTATGAAACCAAAGGTCCCAAGCTTCTCAAAGATTTATGTTTTTGTGTATCCTTTAGGGAATGAGAGTTTTCTCAAGCTCCCAAAG
>JAMOQB010000061.1 GCA_027064225.1 Candidatus Woesearchaeota archaeon | reverse complement strand
CAGAACAGTATTGTAATTTGGAGAACATCCTGATAAGAATAATATCACAAAGAATGCCACGAGGAAAACAATGTTCTTATTCATCTAATCACTTTTTATTAAAAATTATTTTGAAGTTGAAACAGGAGAGGATGTTAAGAAAAATATTGCAGAGGCGGCGGTTAGAAAGACAAACATCAAAGCCAGTATTTGTGGCTGAATCAAAGCTTTAATTGTATGGGTAATACCTGCCTTAAGTGTGTGAGCAATTCCCGTCGTTGCAGTATTATTTCCTGTTGCAACAGCATTAAAATGAGAACCATAAATTTGAGCAAAAACTAAGAGTATTACAAAACCTACAAAGCCAATAAATATGCTGTGAAAAGGACCCCATTTGGACATAGATTTTGTAACAACCTTATAATCAAGTCCCATGGATAAAAGGCCTAAGAGTATAAAAAAGACAATTAGGAGGATTATGAAAAACCAGGGAGTAAGTGAAGCGATGAGTTTAACAATATTAGGATTTGCAAGGGACAAGAAGGCAGCTGCTAACGCAATAATAGCGTTTAGGTTCTTACTTGGAAGAACTTTTGATTTATCGAGAAGAGCATAGGTCAAAGTAAAGACAAGTAAAAAAACCATTAAGCCAGTAAATCTTCCAGCCATGAGGACATTAAAAAAGGTTGCGCTCATTTTCCGAATAGCCTGCTCTTAACGGATTCTCCCTCCCTTATCTTTTTGTAATATTTCTTAAGCTCATCTGCTTCATCATCTTCAGATCCCCCACTGATAAATGCAATCATAGCGACAAATACGAGAATGATTATAAATAGCGAAATTGCATTTGGGTCTATTAAATTCAAAATATTCCCAAGCCATTCCCAGTGGAGCCAGCCAGCTGACTGGGCAAATATCAATGCAACAATTAGGAAAGAACCCCATATAACTAAGCTTCTAAGTCCGTGCTCGGTTCCATTCTCTCCAAAGTCCAATGAAATCCCAAAGGTTCCTAGAAGAACAAGGAACATTATTCCTAACACAACCCAGTAAGATACTTTTGGAATTGCAGAGTTAATAGCACTTACAACATCAAACCCTTGATAAGTTCCTGTAACATGTGGAATTACAACAAGCAGGGAGACGACAAGAGCAAAAACTACGTTGAATGATTTCTTCTTCCCAAGAGGATGCGTCTTTTGGAGAACTGCAAAGATAACTGTAAATATCAAGAAGAATGGAAGAACCACATCTTGAAAACCTGCAGCATCCAATAACTGGACAAATTGGACATAATTCTGGAATATTGGAGTAACCATTTTTTCACCTTCTTTCAAACATTTGAGTCATCCGACCCCTTTTCTTTTTTAGGTACACGAGGAGTATCCCCCTTTATTAAGTAATATAAAACCCCAAAGATAACACCTACAAATGCTACCATTTCAAATACCTGTGTGGAGAGAACACTATGAACCATTCCTGTAGAACTCGACCACAGCACTTCAAGCCAGCTTTGCCCAGATGAAGTTTTCAGAGCTGAAAGGAAAACAACTACAAGGCCTAAGAACATTAGGACTTCAAAAAGAGTTTTCCATTTTGTTCCTTCTAAAGAGATGCCTTCCTCACTCTCACTTTGCAGAGACCCTATGAGCATCAAAAAGAGGATTGAAATGAGCAGGAGCAGGACAACATTGGATGTTGTTTGCATAATAACCTTAACGAGCTGATTAGACATCACAACGAAAAAGGCTATGACAAAGGCCATCATCGCATTGAGATTTTTTCTGGTATAAATCTGATTTCCCACCTTTTGAACTCCAAGAACCTTCGTCTTTTCAAGAATTGCAAAAACAAGCGTGAAGACGAGCAGAAATGGAAGAACAATGTCCCCAATGCCAAATTTATCCATAAGGCCAATCATAGAATTTCTCATCACGCTCATTTTAACTAAGACATATTCTAAAAGAATATTTAAAACTTTCTATACTACCTGTGCTGAGAATTAAGTAACGACAAAATTTCGGCAGCGTCTTCTATCATAAGAAAGTCATTGTAATTTATTGAGGGTATATCCGAGTTCGGCTTCTTCCTGCTAAAAACGAGAAGAGAATTAACATCCAGAAGTTTAGACAATATTTTTAGGTTATTTTTATCCTTTTCCCATGCAGTTAGGATAACTTCATCATCCAGTTTTGAGATTGTTTTAAATGGAAACCTATGAATATCAAATGCTTCAAAACCGAGAGAGATATACTTTCTAGCAACTTCTGACAGCTTCTCCTGTTTCTGTGGTCTTTGGAAAGAAAGCTCAACTCTCTTAAAAACTCCTGGTCCGAAGAGGTCGTAGAGTTTAAACGCTCTCTGTAAAGTTACTTTAGATGAGTTCCTCTCATACTTCAATATCATACTCTTACTAACACCTAACTGCCTTGCCAAAGCTGAAATGGATAAGTTCTTTTTAACAATCTCTTTCTTCAACTGCGGACCATCCAAGATTGCAACAATCCCCGCATTAGAACTTATTAAGAATAAGGGAACTCCCTCAATGATGTTTTTCAGTGTGCCAACTGTAACAAGGGGCATGCCAAATCTTTTATAAAGTGTGTTATCTTGAAGTTTAGTGTTTTCATCTTTCATATTTGAGATTAAAAATGCCTTTGCCTTCAGGAGAAAGGCAACTGAAAGAAGCTGATTTATCTGAGAAGCACTTACCGAATTGGCGTAAGAAGCAAGTTTAAGTAGGAGGATATTCCTATTCTTCACAGCAATTATGTCAAAGGGGGACTTCAACTTCTTAACCACAAAGTTTTTTCTCAATAAAAATATTAGCAATTCTTCAAGTAGCAAGTCCTTAGACATATGCAAGAAAATGGAAGAATATTTTAAAAACTTTTTCAATCAAAGCTTGTATAAGGGACATTTCTTGCATTGAGCAGGGGGATTCTTCGGGTCCTCAATTTTCTCAGGGCAGTCAGGATAAGTGCCGATGCAATGAGGAAACTTCTTCCTTGACTGTTCAAAAAGCTTTTGGTCTCTAAGCCACTTTGGTGTTACCTTACGAACCTGCCTCTTGCTCTTCTTTCCCATAAAACCACCAAATGAGAGAAACCAAGTTAAGTTTAAAAACATTTTGATATTTATTACTTTAATGGACTTAGAAAGTTTAAAAGTAAAATTGCAGGACAAAGTTGGAAAAGAGACAATTGTTTTAGCAGCGAAGTGCGAAGTAATATACTCTGGAAGGGCCGAGAGTTTTTTAGCTGAGGGAGATAGAATAATAATGATTAAGCAGGATAAAACTCTGTTAATACATCAGCCAAAGAGCAGCTTACCAATAAATTATATGAAAGAAGAGACAGAGTATAATTTTGAAACCAATCAGGGAGAATTAATAATAAAAGCTCATAACAAAAAATACAAAGAGGATTTAGAGATAAATGTTAAAAAAGCTTACTTCTTAAAAAGCTTGAAGCTTGACGATGACCAAAAGCTTATCATAAAAGGAACTGAAAGGGATATGGCGGAGATGATTATGAAAAATCCAAAGATTATCAGCGACGACTTTAAACCTCTGAGCAGGGAAGAACATACCAAATATGGGTTTATAGATGTGTTTGGCTATGACTCAAAAGGAAACTTAATTGTCATAGAAACAAAAAGATATGTTGGAGATCCAAAAGCAGTGTCGCAACTCAGAAGATATGTTGAGAGGATAAAGTATGCAAAAGGGGTGGGAAAAGTCAAGGGCATACTCGCATGCCCAAGAGTAACTCCCAATGCTAAAAAAATGCTAAATGATTTTGGTTTTGAATTTAAAAAAGTCAACCCGCCAAGATATTTTGAGAATGAAAAGAAAAAACAGAAAAAACTGCTTGATTTTTAAAGCTCTCAACTAATTGAAACAACTTCAATCTCAAAGTTAAGATTCTTCCCCGCAAGAGGGTGGTTCATATCAAGCTTAACAGTTGAATCATTGAAGTCCTTAACAACTGCATAAACATTATGACCGTCGGGAGTTCTAAAAACAAGCTTCTTCCCCTTTGAAAGTTCAACCTTAGAGTCAATCAAGTTTCTTGGAAGCTCAACTACCAACGAATCATTAACAGGTCCGTAGGCCTCATCAGATGTTAAGCGGATGGATTTTTTATCTCCAACTCTCAAACCTAATAAAGATTCCTCAAACTTTGGAAGAACCTGTCCAGAACCAACCCTAAATTTAAAAGGGTTCTCCTTATTGTCAACCTTATCAAAGATTTTACCATCATCAGTTTTTCCAACATAAACAATGGAAACCTCTGAACCGTTTTCAACCTTTTTATCCTCATTCATTTTACTTACCTCCTATTATTAAAAGATTATCTTAAAAAGATTAAAATAAACCG
The DNA here is from genome assembly GCA_027064225.1 of Candidatus Woesearchaeota archaeon. Taxonomy (GTDB): domain Archaea; phylum Nanobdellota; class Nanobdellia; order Woesearchaeales; family WAPY01; genus WAPY01. The sequence continues at coordinate 1,737 of JAMOQB010000061.1, read as the reverse complement.
TGAATCCATCAAAGCCGGGAATGGGCAACATATTGAATATGAAGAAGAAAAAATTGATCTTTGAAAAGAGCATCCAATAAGGCAAGTTTCTCTTTGAAGCTTTTGGAATAACAAGTTTCGAGATTAAAAAGAGAAGCAGATTAACTGCCGGACCCGCAAAAGCAATAAGTGCAGAGGCACCTGGAGACGCAGGCCCATATATTGAAACATACGCAGGAACGAAGAATAAGAATGGAGAATGAATAAGCTTCAGCAGAACAGCAATAAGCAGCCAGAAGTACGCCGCGTGGAAAACTGCATGAAGTCCAAAAGCCATCGCAGTGAATTTGTGGCCAAATTCATGAAGTATAATCGTTGGAGCAACTAACAGAACAGAAAACCAAAAGGAATTCCAGTCGAACCTACCCTGCGAATAATAAGGAAGTCTATGCTTGTAAGTAGAGAAGAAATCGGAAAAGATAAATCCAATTGCCAATGACATAACAACCATATCAAAAAACTCTTTAAGTGTAAAAAACATAAATCCTATGTTCAAAACAATAATTTATAAATCTATGGATTTTTCCGAATGTTATGAACCTTGAGCAGGCATCAAAAAAGATTATAGAAGAAGTTGTGAGGTCTAAAATCAAAAAAAGAGAAGATATAGAAAAGCTAAAAAGAAGCATCGCTCGAGAAAATCATCTCCCAAGAATGCCAACAAACATTGAACTCCTAAATTTTGCAGAGAGACTTTACTCTGGAGAAGAGCTAAAGAGATTAAAAAGAATCCTGCTGACAAAACCCTCAAGATCCCTATCAGGAGTGACTCCTGTTGCAATAATGACATACCCATTTCCCTGTCCGCACGGCAAATGTGCTTATTGTCCAGGCGGGCCGGACAGCTTCTTTGGAAAGACACCCCAAAGTTACACAGGTAAAGAGCCGGCTGCCAGAAGAGCTGCAAGAGCAAACTACAACCCTTACCTGCAAGTCATGAACAGATTGGAGCAGTACATAGTCCTAGGCCACGAGCCCGAGAAGGTTGAACTCATCATCATGGGAGGAACCTTCCCCAGCTTCAAAAAGGAGTACCAAGAATTTTTCATTAAGAAGAGCTTTCAAGCTATGAATGATTTTTCAGACATGTTCTTCAACAACAAAGGATTTAACACAAAAAAATTTCAGAAGTTCTTTGAATTGCCAGCAAAATTTTCAGATGAGAGAACCAAAAGAATACAAGAGAAACTCTTAAAGATAGGCGAAAGAACAACAACCTTAGAGGATGAACAAAGAAGAAATGAAACATCAAATATAAGAGTTGTTGCCATGTGCATAGAGACCAGACCCGATTATTCAAGAGAAGCCCACATAAATGAGATGCTCAAACTTGGGACGACAAGAGTTGAGCTTGGAGTTCAAAGCTTATATGATGATATTTTAAAGAAAGTGAAGAGGGGCCATGGAGTGAAAGAAGTTGTTGAAGCAACGCAGCTCCTAAAAGATTCCTTTCTTAAAGTGGGTTATCACATGATGCCAGGACTTCCAGGGTCAAATGAAGAAAAAGATGTGGCTATGTTTAAAAAACTCTTTGAAGACGAGCGGTTCAAACCTGACGCCCTAAAAATATACCCATTAATGGTGTTCAAAGGAACAGAGATTTATGAATGGTGGAAGCGGGGGGAATTTAAACCATTGACAACTAAGGAAGCAACTGAGGAGATAATAAAAATAAAACAGCACATACCAAAGTATTGT
>JAMOQB010000060.1 GCA_027064225.1 Candidatus Woesearchaeota archaeon | reverse complement strand
GAAACACTCAACTGACAATTTCCAGAAGTGCAGCTTGTCTGACTCGTGGAAATTGTAGGAGCCGAAGGAGTGTTAGGAGAAGAAGTATCATTAGCAGAAGTATCAGTAAAGTTATTAGACGTTAAAGAATTAGCTATTTCAGAGTAATTCCCATTCGCACTATTAGCACGGTAAAGAGCATGCTTAATCAGACCGGACTGATAATCATTCACAACCTCCCTACTGCTTAACGAACGATTGTAAATACGAACTTCATCGATGGTGCCATTAAAGTAATGATCTGTTCCTTCCGCATCAGCACCAATACTTAATTTTATTCCATCCAAATCCCCAATACTCTGAGAAATTGTGGACTGCTTAACCAATTGTCCATCATAATATAGTTTCCCAGTATTCGAGGTATCATTGAAAACAAAAACAAGATGATGCCACTCATTCAAAGGCATTGAATCATCCATAGACATTGTTGTATAAGCAGAACCATTTCCAATACCTGCATATGCATAACCATTACCTGAGCCCAAAAAGTAAAATGCACTCCCATTCCTCCGAGAAATAATCTTTAAACTAGCACTTCTGCCATATTCTTTAACCCATGCTTCAAGAGTTAATTCATTATCAATATTATTAAGACTTGTGCTATCATCAACAGAGACATAATCCCCATCACCATCAAACTTCAATGCTTTTCCATTACTTGCATACCCATCAGTCCAAACAGGATTTCCATGAATTGCTCCATCATTATGATAAGAACTCCAATCATTTGTTGTTGTTCCACTTCCTTCCTCAAATGGCATGTACAAAACCAAACCGCCGTCGCCTTCAGACCAATTAATCCTCACATCATTGTTATTATTATCCGCAGTAACTGTCAAATCAGGAGTGCTCGGACCTGTTCTGTCCTTTGTTATGTTTGAAGCCACATTTGAATAGGCAGAATATGAACTTCCTATATAAGACCTAACCTTATAATAATAAACTGTATTATCATCAAGATCATCATCCACATAACTCACAACATTCGCCCCAACCGTTGCTATCTTTGTAAAGGAAGAACCATCCGTACTGCGATATATCTCAGAACCATCCTCATTATCAGAATTATCTGTCCAAGTAAGTTTTATCTTTCCAATTTTAGAATTCAAAGGTTTGTCCGACTGAGAAACTGCTTTAAGATTTGTCGGATAAGTTTTGTCGATATAAAAAATGTTAGAAGTATGAACACTCTCAGAATTACCAGCACTATCCACACTATAATAACAAACACGCTTCTTACAAACACTACCAGAAGAACAACTAACCGTACCAGAAGTTCCATTAGTATAATCTGGATTTCCATAAGAGATATTAAACTTGACCTTTGATTCATAAAAAAAACCGTCTGACTCCTGATTTCCCGATTCACTCCAAATGAGAGACCACGAACTATTATAACAATAAACAGCAACTTCTCCAGGAATCTCTCCATCATTAGGAGGCTTACCCACCATGTAAGAAGCAGAAACATTAACTCTTAATAAAAGATAACTAGAATAATAAGAAAAACAGGAGTTAGGTATAGAAACTTCATGTGTTCCTGAGTCCGTTTTAATGATCAGAGTTCCGGAATAAGCGCCACTGGGTTTAGTGTAATTGAAATCAACTGTTGCCGTTTCTTGTGGGTCTGAAGTTCCATAAGAACTCCAATCATGATCATAAGTATTTGAGCAAGAGTGACTAGAAGCCCAATTACCAGAACAGGTACCTGTAGGAGAAGGAACTTCTTCTTGATACTCCGGAGATGGACAACTCCCACCATCATTAATAACCTTATAATAAGTATGAGAACAACCACTACCACCATCACTACAACTCAAACTAAAACTAACATCACTCTTAGTCCAAGAATGACCATCAGGAGAAATAGAGGTTGATGGAGGTGTTTTGTCGCAGTGGTAGACTTTTCTATAAACCGCATTCCCATTACAAGAAGCATCACTCCAACTACCAGGAGCAGAATTACACGCACTACCTCCCTCATCAGTTTTCATTTCAACATAGTAATCTCCATCAACAGAACAGTAAGAAGGAACATTTGAGATAGACAAATCACTCCCATCACTACAAGTATGAGAATTATCAGTATTCAAAGTGCAAGAAACACTCTTAACCTGATTCCCATTAGGATCATAAAGAATCAAAGTCCCCGTAGAAGCAATAACAACTCTCGACAAGAAAAAAGTAAAAACGAAGATAAACATAAAAAAAAGTAACACTGACAAAACCTTTTCCTTAGAGGACAACCGCACTAACATTTTCTACAATTGCCAATTAATAAAGAACCAAACTTTATAAATCTTTTTGTAGATGGGAATCACTCCAAAACTGGCTTAAACTCCGAATCTCCAAAGGTCTCAGGGTATTCTTTCCAAGGACCTTCGCAGATAGAGTTGTACTTACACTTTCTACATTGTGGAAATTTTCTTTTGATAGTCTTTCTCGTTTCCTCAAAGTGAAGAAAAACATTCTGATACTCCCTAACTTCTGTCTGTGGGATGTACAATTCAGAAACATTTTTCTCATAACCACGCATCATACAAAAAGGAACTGCCTCCACAGAACAGGGAATTCCAGCTTCATTACCAATTTGCATACCCCTCTTCAAATAAGGAACTGCCAAACTCATAACCGGCATTATCGACTCCAAGTAGATATTTGCGTTTCCAGTCGCATGAACAAATGCCAACTGAAACCTATCCACTTTTAAATCAACAAGGAGCTGAGCTATTTCAGGAGCAAACCTATAATTTGCCTTGACAATAACAGTGTTTGTCGTAACAACCTGTCCTAAACTTTTAAGATTCTTTATACCAGTTAAGGTCTGCTTAAAACTTCCAGGAGCCCTGGTAAGATAATCGTGAACTTCAGGAATATGACCATGGATTGCAGGCCCGAACTCATTCGCCCCAGCATCTATAAGCTTCTCACAGAATCTCTTATAGTAGAACATGCGGCCATTCGTTTGAATCTGGATAATATCAAAACCAAGCTTTTTAGCGTAGCGAACAATATCAAAGAGGTCTCTACGAACTGTGGGTTCTCCTCCAGTAATCACAACCTCATCACAACCGTCAGAACGGGCTTTCTCCAAATCCTTTTTTATTCTATCAAGCGTTTTATTATAAATTCTATACATCGCCTGAGCACAAAATCTGCAGTTATTATTACACAGAGTCCCCACTTTTATATCCGCCCGTTTGGTCATATTAATTTTCCTCAATAGAATCTTTCAGGGATAACAAATCGCTCCCAAACCTCACTAAATTTTCTTTTTTACTCATATCTGGAGATAACCAATCAACAAATCGTTCCTTAAACCCTTTCTCAAACAGAATTCTCTCAAAGAGCCTATCCACCATCTTATAATGAATATTATAAATATTATCTTCAGATAACTTCGGAACAATTGTGCCTTGAGTTGCGTAAGTGTTAACAAAACAATAATTAACAAATGGGTAAGGTTTAGCATCTGCAATTGAAGATAAATTCGTTGCAGCGTTGAATAGGAGAGCAGCTTTCTTACTAGAAACAATATCCTTAAAAGAATTCTTATAAACAGAACCTAACTTAAAAACTCCATAAGACCTTGACTCGTCACATGGGTAAATATCACCATTAAAATTATAAACCATCTGCCCATATATTGCCCCACATGGAACTTCCATATCAGTCATACCAATATTTTGATGAGCCAAAATGTAGAAAGCATACACCATCGTATTTGTATCAATAATTCTAATCCCCTTTTTTTCATTCAATTCTAAAAGATAATTCAAAGCATTTTCCCAAAAGGTTATGAACTCATCAACTGAATACCCTAAGTTTTTCCAATTAACTCCTGCAGCTTTAACTTGTGTAGTTGGTCTAATAGGAAATCTTGGGAGGTCAAGTTTTACATACTCATCAATAATCTCCTTATAATAAGGTAAACTATCCCGTGTTATTGTTGAAATGCCAGTGATAGGGAGAAGAGGATATTTTTCCTTGAAATATTTTATCCATTTTACAACATCCTTATATGTTCCACGCCGCCCCCCAAAATAAACTCTGTGCTTATTATGAAGCCACTCCGGACCATCAATAGAAAAACAGGGAGCAAGTTTTATCTTATAAAAAAATTCGGCCTTCTCCTCATCAAAATTAGTTGCATTTGTAGTCATTGAAAAACCTACATGTTTACCTGTCTCCTTAGCCTTATCCAAAGCCTTCTCAACGACAAACTTAATAATATCAAAATTCATAAGTGGCTCTCCACCAATGAATTCTATCATTAAATAATCCGCCGGAGATTGAAAAATAAAATTAACAACCTTCTCAGCAGTTTCCTTAGTCATATCAAAATTTTTGAGTGTTGGAGCTACCCTATTCGCATAGCAGTAATCACAGTTCATATTGCATCTGCTAGTTACATTTATTATGTGAAGAGAAGTGCCACTCCCAATATGCCAATAAAGTTTCTTCTGAGCTTCAACAAGTTTATCCTCATTGTCTTCTGTTATAACCATAAAATTCTTTTCCAATTTATCGAACAGCTCATTATCAATAGACCCCAACATAAACTTCTTGTATTCTTCAAAAGTTAAAAAAACCCAATAAGACTGATCATTGACCAGTAGAACTCCTCTACCGGGAAAAACCCTTTTTCTAAAAAAATTCAATTTATATTTCAAGAGAATCCCCCTTCAAACTTCTTTGGTAGACAATCAAAAAATCCAAAAAGTTATAAGCCAACTCTTTAACATCTTCTGTCTCATTTTTAGGCTTCAAGTCAATTAGAAAGTTTCCATCCTTTTTATCAACAGTTATCCAAGAGTCTGATAAAAACTCGGAAGCAGCTCTTAAAACCGCCTCCTCAGAGTATATTGAAGAATTTATAAAAATATGAACTTCCTTTTTTTCAGTATCTATCTGTATTCCTTGCATAGAATCGTAATGTCCCAGCGGACTTTTAAATCTTTCGGAACTGTTCCTATTGAGAATTTGAAGAATTATAAAAGGTGTAAAAAACTCTGGTGACTTCATAATTAAGAGAAATTGTCTTCTGTGGCAGGACGCCCTTTATAGGATTGTGAGTTCTTGTGAAGTAAGGATTCTCAACATTTTCAACTATACCCCCATTTTCATTATCAACAAAGTTCAGAGTAAAATCCAAAGCTTTAAGAGCAGATTCTTTTAGCTTCTCCTTTTCAGAAGAGTTTGTGTAATTTGAGAGGTACATGTACTTCAAAGCTTGGAGATACTGATAAGTCAAAAGAGGGGGATTTGATTCATTTACATTGTCACACAAACACAACTGACCGCTATCTTTTTGACTAGAAATTAGCTCATCAACATAATCTTCCGCTTTCCTACAAATTGAAGCATTATTTGTTTCGTAGCAGAAAAAAGTCCAAGTCTTAACAACAACAGCTTTGCTATAAAGAAAATCCTTAGGAACTTGAGAAGCAGAAAGATTCTCAAGAATTTCAAAGGACTTATCTTTTAAGATAGGATTTTTAGTAATAAGGTAAAGAGAATACAAAGACCTTGCAAGGTCTGCTTTAAATCCAGGAGTATAAATTGAAGAGACAGAAATATCTTGAGATTTGTTCAGCGTGATTCTTGTCAGGTAATCCAAAAATTCTTTTGAAGTTAATTGCGGATACTTGTTTAAAGAACCTGCGTTGTATAATTCAGGATAAAATTCAATGAAACGAATAATAAAGAAAAAATCAGAGCTATTCATCCGTTGTTTATTCTGAAAAGAATTTATAATACTCAGAGAGCAGTTAATATAAAAATCAGCCAATTGTTTATCACCCACCAAGTTATAATACCTCATAAGATATGCATCTCCAGGCCAGGAGTTATCTGCAGTATCATTGTAACTCACAAAGGAGTAAGCTTGACATGATTGATTTCTAGACATAAAATCAAAAAACTTTCTCTGCAATGGAGCAAACTCCTTAGGTATAACTCCTAAATTCCACCTTAAGTAGTTAGTATGAGAACTCTCCGAAGAATTCACATTTTCACTATGAAAATTCTGGTTTGAGTGAAACTTACCAAACGAAAAGATGGCTAAATAAACAGCTAAAAATATTACCA
>JAMOQB010000059.1 GCA_027064225.1 Candidatus Woesearchaeota archaeon | reverse complement strand
TATAGAACAATAAAAAATTTAAATAAGCTATGAACACAAGCAGAGACGGGATATCAAGCTCAAGAGTTAAGGGAGATTTCAGCAGAAGGAACAGATTATCATTCTTATTTTGAACAAGTAAAAAATGCCAACAGGTTAAGAAATCAAAAACTCTCAGAAAAGTTAGAATCATTCAAAGGTATAAAAATAAGTGTGGGAATAGTTGGGAGTGACAGCAGATTAGAAAAGGGGTCAATCTCTCCATTAGAAATAATAGTGATAAGCAGAGATTCAGAGAATCCAAAAATAAAGGATATCTTACCTGAAATAAAGAAAGTTAATAATTTAGATCCTTTTATAGAGTACAAAAATATTATGGAAAATGGTATTGTTTACACAAGGATTGGTGAAACAAAGATCATTTCACCAAACAGAATATTTGATTACTTTCCAATTGTAGGAGAGAGTGCTTTATTTGAAGAAGCCAAACAGAAGCTAGCAAAGGAAATTAGAGAAAGTAAAACTATTAAAGAAGCAGTTAGAGGAAAAGTTAAGGCTCATAAAAGGATTACAAAAATAGGCCAGCAAAAATACAGAGGAAAAGTGCTTGTCCATTTCGGAGAGGGGATTGCTTACTATGACCCAAAAAAGCATTTAAGATCTTTCAAAGAAGGACCTTTGAGATTGGTTCAATGGGCTCTCATCAGAGGTAAGATAAAAGCAATAAGAGAAAATGAGAAACTTAGAGAAATTGTTCTGTATGAACTCCCAAGGAATACAGTGGAAGCAATTTCTTTTTTAGAGAGTGAAGGGATAAGTAATTTAAGCAAAGAAGAATCTGCGGATTTGAAGGACATCTACAAATATTTTCTTTGGTTGTATCACTTGTCACAGCAAAAGTTTAAGAAAGATAATAAAACGAAAATAGAATATGATAAGGAAGAAGTAACAGAAAGGATATCTTCCCTTGAAAAACTCGTAGCCAGATCATTTATAAAAGTGTAACGAAAGCAAGCTTAGCATTGTTTAAACTTCTTTCAGATAGGAATTATTTCAAAACGCGGAAATCAAAACAGACACGGTAAAGTCGTTTCCCAACCTGACCGCACACAGTATGTGATATCCTCTCTACAGAGACATTTGACTTTTCAGCTTCTTTGGAGATAATTTCCCAACCTTTATTTGGAATATCCTCTTCTTTCAAAAAGTAGTAGAAGTGTATTATGCCCTTATCCTTGACTGCGGAAAAAGCTGTTTTCAAAAAAGAATTTCCGGTTTTTGGGAGAGGCATCAAAATTCTGTCAAACAAACCAACAGAATCTACAAGTTTAGGCACCTCAACGACGACATCCCCATTTATAAGTTTCAGCTCGTCGCCTATGTGGTTTATCTCCTTATTTAAAAGAGCATATTTGTGAGCATCAGGATTAAGTTCAATTGCATAAACACAACATGGCTTTGAGTGTTTAAGAATAGTTATTGGATAAGGTGAATAACCTGAAAACATTGCCAAAACTTTCTCATCCGGTTTAACCTGCTTAGCAATTCTTAACCTTTCAGAACCTAATCTTGGAGAAAAATACATCTTGGAGATATCCAATCTAAAACGGCAACCATTTTCCACATATTCAGCTTCAAAATTAGGCATTCCCGCAATGACTTCAAACTTTTGAACTCTAAACTCGCCTTCGTGAGCTCCAACTTTCTTAACAACTGTTTCAACATGAGGATAAGCTTTCAGAAACAGTTCTCCAATTTCGTGCGCGTGCTTGTCAAGCTCCTTAGGAATCTCAAGAACTGCAATCTTTCCTAAAATGTCAAAGGATTTTCTTACAGGAACATCGCCAAATCTGTCCTTGACAAGCTCGGAGAAGGACTTCGTAGTTTTCTTAGGTAGTTCCTTTTCTACAAATTCCAGTTCAAAAGTATCATCGGAAAAGTTGTTAATAACTGGAAAGAACACTTTGGAATCCTCGGAAAAAACAGGATACTCATGAGCAATTAAACCATGCTTATCTAAGAACTTCTTCAACCTCTGAGCATCCTTTTTATCAACACCTGCAAACAGCATAAAACAAGAAGCGATAAAGCTTTTAAAAAATTATCTAGTTCAAAAGAAATCAGAAAGGCCCTTCTGAGCTTTTGCCTTAACAAGCGGTTTTAAGGTAGAATCAACTCTCTGTTGAGAAAAATCATGCTTGTCGCACAAAATCCTCTTAACAGCATCCACATCAATAGAGCCAAATGTGATTGAATAATTATCACTCACCTCCATGTTTTTTATCGTGTCAAATATTGTTCTCCAAGAAACATCAAAATCCCAATTCACACTTGAGAAAAGCTCATCAAAGTCAGAATATTTCTTAATAAGTGAAAGAGCTTTTTTAGGCCCTATACCCTTAACACCTCCAGGATTGTAATCTGTGCCAACAAGGATGCCGAGGACAATCAGCTGGTCCTGATTAATGCCCAAATTAGACAAAACTTCAGACAGGTCTATCAGTTCAGGTTTAACACTCTGATAAGCCAACTTATCTTTAACCTTCTTCTTAGCAGTAACTGACAAGTTCCTAACAAGTTTTGGAGACCCAAACATTAAACAATCTTCATCCTGACTCGCAACTGCAAACGCATCTCCCCTCTTAACAATGAATGACGCTTGAGCTTCCCCCTCAGAAGGTGCCTGAACAATGGGGACTCCTAACGCTAAGAGCAGAGCTTTTGACTCTTCAACCATATCTTTGGTTAAGAGAGAAGTCCTTGAAGCATACTTCTTCGCCTCAATAAGAAACCCCTTTGAAATAGCATCTTCATACTTTTTAAGGGCCTCTTCCTTGGCTTTTTTTCTGAGCTGATTCGTCTCATGCTTTAACTTAGGAGGCTTACCGTCAAAAACATAAACAGGTCTCAAGCCCTTAACAAGAAAATTAACTGTTCTTGAAAACAAACCAACAAGGTGACTTGTCACATTGCCGTGAGAATCTGTGAGCAATGAACCGTCTCTCTGACGAATCGTTGTCAAAAACTGGTATAAAAATATTGAAGCATCAACTGCCAAAACTTTTCCCTTGAGGTAATCAAACGACACCTGTTTCCTAACAAGGATGTCTGTAAGTTTAACACCCATTTCAAAGCACCTTTACAACAACATTAAAAGAGGAGTTTAAAACCTTCGCCTTCTTTGTAAGCTCACCCTTAGTTATCAACACAGGTTGAAGCTTTTTAAGATACGCCTCAACAAAGACCTTGCTGAGATCAGAATCAGAGAATCTTTTCTTATCCCAAACAACACAGAGAAGTTTAAAGACGCCAATAGGAGATGCATACTCTACAAAGAGGTGAAACTCCCTCTTAGAAACCTTTTTGATAGATGTGACCGTGCAGTTATTAGATTTCAGAAAAGAGATTGCAGATTTTAAGAGCTCTGACTCAGAAGAAAAATCTTCAACATTCTTCTTAGATGAAGAGTTCTTATTTAGGTTAGAGAATTCTACAAACTTTTTCTGAACAGGAACTTTATTTTTACCAATTACATGATCATGTTTAATCCCTGAGTCATCAGTTTTACTTAAACATTCCTCTTTTGAAGTTTTACTTTGCTCATTCTTAATGACAGGCTTTGGATTAAAATAGTTGTCAAGCAATTCCTTCAATTCAGAGTCAGACAAGAGAAACCACTTCCAAAACAAAACCTTCTCACCGTTTGCATCAACAGTTATGGGAATCGCAAAGTCACCGAGATTTCTCAAAGAAACCCTTGTCAAGGGGTCCAGCTCATCATTTTTCAAGAGCTTCTTTGACTTCAATAAGTCGTAAGTTTTTTTATCTTTTTCATTCAAGCGTGGATAAAAAAGTTTCTCAAGCATCGGCTCCTGACCATTCAGATAATAAACAGGAGACCCGCCTATCTTAAGCTTTGAAATCTTAACAAGGTCATGAGCTGCAAGTTCAGATAGGACAGCAGAAGCAATAATAATTGAACTACCCAGATGCTTAGCCAAAGCACTTGGAAGTGATGGTCCATTCATCCTCAAGAAATCCAAAGCTTGATCGCGTCGACTCATAAATGAAAAGAAACAAACAAAGTTTATAAATTTTTAGAGTGTATCAAGGCCTAAGCCACCTTATCTCATAATAGGTCACATCGCCCTCCTCATCAACAATAGCTATTAAAAGTTTTTTCCGCGTTGAGTGAGCAACTCTATTCTTAGCTGCAAAGTCATACCAAGTTAAAACCTCTGACTCATGAACAGGGTAAACTATCCACTTCGCATGGTCCTCCCCAGGTTTAACACCCCTTGGGTAAACTCTAAAATCAGCTCCAAATTTAAGAGCAGTTTTAACAATATAGCCACGAGACCTTAAATCATTAAAAACACAGAAGCGTATCCAAAACTTAGAATCATACTTTTTAGCACGCCTTATAAACGCTCTTTCAGATAATTCTTTTCCCCTATAATCCTTAACAACAAGCTTTCCCTTCTTTAAAAGGTAAAATGCTTCCACCAAGGAAAGTTGGAACTTTCCATCTTCGAGAGGGTATCCAAAACGACTCTTATCGTAAAGCTCTCTTGACAAGTCGGAATTTTCAGCAATAACTCGTTCTCCAACAAACAACGCCTCAACCTTACTATCTGACTGCATAGATGCGAAATAAGAAGATAAGTTTAAATAATTAACTATAAACAGGAAGGTTATGGCTGTAAAACTAACCTTAACATTTTTAGGAACAAGTGCGATGGTGCCAACAAAAGAGAGGAACCACCAATCAATATTACTAAGTTACAAAACAGAAAACATACTCATCGATTGTGGAGAAGGAACCCAAAGACAGATGAGAATCGCTGGCATAAAGCCGAACTCAATAACTAAAATATTGATAAGCCACTGGCATGGCGACCATGTGCTCGGACTTCCAGGACTCCTACAGACATTAGCAGTTAATGGATATGAAAAAACATTAAGAATATACGGACCGAAGGGAACAAAGCAGAGGATAAAATGGATGTTGAAAGCATTTGAATTCACGAGAAGATTAAACTTCAAAGTGAAAGAGGTCAGCAATGGAACTATATTCAAAAGTGAGGACTTTAGAATTGAGAGCTACAAATTAGAACACAAGGTTCCTTGTGTCGGGTATAGATTTGTGGAAAATGATAAAATAAGAATCCTACCTGAGAAATTAAAGAAGTTTGGAATAAAACAAAGCCCATTAGTTGGAAAGCTCCAATCTGGAAAAAGTGTAATTATAAATCACAAGAGGATAAAACCAGAAGATGTCGGCTTCATAGAAAAGGGGAGAATCATCGGATTTGTATTGGACACAGGACTCTGTGAAAACTGCTTAAGAATTGCAGAAAATGCTGACCTGCTCGTGTCTGAGGCAACCTTTAAAACAGAACTCTCAGACAAAGCTTACGAATACTCACATCTAACCATAAAAGACGCAGCATACATAGCAACAAGAGCAAATGTAAAAAAACTCGTAATAACCCACTTCAGTCAGAGATACAAGAGCACAAATGAAATTGAAAGAGAAGCAAAGGAATATTTTAACAATGTAAAAGCCGCCTACGACTTTCTAAAAGTAAGAGTTTAATCAAAATTTTTTGGATAAAACTTCCACAGCAAGCTTTATGTCAGAACGCTTAACTGTTTTTCTGCCCGCATGCTTAGCAAACTCAGCAGCTTGCTTAGAAATGGAAATAGCCAAATCCTCAAGTATATTCTTCAAAGCCAGCTTTGCCTTATCAGAACTTCTCTTAACATTGGCCCTCTCAAAAATCTTCTCCATAGCACTTAAAGATAAAAATTTATCAGGCATAAGATTAAAACCGAAAAGGAATTTAAAAAACTAACGAAAATTATAATAACCCCAAAGCGAGAATAAGAAACATGATAAACAGAAAGAACAAGGGAAGCAACGCTGAACGAGAGCTTGTATCTATGTTCTGGAAAGCAGGATGGGCCGCAATAAGAGTTGCCGGCTCAGGACTAACAAAGAACCCAAATCCGGATGTGCTTGCGGCGAACAAGATAAGGAGGATTGCAGTAGAGTGCAAAACTACAAAGGAGACAAGAAAATACTTTTCAAAAAGAGATATTGAGCAGTTGAAAGAGTTCAGCGAAATGTTCGGCAGTGAAGCTTGGATTGGAATAAAATTTAACAATATGAAATGGTTTTTCATAAGCTTAGAAGATTTAGAAAAGACGAACAAGGGTTATGTCGCAAGCATAGAATTGATGAAAAGACGCGGATTATTATTTGAAGAGCTCATCAGCTGACAACAAAAAATTTTAAATACTCAACAAAGAAACAATTCAAGGATGAATACAAAAATTGAACAAGAATTGAAAAGATTTCTAAGTCCAGAGTTAATAACGCTCATAAAAATCTTAAAAGAGAGGGAATACACATCAG
>JAMOQB010000058.1 GCA_027064225.1 Candidatus Woesearchaeota archaeon | reverse complement strand
AACCAGTCACCCCTGAAATTTATCCAAAAATTGAAAATTACACAAGCATAGATTATTTTATTTCAGATAATTATTTTGCACCTGAAGAATTATCAAAGTTTTTCAGTAATGAAAAGACAATTAGAAATTTAGAATATACAAGAATTGAGATCTTCGCTCCCTCAAAGTATTTTGTAAAAGATTTATGGATGGAGAAATCCCCCCCAATTAAAGTTATTAAATTCAACTGTTTAAAAAAATATGGTTGGTTATTTGGTATAATCATTTTCACTATAAGTTCATGTTTATCAAGCCTTTTAGCAGGGATAAGTCTTTTTGAAGAAGATGTAGTAAATAAGAAAAAGTTAATTCAGTGGGGTTTGTGGAACTTTTTAACATTAATAGGATTCTCCATCGCAACAATCTTTTTAAGAACAAAAAGACTAAAGCCTGAATTGGAAAAAAGGTTAGAATCAGAAAAGATAATAATTTGGGACAACAGAAAAATTCAGTTTGTAATGCGTTTCACAATGCTTTTTGTAATTACAAACTTAATATTATTTGTTATTTCTCTCTATCTATTTGGTTCTTAATGTAAACGAAGTAATTTATAAGGCGGTGAAAAACAAACTTTATAAATGAGAAAAGCAACTCCTAAAAGATGAAAGAAATGGAGAAAAAATTAACGATAAATGAGATTGCAACATTCTGCAAGAAAAAGGGGTTCATATTTCCAAGCTCAGAAATTTACGGCGGGCTGTCGGGGTTCTTTGACTATGGCCCTTTGGGGGTTGAACTTAAAAACAATTTAAAGCAACTCTGGTGGAAAGCTCATGTTCATGAGAGAGAAGACATTGTCGGCATGGACGGCTCAATCATATTAAACCCAAGAGTTTGGGTCGCTTCTGGACACGCAGAACACTTTGAAGATGTGCTTGTAGAATGTAAAAAGTGTCACCAAAGATTCAGGGCTGATCAGTTGATAGAAGAAAAAACTGGAGAAAATGTTGATGGGAAAAGCCCTGAGGAGCTCCACGAATTAATAGTCGCAAAGGGAATAAAGTGTCCGAACTGCGGAGGAGAATTATCAGAGCCAAAGAGCTTCAACCTGATGTTCAAAACATATGTCGGGCCGAAACAGACAAAGGAGAATGTTGCATACTTAAGACCTGAAACTGCACAGTCAATATTCACAGAGGTTAAAAACATAATGGAAGTGTCCAGAAAGAAACTTCCCTTTGGGATCGCGCAGATAGGAAAATCATTTAGAAATGAAATAAGCCCCAGAAATTTCTTGTTCAGAAGCAGGGAGTTTGAACAGGCAGAGATTGAGTATTTCATAAATGAGAAGGACCTAAACAATTGCCCCTACTTCAATGAAGTGGAAAACTACAAAATGCTTGCTTTGACAGAGGACATGCAAAAGAGAGGTAACAAAGAAAAAGAGATGAGCGTAAAAGAATTAGTGAATAAAGGAGTTATAAAGAGTAAGTGGCAGGCATACTGGATAAGTTTTGAGCATAAATTCTTAGTAAGAGTAGGACTAAAACCTGAGCATCTAAGGATTAGACAGCACTTAAGCATAGAAAGAGCACATTACTCATTGGACACATGGGATATTGAATATAAATTTCCATTTGGATGGAAAGAGATAGAGGGCGTATCAAACAGAACCACCTTTGACATAAAAAATCATATGAAAGAATCAAAGAAAGACCTTCGGGTCTTTGACGAGAAGTATAAAGAAAAAACAATTCCTTATGTAGTATCAGAGCCAAGTTTAGGAATTGACCGCTTATTTTTAGCTGTGTTATTCGAGGCGTATGAAAACAATGAGAAAAGGGGCAACATTGTTTTAAAACTTAAACCCTTTTTATCACCTATAAAAGCTGCTGTTTTGCCATTAGTATCAAACAAAGAAGAACTAATGAAAAAAGCGAGGGAAGTTTACAACTCCCTAAAAAAGGACTTCAATGTTGTATTTGACAAGTCGGGTTCAATTGGGAGAAGATACGCACGAGAAGATGAGATAGGCACGCCGTTTTGCATAACAATTGACTTTGACAGTTTAAAAAACAACGATGCCACGATAAGATTTAGGGACAGCACAGAACAGGAGAGAGTAGCGATAAAAGAGATAAGAGATAAGATAACAAGTTTGATAAGAAATGACAAGTGTTAAAATCAAAATCCTGATTTAAGCCATGAGACCTCATCAGGAGTGAGTCCCAACTCATTAATAAATTTCTTCAAATCCTCTGAATGGTTAAACAGAAATTTCAAGTAGCTCACATACTCAAACGCCTCAGAGGTAGAACACTTTTCAATTCTGGCAAGCTTTGAAGCAATGGACTTTTTCTTAGCGAGCTTGTTGTTATAAATCCACATCTTCAAAATCCTTGACGGAGCTTTGTAATCTCTAAATGTCTTGTTTATTTTTGTTTTAGAAGCTGATATACCATAAGTCAAAAAGAAGATTATATAATCCAAGAATCGCCAATACTGCCTTTTGACAATTCTGCCTCTAAGGACATCAGCAAAGGACAGAAGATTGTATGAGTTGTAAAGCGAACGCGCATCATTGTATTCCAAAGGCAAGTTCTCATCAAGCCATAAGAATAGTGAGTCAGCATCATAATTAAAATCAGCAAGAGCGTCCTCTGGATTTTTAGTTTTGAATATTCTAAAAATCAAATCTTTGATAGATGATTCTTTATCTCTAAATTGCAGTGAGTCAACACCTTTTTCATTGAGAAGATTTGCAGAGTAAAGAACCTGAAAATCGGTAATAGCCGCGCGAGCATCACCTGATTCAATTCGAGCAATTCGTTTAAGTATTGAATCATCAACAGAGACCCCCTCCGCAACAGCAATTCGCTTCAGTATTCTAAAAATATCATCAGAGCTGAGGGGAGGCATTTTAACAAGAGTGCAAACTCGCTTAATTGAACTAAATTTAGAAGCCCAAGGCACTTCGTGAGGATCATCCAAAAAACTAGCAGTTAGCACAAAGGGAATGGGCGACTCAAGTATGAGTTTGGATATCTCCGGCAGAGCACCTCTATCCTTTCGAGTAATAGAATCAATTCCATCAATTAAAATAAGACGCTTCTTCCCAAACAAAGACAACTGATGCATAGCTGTTTTGAGTTTAGAATCAACCGACGCCTTATCCATAAAATTGGAGGGGTTAAGTTCAATAACCTCAAAGTTAAACTGATTCGCAAACGCATAAACCAGAGAGGTCTTGCCACAACCAGTTGGACCATACAAGAGTAAAGCTCGCTTTTTTGTCCTTATCCTTGCAAAAGAGCTCACATAGTTCCTTAGGGAAGAGACAGCACTTGACTGTCCAACAAACTCATTTAAATCCTTCGGGAAATACTTAATAGTCCAAGGCAAAGCAGATTTTCCACGCATAAAAGAAAGAATTCAGCAATTTTTATAAGCTTAACGATGTTAATAAGATAGAATGAGAAGAGACAAGAAAAGGGAAAAGGAAATTGCTAAGGAAAGAATAAACAAGCTGTTCGCCCTGTGCGACCGCACAATAGAATCCCGCACAATAGAATCCAAGCCCGAACTTGCCAAAAGATATGCGGAACTTGCCAAAAAAATAGCCATGAGATACAAGGTCAAGATGCCAACAGAGTTCAAAAGAAGAATATGCAAGGGATGCGGAGCGTTTTTAAAACCTGGTGTGAATCTAAGAGTGAGACTACAAGGAGGAAAGCTTATTTATACCTGTTTATCCTGTGGCACAGTTAAAAGATACCCTTACTTAAAAGAAAAGAAGATGGGAAAAAAGCAACAATTACTTTGAGAATATTGTCAGGGAAATATCTGCAGTGCCATAGTCATAGATAAAGTTCTGATGAGTAGAAGTGGATTGAGTGTAATCACAAGAAACCTTCTTGGGATAAATAATTGGTTGAACGCCTTGAACATTTGGAGAAATAACAAATTGGTAGCAGAGGCCAGATTCATTCAGAAAGTTAAGCATCTCAGGAATCTGATCCAAAATATAAGATTCAAGGGGCTCACTGTTGCATGAATAAGAATAATCGCCTGACAGGTACTTATTCAGCAGGGTTTTAAACTGCAAGTTATTACAGGTTGTAGTTGATTCAAGCATAGAAGTAATATAATAATTCTTTATAATATCCACCTGCATCAACCTTCGAGAACTAACCTGCTTCGGCTTATTTAAACTGAAGCTGAGATAAATCAAACCTGCAAAGACCAAAACAACAACAACCAACGCAATTCCTAAAATTTCTGTCTGAGCTTTTTTCATCCGACCACCGTAGTAATCTTTAAGACACCCATGTAATAAGACCCATAAGGCCCATCAGTATCATTGTAAATATTAACTGGAAAAAACAAGGACTTAGATGAGGAGTAATTTTTAGGTAATGCATTGAAAAGGGTCATGTTAAACACCTTTGGATAAAAAACTTCCAGCTCTATGTTTGAGTGGCCGAAGCGCGACACATAAAAGAGCTTCGCTTTGTCATCTGTTTGAAGCTTTTTAAAAGCTAAAAGCTTGTAATAATCCAAGCAGTTCTTCTGGGAAAAATCAAAACATCTCAAGTCATAAGAAGAGATAATATTTGAGAAAACAGAGATGGAGTTCATAGAATTAACTTTAGAAAGCTCTAACTGAATAGACCTTTCCTGAGAATTAAAGTAAAACACAAAAACAAAGAATATGATTACAGAGAAAACAACAAAAGCCATAATTGTTTCCATCATTCTCATCTGAGCTTTCTTCATAATAGCACCTCAATAAAGTGTTGGGCAGGACTCCTCCAGGAGAGCCTCATTATCTGAACTAACAGCAATCTGTTCCTTCCAAAGAATATGAGCATATTTGTTAAGTTTCTCATAATTTTCTTGTTCTAATAATTTGGATATAACAGAGTTAAGCTCAGCAACATCTTTAACAACATAAGAAAAATGTTGAGAACATTCAGGAAACCCCTGCTGGAGATAAAGTAATCTTTGTGCAGATATGTTTAAAGTGTAATACGAACCCTGAAGGAGTTTTTGTAGATTGCAAGATGCAACATCAAAATCAGAACATACATAAGAAGCTAATAGAGGAAATCCAAAGAAGGAAAGAACCCCCTCTCTATGAGCTTGTCCATTTTTAGATTTATAAAAGGTAACATTGCCAAATCCTGATGAAAGAGTTCCATCAGGATTATATTGTAAAGAGCCATACTGAACATAATAAAGATTAACGTTAGATGGTAAAGAATTAGAATAATCAGAAAAAGTAATTATGTTAAAATGATTGTTCTTCAAAGAACTTGCAAAGCTTAGAGCAGAGCTAATATCTGAGGAGTCCTTAATCCTAACAGGAACTGAAGTCCTGTTTTGAGAGGGGAGCAGAGATTTGACCTGATTAACAATACCTACTTGAGAAGCGTTGTTGGAGTCGTAAACAAAAACAAAAACCGTCTGTGGATCAACGATAGTCACAAGATTACCTGAGCTCATAGGAAAATTAAATGGGTGAACAAAGACATTCCAAAAACCAGAGTTGGAGGATAAGGAGTCCCTTGAGAAGACAAATATAGGCAATGTTTGAGAAGAACTTATCACTAAACCATTACAAGAATTGTGAATAGTCCCCCCAAAAGTTTGGATAGAGGAATACGCATTTTGCGTTGTTGAGAAAGTAGCAACATTAGCTTTCAGCTTGCTAGCAATTTGAATTGCAAGTTTAGTTTGACTCACTGACTTGTGAATAGAGATTAATTTAAAACTTATCAAAAAAATAAAAGCTCCCGCAATCAGAATAAAAATCCATGTCATCTGAGAAGCCAAAACAGCGCGCTTGTTCAAAGAATCACCCCTTTTTATGATGAGTTTTAGCTTTATGTATAACCTCATCAATCTTCTTGTCCTTTGCCTTAGATGAGAGCTCATTGAGTTTAGATTTAACAGAATCAGGTTTCACATTTGAACTAATTTTATCCAATTTATCCCAAACATCCTTACCTTTTATACGCTTTGTTAATAAGAGACGCATAGGCAAGCCAACTTCAAGCTCATCAATTGCTGAAAGAGAAGAAGGTTTACTACCATTTTTTGGAGTATGAACATTCTTAGCTTTTTTCGTATGCTCATGCTTATTAGATTTGTTTGTCTTGTGAGGTAAAGTAGTAGTGCCATGACCCGAAAAGGCATTCATAATTCTTCTCTTATCCTCATCCATACGAGCTTTTTCACGAATCTTCATGAGCTCTCTTGGAGATAAACCTGATAATGAATGCCTCTGAGAATTAAAAGTTGAGGAGGGCTTATGAGAAAATGTTGATGAAGACCCAGGTGTTGTAAATGACAAAGATTCGCCTTTGTGATTTGACTTTTTAGACCCGGATTTCTTGGATAAAATTAGATAAGCACCCACACCTAAGCCGCCCACCAAGA
>JAMOQB010000057.1 GCA_027064225.1 Candidatus Woesearchaeota archaeon | reverse complement strand
CACGCTTTAATTGTTGAACCTCTGAACAGGACGCCTTTGAATTTCTCTAAATCAAGGTTGGTTTTTCCTCTGCTAACTGACTCTGTGTTTTTGGGTCGTATGTCCTCCCTGTTATCTGAACTTTTAGGTGATTCAGGTGAATGTTGAGTCCGTGGTTTTTGAGACAATTGATAAGTATAATCTCCTCTCCGAAGCTGATAAAATTGCGGTTGCAGTTTCGGGTGGCAAGGATTCTATGAGTATTCTTCATGTCCTAAGTTCTAAGTATAACAACATTACCGCTCTTTTTGTTGATGTGGGTATTGAAACTTTTAGCGATGAGTCATTTGAGATTGTGTCAAGCTTTTGCTCATCGCAAGGCATTCCTTTAAAGCTTGTAAGATTAAAGGATGTCCTCGGCTTTACTACTCCTGAGGCTGTCTCAGTTATTGGCGGTAAGCCCTGTACAACTTGCAGTGTGTTGAAGAGATATGTTCTCAACAAATCTGCGAGGGGCTTTGATAAACTTGTTACTGGTCATAATCTTGACGACGCTGCTGAGAGCATACTCATGAATATTTTTAAGGCGAACATGTCATCTCTTGCTTCTCTTGGACCTTCTTCGGGAATTATGCATGACAATAAATTTGTTTCTCGAGTGAAACCTCTTTACTTTGTTCCTGAGAAGGAAGTTTTACATTATGCTGTTA
This sequence comes from Candidatus Woesearchaeota archaeon, assembly GCA_027064225.1. Taxonomy (GTDB): domain Archaea; phylum Nanobdellota; class Nanobdellia; order Woesearchaeales; family WAPY01; genus WAPY01. The sequence continues at coordinate 29,517 of JAMOQB010000057.1, read as the reverse complement.
ATCATAAACTCCCCTTTGTTTCGCACCCATGTCCTCTAAGAGGTGATTCTCCTTTTAGGTACTATGTCAAACAGCGTTTAAATGCTTTGGAGAAGGACTTCCCTAATGTGAAGCGGAACATTGTGAACGCCTTCTTGAAGTTTATCAAGGGCAAATCTTTAAATTTGAAGAAGCTTTCCTACTGTAAATATTGCGGCGAGCCGTCGAGTTCAGATATTTGTAATTTTTGTAAGATAAGGTTGCAAGTTGAGAGGAGTTTAAAAAATGTTCGTTGATATTGTTTTGCCTAATGGAAATGAGGAAGCATTTGTTAAGAGAGCAGTTTCTTTGAATTTTGATGGTTTGTGCTTTCTCTATTCTCCAAAGGATTTTTTAACTTCAAGGCCTCTCATTGAGAATTTGTCAAGCAAATATAATTTAAAACTTTATTCCGGACTTTTAGTTGATAAGGATTTTTTGTCATTCAAGCGGAAGTTTAAACCTGATTTGATATGCTCTTATTCTCTAGACCGTGCTAAGATTCATAGGGGATTAGATGTGATGTTTAGAGCTGAGGATTCAAGTAAGGATTTTTTGAGATTCAGAAATTCAGGTTTGGACCTTGTTAAATCATCTATAATGAGAAGGTTTGATGTTCTTTATGGATTTGATATTTCTTTTGTCGTTGATTCTATTGCAAATGAGGATTATGCGGTTCTGTCGAGGATTGTTCAGAACTTTAAAATTTTAAGAAAGTCAAAGTTGGATATGGTATTTGCTTCGTTTTCTTCTGACCCCTGCAAACTTTTTAATGTTGATGATGTCCGGGCTTTTATGATTTCTTTTGGTGCTTCAACTCAGCAGGTAGCTTTAGCTTCCAAGCTTTTAGCTGATCGTATAACTTTTAATTCTGATTTTAACAAGGGTTTAATTGTTGAGAAGGGCGTTCGTCGACTTTCTGATGAGGAACTTAGAGATTACATTAAGAGGTCTAATTAAGTGGTGTTTCAAAATTCTCATCGCTTCTCTTTGTTATTTCTCCTCTGAAGTTCTTTGTCACTAAGTTGTTCTTAACTATGTCTTCCTTTGTGTAGTTACTTAGAAGCCACCAGAGTTTTATTAAGGTCGTTTCAGGCGTCATGTCCGAATAATTGCCTAGAACACCTATCTCTAGGAGTTTTCTTCCAGGGGAGTATACATTCATATTTACTCTGCCATATATGGTCTGTGAACTCATAACTATTAATGTTTTCTTTGCCATGTCTTTGAGTGCTTTGTATATTCTTTCATTCTCTTCACTTAACTCATCATTTTTTATTATTGGTAGATGTCCGAGCCCAGTTCCTTCTACAACTAATCCATCGTAATCTTTGAAGAACTCAAACTGATTGTGAGTTATTCCTGGGTAGCTTTTCAGGAGGCCAACTTTTATATTTGGATTTATCTTTTTGAGTTCTAATTTTTTGCCTTTTGTTTCTTCTTCATTTCTCTTGACAATTTTTATATTCTTCTTTTCGTAGCTTACTTCTGCTACAGCTTTTGTGTTTATTGGCTTAAACGCGTCTCTTCTTGATGTGTGCATTTTCCTCGCTTTTGTTCCAGGTATGATGATGGATTCGTCATCGTTCATGCTTTTATGCATGCATATGAAGACACCTGGTTCTTTTGTTTCTTTTATAAAATACGCAGCATTTATTAAGTTTAAATACGCGTCTGAACTTGCTCTATCTGAGCTTCTTTGGGCTCCAACGAGAACCACTGGCTTGTCGAGACCTTCGAGTATGAATGAGAGTGCCGCACTTGTGTAATGCATTGTGTCTGTTCCATGTGTTATTATTACTCCTTCACTTCCAGAATCAAGTTCTTTCTTCACTGCTTCAGCCATTTTGTTGTAATGCTCTATTCTCATATTTTCTGATAGAAAATTTCCCAGCAATGTGCTTTTTATGTTTGCAATTTCCTTCAGCTCTGGAAACATTTCTATTATATCTTTTGGTTTAAACTTTGCTACAACTGCTCCTGTTTCGTAGTCAACTCTTGATGCTATTGTTCCACCTGTGTGAATTATGCTTATTGTTATTTTATTCTTGTTGTTGCTTCCTTCGTTTGTCGTTGCTTCCTCCTTTTCATCCTTTATTTTTTTATTTCCTTCCTCTTCTAACACTTCTATTTGCTCTATTTCCCTTTTCAAAATGCCTATGTTATATCCATTGCTTAATTTTAGAATTATGTAATTATTATCTTCTTTTATCCCTGTTCCTTTTACTTTTGTTCCATCCTTTGTCTTTATAATTATCTTTGAACCTGTTAAACTTTTATTGGCTTTATTTTTCATACTTTTTCAGTTCTCTTGTGTTCTTTTAAACTTTTCCCTTTGTTAGAAATCTTTTTATATGAGTAACTTTGTTGTTTTTGTTAGGAGGATTTAAAATGGTTGTGGATAAGAGGCCTGCTGTTAAGCTTAAGGTTGTTGAGGCAGTTCAAGACGATGTTAATAAAGGCATAGTTAGAATTGATTCTGCTTACATGCGTCAAATAGATGTAAGACCCGGCGACATTGTTGAAATAACTGGCCAGAGGACCACACTTGCAATTGTTGATAGAGCTTATCCTGGTGATATTGGTTTAAATATCATTCGCATGGACGGTATTCTTAGAAGAAACGCCCGAACAAGCATAGGTGAGCTTGTCACTGTTAGAAAAGCAGTTGATGTTCAGGAGGCGAAGAAGGTTGTTATTGCTCCAGCTAAAAAAGGGATATTTGTTAGGGCGTCACCTCAACTTTTGAAGCAGGGCCTCTTAGGAAGAATTGTTGTTAAAGGGGATATTATTGCTTTGGGCGGTGCTCAAAGGAGAAGAAATACTATGAGTCAGGGGTCCACACTTGATTTTGAGGACATCTTCTCTTCTATGTTTGAAGAGTCCTTTTCAAATTACGGCTTTTCAAGTTTAAAATTTGTGGTTGTTGATGTGACTCCAAAAAAAGCGATTATTGGAGAGCTTACTGAGATTGTCTTCAAGCCGGAGGCTGTTGAGATCAGTGAGGAAAAGATTCCTGAAGTTACTTATGAGGATATTGGTGGTTTAAGTGATGAGATTAAGAAGGTTAGAGAGATGATTGAACTTCCCTTGAAGCACCCCGAGATATTTGAGCGTTTAGGTATTGAGCCCCCTAAGGGAGTTCTGCTTCATGGTCCTCCCGGTACTGGTAAGACCTTGTTGGCTAAGGCAGTTGCGAACGAAACTAATGCTAACTTTATTCTTATTAACGGCCCGGAGATAATGAGTAAATATTATGGGCAGAGCGAGGAGAATTTAAGAAAGAAATTTGAGGAAGCTGAAAAGAACGCTCCTTCTATAATTTTCATAGATGAGATTGATGCCATTGCTTCTAAAAGAGAAGAGAGTAAAGGCGAAGTTGAGAAGAGGGTTGTTGCTCAACTGCTTGCTCTTCTTGATGGTTTAAAATCAAGAGGTAAGGTTATTGTCATTGCAGCTACAAATGTGCCTAACCTTTTGGACCCTGCTTTGAGGAGGCCGGGCAGGTTTGACAGAGAGATTGAGATTGGTGTTCCTGACACAAAAGGCCGACTGGAGATTCTGAAGATTCACACGAGAAACATGCCCTTAGCAAAGAATGTTAATCTTAAGGAGATTGCGAGAGTTACACATGGCTTTGTCGGTGCAGACCTTGCTGCTCTTGCAAAGGAGGCTGCTATGATTGTGCTGAGGCGGGTTTTGCCTGATTTGAAGCTTGATGAAGACCAGCCCTTATCCCCAGAGCTTTTGGAGAAGCTTGTCGTTAATAAGGACGACTTTAAAGAGGCGTTGAAGGTTGTTAGACCGAGTGCTCTCCGAGAGGTTATGGTTGAGGTTCCTAATGTTAAATGGTCTGATGTTGGGGGTTTGGATGAAGCTAAGCAGCAATTGAAGGAAGCTGTTGAATGGCCTTTAAAGTATCCAGAGGTCTTTTCAAGGATGGGAGTTAGGCCTCCGAGAGGAATTCTTCTTTATGGACCACCTGGTACTGGTAAGACCTTGTTGGCTAAGGCAGTTGCCACAGAATCTGAGGCGAACTTTATCTCAATAAGAGGCCCCGAAATCTTGTCAAAGTGGGTTGGTGAGTCCGAGAAGGCTGTGCGTGAAATTTTCAAGAAGGCAAGGCAAAACGCTCCAACAGTTATCTTTTTTGATGAGATTGACAGCATTGCTCCGCGCAGAGGCGTTGTTTCAGATTCGCATGTGACAGATTCTATTTTGAATCAGCTCTTAACTGAGATGGATGGTTTGGAGGACCTTCATGATGTTGTGATTATAGGTGCGACGAACAGGCCGGACATTATTGATGATGCTTTGACAAGGCCGGGCAGGTTTGATCGATTAATATTCACACCCCTACCGAACAAGGCTGCAAGGTTATCTATTTTTAAGATTCACACAAAGAACATGCCTCTTGCCAAGGACGTTAAGCTTGAGGAGCTTGCTAAGAAAACTGAGGGATACACCGGATCTGACATCGAGGCGGTTTGTCGAGAAGCAGCTATAGCTGCGCTTAGGGAAGATCTGAAGAATAAGGAGGTTAAGAAGAAGCATTTCTTAGCTGCCTTGAAGATGGTTGGCCCTTCTGTATCCAAAGATGTTGAAAACAAATATAAGAATTTCAAAGAAACCTTAAGACAGGTTAAGTTTAGACAGGAGAATAAGCCTGGGTATTTTGGTTAGGTTTTAAATAAATAAATTTAAAAAGAATTATCCAATATATGAATTATCTCCGTCATTTCCATTCTTGCCAACTCTTGGCATGGGTATTGGCGGAGGAACATTTATTTCCTTGCTTAGTAATACTGCTTCAACATTGGCTTTCATCAGTAACGCTGAGAGAATCTCCTCAACATATTTTTCGCTTATTTTTTTGTCTTTTTCCCATTCTTTGAGAATGTCCTTTGACGCTTTTTCTTTATTCACATATATGGCAGTTCCTATAATAATTATTTGGGCTATGCTTGGCTCATATTTTGATGTGAATTCAAATTCTATTTCAAGGGCTTTGTCTCCTTTTGCTGTAAATATCTTTGACTCTTTTATCTCGTTTATCTTTATGTTATTGTTTATGTTTATACTTCCTGTTGCGTTGTTGTTTATCCTGTCTGCAATTAATTTTGAAAAATTCACGCCTAGTATCATTTTAACACCTATTTTTTGGCAATCTTCTTTATTTATAAATATTTGCTTTATTTGGTTAAGCTTTTTAAACTTTAACTTACTCTCTTTATATATGGATGATGATTCGAGAAAATTTTTGTGGGTTGTTGTTTTGTTTTCATTGTTTTTTGGAGTTTTGAATTTTCTTTCACTTTATGTTGAGAGAAATTATGCAGCAACTTGTTCCAGCGCGCTTCCCCTCTCCTTAATAATTAATCTTCTTATATCTATTGCTTTGCTTTCGGGAACTTTAGTGACGCTCTTCTTTGTTAACCGTTCTAGACGGAGGAAAAACCTTGTGCATAAGGATGTGCTTTTAACTCTTAATTTTTTAGAAGGAGACGAACGTAACATTGTTAAATTTCTTGTTGATAATAAAGGAACTGTTACACAATCTTCTATTGTAAAATCTTTGGGTTTGGATAAGGTTAAGGTTGCTCGTGTTCTTGCAAAGCTTGAATCTAAAGGAGTTGTTGTTCGTGAGAAGTTTGGCAACACGAATAAGGTAATTTTAGTTGATGGTTTGAGGGAGCTTTTTTCCTGCGATGTTTGTTCTAAATAAGGGTTTCATTTTTTGAAACCTACTTTTAAATACTGTTTCACATTCTGTTTTTATTATGAAAACCGCAAAAATGGGAAGTAAAAATAGGCGTGTATCCAAACTTAATTCAAAGTTTACTTTGAAATACATTTGGGCAGTGTTGTTTTTATCTGTTGTTTTATTACTTGCACTTCACTTTTTACATCATAATAATTATTATACTCCCTTAGATTATCACACCGCTTCTGATGGCCTTCTTGCTCAGAATTCTTCTGCTCCTGTTTTTATAAAAGGTTATGCTAATATTTACTTCTTCTGGCAGGAGGGCTGTCCTCATTGTCACGCGGAGTGGCAGTTTTTAAAAAACATTTCTTCAAAATATCCTGTTCGTATTTATTCCTTTGAAGTTAGAGACCATCCTGAAAATAGGTCGCTCTATTTCAAATCTTGCTCCATCTTTGACACTAAACCGCTTGGAACACCTATGACTTTTATTGGTTCATCTCAGCTTGTTGGTTTTGGGGACAGTTCTTTTTACACTTCTGAAATTATTGATAATATTGAGAGATGTGTTAACCACGGCTGTTATGACAAGTTGGCTTTTCTCTCAAATACTTCAAATCCATCAATATCTTCTAATCTTCCTAATCCTTTATGGGCGAATTCTTCTACTTCAGATTCATGCTCTGGTTCCTCTGTTTGCTCTCTGCCTGTGAATACATCTTCATCTTCTACATTATCAAATACATCTAAGCGATTTATTACAGTGCCGATTCTTGGACGCCTTGACACATCTAAAATTTCTCTTCCTCTCTTTACAGTTGTTATAGCCGGTTTGGACGGGTTCAATCCCTGTGCTATGTGGGTTTTAACTTTCCTGCTTACACTTTTGGTTTATTCCGGCTCTAAAAAGAAGATGTTGTTTGTTGGTTTGGTTTTTGTTTTCTCATCTGCATTGATTTATTTTTTATTCATGACTGCTTGGCTTAATCTGTTCCTTTTGGTTGGTTACACAAAGATTCTTAGAATATTAGTTGGAATTGTTGCTGTTGTTATGGGCATTGTTGATATTAAGGACGGCATTTGGTTTAAAAAGGGGATTTCATTTACCATCCCTGATTCTGCCAAGCCAAAACTTTTTAAGAAGATGCGTGAAGTTGTTAATAAGGCAAAGAACTCAGATGTTATCTCCTTGCCTGTTGTTATAGGAACGATTACTCTTGCGGTTACGGCAAATCTGATTGAGTTTGCTTGCACTGCTGGTTTTCCTGCAATTTATACGAGAGTTTTAACTCTTAGACATCTCCCTGTTCTTTCTTATTACTTATACCTTGTACTTTATAATATAATTTATGTTATTCCTCTTTTAGTTATTGTACTTGTTTTTTCCTTAACTCTTGGGGCTCACAAGTTCAGCAAGCGTTCAGGAAAAATTATGAAGCTTATAGGTGGTTTGCTCATGTTCATTTTAGGCCTGTTGCTTATTTTTAAACCACAATTACTTATTTTGAGGTGATATTATGAAATATAAAGAGTATGACTTCCCGGATGACCTGCTTTACAACAAGGATTACTCTTGGGTTAGAGTTGTTGGTGATTCAGCTGTTATCGGCGTTACTGATTTAGGAGCCAAGCTTGTCAAACAATTTGTTTTTGTTAATCTCCCTAAAAAAGGACAAACTCTTAGCAAGGGTGATGTTTATGTTTCCCTTGAATCTATAAAGTGGAGCGGGCACTTAAAGAGCCCAGTTTCAGGTCGTATAATAGATGTTAACAAGGACCTCATAGAATCACCTGAGATAATTAATCAGGACCCCTATGGAGAGGGTTGGATAGTGAAGATTTCTCTCTCTAACAAATCAGAACTTAATGATTTGATGAAATCGTCTGATATTATTGAATTTTTAAAGAGTAAAGGAGGTGTTTAAATGGAAGATTTTAAAAAGATGTTGTCCGAGCTTGGAGATAATCTGAAATACTTGGAGGAGAAATCCCCCCACTTGACAAATGATTTCTTTAAGTTTATGGACCTTTGCGAGGCTGATAATGCTTTGGACAGAAAGACAAAGGAGTTGATTTTAGTTGCCTTGGCAGTCAATCAGAAGTGTAAATACTGCATTGGTTTCCATGTGAATAAATGCCTTGAACTTGGTATTGAGGAAGATAAGATTTTAGAATCTGCTTGGCTGGCTGTTTTGATGGGAGGAGGCCCTGCATTTATGTATTTACAGTTGGTTAAAGAGGCCATAGAACAGTTGAAGCAGAAGTAATGTGTTGGTTGAGTATCACAACTTATTTAAATTGCTTTTCAATCTTTTTTTTGAGGTGGTAGAATGAAAGTAATTGTTATTGGTTTTGGAGGTGCAGGTTTTACAGCTGCTGTTGAGGCTAAGCGGTCAAATATGAATGCTGAGGTTACACTTATAGATGCAAGGACTTCTGTGGGTTATGCTCCATGTGCTTTTCCTTATGTTATTGGTGGGGATATCCCCTCATTTGATACTATAAAGGAATTTTCTGAGGAATCCCTCAAACAACAGGGTATAACTCTTATTTTGGGAAAAAAGGTTTCCTCTGTTGACCGTGTTAACAAATCTATCAAACTTGAAGATGGGACTTCACTTTCATACGATTCACTTATACTTGCCACAGGAAGCCACAGTTTTGTTCCGCCCATAAATGGTATTGATAAGGTTAAGTTTCATGTTTTGAAAACTTATGATGACGCAAAATCTATCTATGATGACGCAAATAAACTCTTGTCTGAGAACAAAAAGAATGTTGTTGTTATTGGTGCGGGTTTGATAGGTGTGGAGACAGCTCATGCTTTGAAGAACCGCGGTTTTAATGTTGTTGTTTTAGAAGTTGCACCTTACATCTTACCTACTGTTCTTGATGAGGACTTTTCAAAGATTGTTGAGCATGAGCTTGAGAAGAAAGGCATTGAAATTCATTGCGGTGTTAAAATACAACAAGTTTCAGATGGAGAGATTTTAACAGAAAATGGGAAGTTCAACTTTGACATGCTTATACTTGTTACAGGAGTTAGGGCTAATGTTGACCTTGCAAAATCAGCAGGGCTTAAAGTTAATAGGGGCATTGTTGTTGATGAGGCGATGAGGACCAGCGATTTGGACATTTATGCTTGCGGTGATTGTATAGAGCTTAAAAATGTGCTTTTAGGTGAAACTATGCCGAGTCAACTTGCTACAACAGCTATTCGCTCAGGTTTTGTTGCAGGTAGAAATTCAGTAGTTGATGAATCATCAAAGATTCTGTTTGATGGTGTTGTTAATACGGGTGTTTCAAAAATTGGTTCTCTAATAGTTGCAAGCACGGGCTTGAACGAGTACTTTGCTAAGAAAAATAACATTAAATATGTTAAAGCTGTGTTGCATACCTCAACTAAAGAGAATTACGCGCCTGTTAAGGGACCTTTGCACATCAAGCTATTGGTGGATTACTCTGGCTTTGTTGTTGGGGCTCAAATTATTGGAACTGAGGATGTTGTTGGTCGCATTGATTTGGTAGCTCTTGTTATAAAGCAGAGGATAAATGTTAAGAATTTGGTTCTCATGGAGCATGCGTATTCACCCTTGACATCTCCTGTTAGAGAGCCAATATCCGTAGCTGCTGAAACCTGTTTGAAGAAGTTGGAAGCTTTAAAGGCGTGGTCTGATTAAAATGGCGGAGGACAAGGTATTTGAAGATAAAAGTAAAACTGATATTAATTTCAATAGTGATAATGCTTGGCGTCTTCTCATAACAAAGACAAAGAGTTATAAGGAGCAGATGGCTATTGATGAGGCAAACATAGAAGTAGTTGCTTCAGGTAAGTCCCCTCCCATTGTAAGAGTTTGTTATTTTGAAAGACCATCTGTCTCCATCGGTTTTTTTCAGAGTGTATATAAAGAAGTTAATGTTCCTTTGTGTGCGAAGCTTGGTGTGGAAATTTTTAGGCGTATGACTGGAGGAGGAGCCGTTTATAAGGACCCAAGGCGGGAGATAAACTACTCATTTATTATTCCTGAAAGAGATGAGAGGGTCTCCCTTAATGTTTTTGAATCATACAAGATTATTTGCGGCGCAATTATTAAAGGCTTGAATGAGGAGTTTGGTATTAATGCTCAGTTTAAGCCAATAAATGATATTGTCGTTTCGGGAAAGAAGATTTCGGGGAATGCACAGACAAGGCGGGATGGAGTTATTTTACAGCACGGCACTATTCTGCTCGATGTAGATTATGATCAAATGTTCTCCCTGCTTAGAGTTCCGAAAATAAAGGTGACTGATAAAAAAATTGCTTCTGTGAAGGACAGAGTTACTTCTCTAAGTGCTGTTCTTGGCAGGAAGGTTCTGTTTGATGAGGTTGAGCGGGCGATTATTCGAGGATTTGAGGATTATTTTAAGATTAAACTTATTCCAGATGAACTTACTAAAGGAGAACTCAAGAGGGAGAGGTTCTTGCTTAATTACAAATATGGTACAGAGGGGTGGAATTTTTGGAGGTAGGAAAATTTAAAACACTCTCTTTTGATTATAAGGATAAGGACAGCAAGCTTGTTAGGTTTGATGTTGAAGCTTATTATCATTCTGAAGCTGATGAACTCTTTATAAAATCTTTAAGTATAACAGGGGACTTTTTTGCGTATCCGCCTGATATTATCTTTGAGTTTGAGAGGTACTTTTCAGATAAGAAGGTTTCCTGTTCTTCGCTTGACAAAATATCGTCCGACCTTTCTAAATTGGTCAATGAAAAAAAGGCACTTCTCGTAGGTATAAGAGTTGATATTATAATAAAAGCGTTGGCTTATTTTTGTGAAAAGTTTAAAAAGAAGGGTTAATAACTCATTTCATGCTTGATTTGGACTTGGAATTGGACAGAGTTGTTGAGACAATAAAATCTCAGAACGCTAAGCTGGTTTATATTCAGCTTCCTGACGGCCTCAAACCATCTGCAGATAAAATTCAGCAGGAGATAGAGTCAAGAACAGGTGCTGAAGTATTTATTTGGGCTGGCTCCTGCTTTGGTGCTTGTGATGTTCCAAAGGTTGATTGCGACCTTTTAGTTCAATTTGGCCATAGTGAGTGGTAATTATGATTAAGGTTAAAATAGGAGATATTGATTCTTCTTTGTCTGGAAAGCAGGTTCTGATAGACGCACTAATTGACTCTCGAAGAGATGTTTTTGGAATGAGCATCTTTCGCCTGTATGATGGCTCGGGTTTTATTGATGTGAAGTCCTTCTCTAAAAACTGCCGCGATTTGAATATTCACGATGCGGTTACTGCTCGTGTTTTTTTGAAGTCATCAGGATCAAAATTTATGGGTGAGCTCTTGTCTTTTTCTCCAATACCGGACTCAAAACTTGACATGTTCAAGAAGCTTGTTAAAGAAAATGAGATGCTTAAAACGGCTCCTCGAACAGATTCATTCACTGTTAATTCTCAGTGTTATAACAATCTCAAGAATAAATTTTTGGATGCGGCTCGTCTGATTAAAAAATCTATTTTGGAATCTCGGCTTATTATTTTGAAGCACCACGCTGACTGCGACGGCTACTCTGCCGCGCTCAGTTTGGAGAGTGCGATTGTTCCCCTCATCGCTGAGGAGCAGGGCGGCGATTCTGTGAAATATTTTTACAAGAGGAATCCCATGAAGAAGCCATTTTATGAATACCTTGATGCCATTAAGGATATTACTCTAAACTTTGATTCTTTCTCTAAAAGCAAGCCGCCTCTCGTTATTATTGTTGATAATGGGAGTTCTGCTCAGGATTTAATTTCTCTTCAGAAGCTTCGCATGTACGGTTCAAAGATTATTGTTGTGGATCATCACATCCCAGCTTTTAAGAACGGTAAGTTCTTGATAGATGATTTTGTTGATGTTCATATAAATCCGCACATAGTTGGATTTACAAGTGATATAACAGCAGGTATGCTCTCCTATGAGCTTGCTAACTTTATAAGAGATATTTCTCATTTGGTTTTCCTACCTGCTCTTTCAGGCATTGGAGACCATTCCTCTTGTAGAGAATTTGACAACTATGTTAATAGAGCTTTGAGCTCTGGCTATTCTTTGGATTACTTGAGAAAGCTTGCTAAGGTTCTTGACTTTGAAGCTTACTCGCTCGGCTTTTATGAGGGCCATTCTATTGTTAAGGACTTTTTGACTGATAAGAGTAAGCAGTCGGCTCTTGTTGACCTTGTTTACCCATATGTTGAATCTTTGGAGAGTAAGCAGGAGGATATTGTGAAAAACTCTGTTGTTAAGGAGGACATTGGGAAGGTTAAGCTTTTTACTTTGGACCTTGACTCAATATCTTTAATGTCTGAATATCCTCCCCCCGGTAAAATATCCGGGTTATGTTTTAAAATGTTCTCAAAGATGCCTAATATTGTCGTTGCTGGTTTGTCAAATTCTTATTTAACTATCCGAACTAATATTGACTCTTTTGATGTGTCAGAGCTTATCCGCTTTATAAATTCAAGGCTTGACTTTGGTTTTTTTGGTGGAGGTGGGCATCCTCACGCAGGCACTTTAAAATTTGCTCCAATTGTTAAGGACAAGGTTTTCAATCTCTTGAAAGAATTTTTGTTGAGGTTTGATTGGCATGCACGCTGAGTTTTTACTCTTTGATGTCCTATTTTCAATTTCGCCTCTGCTGTCATTCTTGCTTGTTTTTCTCTCACCTGAAGAAGTTACCTCTTTCAGAAGACATTCCCTCTGGCTTTCTATCATTCTAACACTCTCTGTGCCGTGGGTTCTCTTATTTTGCTTTCATGAACATGCAGTTATTCTGGTTTTGTCTTTTATCATTTCATTTACTTTGCTCTTTTTTATCTTGCGTAAAATTAATTTTCCTTCTCTTATATTTTCTTCTATTCTTCTCTCATTCTTTGTGCGGGTTTCCTTTTTGCTTCACTCAGATTCTTTTTCATTGTTCGTCATGCTCTTCCTTGTTGTGTTCTTTTGGCATTCCATAACCTCTTTTTACAATGATTTTTCTGATGATGAACTTCCGAAGAATGTCGCGTTGAGATTGTTTTCTATTGCTTTATCATGCTCTGTTGTTATGTTTCTCTTCTCTCTGCTTTTTTGTTCTTCTGCGAAAATGTTTTAAATTTTGGTTCATTTCTTCATTTATGAATAAATTCCTGCTTTTTGTTCTGTTTTCTGCTTTGTTCACTTCACCTGTTTTATCTCTTAATTTTTCATCTTTTATGACAGCTTCGTCAGCATACTATAACCTCTCTGAGAGTTTTAAAATACAGGTGCCCTATCCTAACACAATAGATAATGTTTCGTTGGTAATTTCTCCTCAGTTAAGTTCTTTTTCGCAACGACTTTTGTCTTACTCATTCCACTCTTATCCTGAAGCAAAGCAGCATGCTTCCCACGATAAATATGTTGTTGTTTGGCATCACCCGTCAGAATCTATTTTGTCAGCTCAGTATTCCTTTTCTGTTCAAAAAACTATTCCCAAGATGACAAATATCTCTTATCCCCTGCCAGTTTTTTATGCTATGATTAGAACTAACTCTTCTCTGACTAAATATCTGTCCCGAACATCTAAATATGATTTTGATGATTCTTTTAAATCTTTAGCTTCTGAAATAATCGGCAATTCTTCTGATGAGTTCTCAGCTGTTTCAAAGATTGTGCTTTGGGTTAATCATCACATGACTTATGATTTGAAGCTTAGAGATAAAAATTGGAGTGCTTCAAGGATTTTGGCTGTTCGTAGGGGTGTTTGCTCTCATTATTCCACACTTACCGTGGCTCTGCTTAGGAGTGTTGGTATTCCTGCTAGGGAGGTCTCTGGGTTTGCTTATTCTAATCTTCCAAAGTACAACTCCTTTGTTGCTCACTCTTGGATTGAGGTTTTCTTTCCAGGTGTTGGTTGGGTTCAGTTTGACCCTACCTATGCTGAGATTGGATGGGTTGATGTCTCTCATCTGAGGACGAATCTCTCTTCATATGTATCTTGGCATTCTTATTCTCATACAGATGTTGATTTTTTAGGTAGAAATTCTTCAGTTGGTCTGATTTATTATACAAATGGCTCACCGAAGCTTAATTTGTCTATGCACTTCTTTAAGGACTCTGTCGGTTTGGACTCTTACAATCTTGTTTATGTAACTGTTAAAAATCTCCTGCCTTTTTACACTGGTTACTGCTTTAACATTTCCGAAACTCAGAATATTAAGGTTCTTTCAAATAGGAGGGTCTGCGTTTTTCTGAAGCCACTTGAGTCAAAGAATATCTCCTGGGTGGTTAAACCTTTTGGCTTGGATAAGATGTATGGTTATACCTTCCCAATATATGTTTATAATTCTCTTTCAGATGTTGAGTCAAGCTTCCACGCTGTTGCTACCTCTCCAAATTATCCTGTTTCAGATGTTTTATCGTTTAAGGATAAAATTGATTCCTCTGAGAAGGGTGTTTATTTCCCTCAAAGATTTGTTGTCTCCTGCTCCCCTAAATTTTTATATCCCTACAACAAGCACATATTCTGCAATGTCACAAACTTTGGTCCAAGAGTTGCAGATTTTAAAATTTGCTTGTCGGATCAGTGTTACTCATCGAAGCTTTTCCTTTACTCATCTAAGGTTTTTGTTTTTGACAGCAATTCTTCAAGTTATAAACTTGTTATTTCATCTCTGAAGCCTGGCTTGTATTCTTATTCTTATGACCTTAACATTTCTCGTTTGAATTATCCTGAAATAAATTTTTCAGCTTCGCTCTTTAATGAAACTAATGAGTTTGTTATCCTTAACTTTTCTATATCCTCTGTGGGCGTGTCTAATTCTTCACTTAGAGTTTATGTCAACAATCAGAGCGTGTCCTACTTTATTAACGGGTCTAAGCTGTTCATTCCAAAGTATTATTTTTCCAACGGCGAGAATCTTGTTAACTTTAATGTAAGTTTCTCTGACTTTAATGATAAGCATTACTCTAAATTAGAATCAGTGAGGATTCAAGTTAAAATTCCTTTTTGGTTAAAATTTAAACTCTTATTTAGAAGGCTTCTCTTGTTTTTAGAATCATTATTTTAGAGATACGCCGAGGGAGGGACTTCCACGCATCCACAAGCTCTACGCTTAGTTGTGGAAGAGCCTTTTGAACCCTCACGCCCGAGATGGGCAGAGGATTTTCGTCTTTTTGTTAGCAATCCTCCGCAATACCAGGTTATGCGACCTCGGCGTAATCCTTAGAGAAACCTTTCTTTTTTTAAAGCTTTTGTTTATCAGAATTTTATATTATTGCTTTATTCTATATCCAATTAGCACTTTTCCCTGTTCATACATTACTCTAAACTCTTCGGGTTTTTTATATGGGTTTTTTAATTCTATGTTTTTTATGCTTTTGTTGCTCCTTTCTGCTACAATTTCTTTAAGAACTTCTTCAAGTCCCTTCTTATTAACAGCTCTCCCTACAATGATTTTTGCTTTGTTTACTCCAATTATCTCTTTTGGATTAGATGAATCCAAATTAGAATAAAAATTTTTTAATTCTTCCATTACTTCTTTTTCATCTTCTGGTGAGTACCATCTCTTTGGTAAGTTGTGCCCTTGCTCTGTATTATGAGGAGGATTTTTTGGTTTATAAACTGGACCAATGCCCTTTTTTGATAGCGATAGCATTGAGCTTTCTCCTGTAGGTTTTGTTTGCTTAAAATATGTATGGGGCAATGGAGGCATATTTGATTTACTCAAGAGCATTGGGCTTAAACCTTCTTTTTCCTTTTCTTTCTCTCTTCCATATTTTCTTAATTTTTCCATCGGGTCTTCTACCATTTTTCCATCTCTTAGAAATGTGTGATAGCGGGGAGTGGATTTGAACCACTGACCTGCGGGTTATGAGCCCGCCGGGCACTCCTGGCTGCCCTACCCCGCTTTCTTGCTTATTCTATTTGGTGGTTGCTTCTCATTTATAAATCTTCTCAATAAAAAATAAAAAATTTATTTGTTTTGTTTTTCCCTTATTGTTGCTTGAGCTGCTGCTAATCTTGCTACAGGTACTCTGTATGGTGAGCAGCTTACATAATCAAGTCCTGCTTTGTGGAAGAACTCCACTGATTTTGGTTCTCCGCCCTGTTCTCCGCAGACGCCGACTTCTAATTGTGGATTTTTCTGCTTGCCTAGTCTTGTCGCCATCTCGACGAGTTTTCCAACTCCATTTTGGTCTATTGTTTTGAATGGGTCTTCTTTGAGTATGCCTTTTTCAAGGTATACTTTGATAAATTTGCCCGCGTCGTCTCTTGAGTATCCAAGTGTTGTTTGGGTTAGGTCGTTCGTTCCAAAGCTGAAGAAATCAGCTTCTTCTGCAAGTTCATCTGCAGTTAGCGCAGCCCTTGGTATCTCTATCATTGTTCCTACTTTATATTCTATCTTCTCATTCTTTTCCTTAAGAGTTTCTTCAGCTGTTTTTATTATAACTGCTTTTTGGTCTTTGAGTTCGTTTATGTTTCCGACCAGCGGCACCATTATTTCAGGCATTACCTTTACACCTTCCTTCTTCACTTCGCATGCTGCTTCTATTATTGCTTTTGTCTGCATCTCTGTTATCTCTGGGAAGGTGATTCCTAACCTGCATCCTCTGTGTCCGAGCATGGGGTTAAACTCATATAGCTCCTCAACTCTCTTCAACACTTTTTCTTTTTCCTTTATCTTCTCTTCATCTTCTCCTTTGGCTTTCATCACTGCTATTTCTACCATAAGCTCCTCTCTTTTGGGCAGGAACTCATGCAGTGGTGGGTCTAGTAATCTTATTATAACTGGCAGTCCATTCATGGCTTTGAACAGTCCTTTGAAGTCCTCTTTTTGCATGGGCATTAATTGGTCAAGATACTTCTGCCTTTCTTCTTTTGTCTTCGCCAGTATCATCTTTTGCATTATTGGAATTCTCTCTTCTTTGAAGAACATGTGTTCTGTTCTGCACAGGCCTATACCTTCTGCTCCGAATTTCCTGGCGGTTTCTGCGTCGTGTGGTGTATCTGCGTTGGTTCTCACGCCAAGTTTTCTTATTTCATCAGCCCATTGTAGTATTGTGCTGAAGTCACCTCCCATCTCTGGCTCTAGCAGAGGCACTTCTCCGAGGATTACTTCTCCTGTGTTTCCATTTAGTGAAATAATTTCTCCCTCTTCTATTCTCTTCCCTTTCACTTCAAAATAATTTTCATCTTCATTTACTTTTATGTCTTCGCATCCTGCTACGCAGCACTTTCCCATTCCTCTTGCAACAACTGCCGCGTGGCTTGTCATTCCACCTCTTGCAGTTAGAACTCCTTGTGCTGCGGCCATTCCTTGTATATCTTCTGGGGAGGTTTCCCTTCTCACAAGTATTACTTTTTCGCCTTTGTTTGCGAGCTCCTCTGCTTTCTCAGCATCAAACACCACTTTTCCTGTTGCGGCTCCTGGCGACGCCGGAAGTCCTTTTGCAATCACTTCTAACTTCGCATTCGGGTCTATTCTTTTGTGCAGCAATCTTTCTATATACTCAGGTTTTATCCTCATTATTGCTGTTTCTTTGTCTATCAGCCCTTCTTTAACCATATCAACTGCGACTTTCACTGCTGCTTGTGCTGTTCTCTTCGCTGTTCTTGTTTGGAGCAGGAATAATTTTTTGTGTTCTATTGTAAATTCTATGTCCTGCATATCTTTGAAGTGTAGTTCAAGCTTTTTGCATACTTCCATTAGTTTGTTGTATGCTTCAGGAATATCATCCTTTAACTGGTTTATCTCTTTTGGTGTTCTTATTCCTGCGACTACATCTTCTCCTTGAGCATTTAGTAGGTATTCCCCATAAACTTTCTTTTCTCCTGTGCTTGGGTTTCTTGTGAATGCGACTCCTGTTCCAGAGTCAAAGCCCATATTTCCAAATACCATTGATTGCACATTGACTGCTGTTCCAATGTCATCAGGTATCTTGTTTATTTTTCTGTAAGTAATTGCTCTGTCATTGTTCCATGAGTTAAATACAGCTTCTATTGCTAATCTTAACTGCTCTTTTGGTTCGTTCGGAAAATCTATGTTTTTCTCATTTTTGACGAGTTCTTTGAATCTTTTGACTAACTCCTTTAAATCTTCTGTGTCAAGTTCAACATCTTGTTTGACTCCTTTTTTCTCTTTTATCTCATCTATAATGTTCTCAAATTTTGCATGTTCTATTCCAAGCACAACATTGCCAAACATTTGCACAAATCTTCTGTAGGAATCGTATGCGAATCTTTCGTTGTTAGTTTTTTCAGCAAGGCCTTTTACTGTGCTGTCGTTTAATCCTAAGTTTAGAACTGTGTCCATCATTCCTGGCATTGAGATGGCAGCTCCGCTTCTTACTGAGACAAGTAGCGGGTTTTTTTCATCGCCGAAGTTCTTACCTGTTTTTTCTTCGAGTTCTTTTAATTTCTCATCCACTTCTGGGTAGAGTTTGTTTAGAAATTCTTTTCCTTCTTTGAAGAATTGATTGCACGCTTCTGTTGTTATTGTGAATCCCGGCGGAACGGGTATGCCCAATTTTGTCATTTCTGACAATCCAAATCCTTTTCCTCCGAGTAATGCTTTGCTTCCTTCTATTTCGCCGAACATAAATACATACTTGTTCATTTTATCACCCTCCTGTTTATTTTTTGACGCTTCTATATAAAATTTTTGAATGCCTTTTTTTTATGCGAAAAATTTAAATTTTGTGAGGTTTATATTTATAATAAAAAATAGGAGGAGGTGGTTGCAATGGCAAGGTCTTTTTGGGATGAGTTTTTAAGGCTTCAAAGACAGATGGATGCCCTTGTTTCAAACATGTTTGGAGAATCTTTTGAGGCACTTCCATACTCAAATGCACCTGCGACTTTTCATTCATTTGATTTGAGGACACCTCTTGTTGATGTTGTTGATGCAGGTAAGAATCTTGTTGTCAGCTTTGAAATTCCAGGTGTGGACAAAAGAGACATTAATTTAAATGTTGACAAGCATTTTGTTGAGGTTAAGGTCGAGCGTAAATCTGAGAATAAGCTAAATAAGAATGGCATTTTTAGGATTGAGAGGTCCTACTCTGGATTTTACAGGAGAGTGCCTCTGCCTGTGGAGGTTGTGCCTGAGAGAGCAAACGCTTCGTATAAGAATGGCGTTTTAGAGGTTGTCCTGCCTAAGAAGGATAAGTCCTCTATTAAGGGCAGAAAAATAAAAATTAACTAAACCTATTTTTATTTTATTTCCTGTGGGCTTTTCGCATCACTATCTCAACTATCTTTTTTCCTTCGGCTTTTCCCCTAAGTTCTCTCATAACTATGCCTATGAGTGCTTTTGGATTCTCAACATTTTTATTTTTGTTAAGTATTTTTTCTATTTCTTCTTCTAACTCTTGTAGGCTCAATGTTTTATTGTTTTCTATTGCTTCATTGATGTTTTTTCCCTTTGCAACTTCTTCAAGAACCTTTTCCGCACCGTCTTCGGTTATCTTCCTGTCATTTAGGGCTTTTATCACTTTTTTTAGTGTGTCTTCGCTTATTTTTTCTGTGTTAAGTTTTAATCTTGTTTTCAAGTCCTTCATTGTTAAGAACATGATTTTTGCTATGGTTTTTGCCTTGACATTTTTGTTATTCCTTTTCAGTTCTTCAAACAGTTCTCTTTTCTCCGAGAGTGCAATTATATGTGCGAGTTCCTTATTGACTCCTTCTTTTATATACCTATTCTCTTTTTCAAATATAGTTTCGGGTTTTTCAATGTTCTTGTCAGGTCTTATTAAAGGTATGTCTGTCTCAGGGTACATCCTTGCTGCTCCTGGCATGGGTCTTAGGTAGCTGGTTGTGTTGTCCCTCTCACACTTTCTGACTTCTTTCGGAACTCCTCTTCCAAATTGGTTTATTCTCCTTATTATGTCTCTTATTGCTGTTTCAACTTTTGCCTTCTCACCTGTGATAATTATGAATCCATCTTCATCTCCACATTTTAGTTCTTCTCTTAGTGTTTCTGTTTCGTCCTTTGTTATGCCGTAGTTCGGCAGTTCATCTGAGTGTAGTATTCCTTTCAGTCCGAATAGTTTTGCATGTTGTGCGAGTTCTGTGCCGACTCTCTTGTTGGGCATGATTTCTGTTCCAAGTAGCCCCGCAAATTTCTCAACTTTTAGTCCTAGGATGACTCCTCCTCTTTTTAGTGAGTTTTGTATAATCTTTGACTCTGTGTTTCTCAGAATATTTGTTACATCTCTTACTTTTGGATTTACTTCTTTAAAATTTCTCTTTTTGAGTTCATCTCTTATTTCAAGTAGTTTTTTCTGCCTTTGCACTTCTATTTTCACTATCTCTTTTAAGGCCTTTAGGTCTTGAGCTCCTTTTATCTCTACTCTTGCTCCGCCTTCTATTGAGACATTTACATCTTGTCTTATTGTGCCTAATCCCCTCTTGACTTTTAAGCTTCTTAATAAAAGACCGATCCTTTCTGCACATTCTCTCACTTCTTCTGGACTGCTTAAGTCGGGTCCTGTTGCCACTTCTATTAGTGGTATGCCTAATCTTGAGAGGTTGTAAATTGTTTTGTTGTCTTCTTTCTTGACAATTTTTGCCGCATCTTCTTCTAGGCAGATTGTAGGTATGCTTACTTCCTTGTTTTTAAGTTTTAACTTTCCATTTATTGCAATGAGGGCAGTTCTTTGAAATCCAGATGTGTTTGACCCATCAACTACTGTTTTTCGCATAACCTCTACGATTGAGTTTATTCTTGCGTTTACGAGCTTTGCAAACTGCAGAGTTATTTTTAATGCCTCTTTGTTTATTTCATGTGGGGGTTCTTCGTCAAGTTCAACTAAGCAGCAGCTTTTGTTGTAGAACCTATACTCATAAACCTTTTTCTTGCTGACCTCAAACTTTGCAGCTTCATCTGTTTCGCCTGTTTCTCCACTCTGAGTTCTTAGTTCTCTCCTTATTATTAAGTCTGGTTTTTCTTTGTCATCTATTATCTCTGACGGGCAGTTGCAGAATAACTTGTGAGTGTTGAGTTGCTGATGGATTTCAAGTCCTGCTTTCATTTTTGGTGAATCCTCTTTCATGCTTCTTCCTTTCTGCTTTTTATATAAAAACTTATCGTAGGTTTTCTCTGTTGCTGAGAAAGTTTTTTATACTTGTTTTCTATTTGATTCCAGAAAGAGGTGTTCGTATGGCTTTGTTTGGTTCTAAAAGGGCTCAGATGTTTGTGTTTGTTATTGTTGCAATTGTTCTGCTTGTCATCTTTGGTTTGGTTTATCTAATTGTTTCCAATTCAAAGCAGGTTTCTTCTCAAAGTCAGCTTCACAGCCAAATGTCTGAACGTTTGTCATCTTCCATTCACAATAAGATCCAGTCCTGTTTAGATTCTACATCAAGAGAAGCTCTTGTTATTGCGGGTGAGCAGGGCGGTTACTTGTTTAAGTATCAAGGCGGCTTAACACCTAAGTCCTACCGTCAGTTTGGCGTTAATACTGTGGATTTATCAGTTAAGAATCTTAAATATGGTGCGAGCTATTGGCTTATTCAGCCGAATGTCAAGCTTAACTCTTATGGTCTCTTTGTATTTCCTTATTTGTCTCATGAGGATCTTATTCCTGGGTTTAGAGTTGTAACTATTCAGGATAATCTTGAATCTTATGTTCTCAATAATTTTGAGAAGTGTTTTAATCTTGAGGATGTTAAGGCGCAGTTCAACAATTCAAACGCTCATTTGACAGGTGTGCCTAAGGTCTCTGTTGTTTTTAACAAAAAGAATGTTGTTTTCAAGTTGCACTATCCCCTCTCCGCTTATGGCAAGCAGTATTCTGACTTTGTTTCTACTGTTAATGTCCCCTTTTCTCAGATGTATTATGCTGCTCAATGCTTTGTCAATCATGATATTCATAATTTGAGTTTTGATGTTGATAACTTTGCGGATGTTTGTAAGCCTCCCAGGGGAATTTCGCTTGTTCCTGTAATTACTGCCGGTTCTTCAAATGGTGCTGGTTACTCCCTTTTGGCAGTTAATTCTAGTCAACAGGACCTAAATATGAATACTCCTGTTGTTCTTTATTTTATGAGAATGAACAGGAGGCCGGTCCTCTTTAACCTTACTTCTTGTGCTCGTTTGGATAGTAATCCCTTATCTTCAACTACTTTGTCTTTATCCGGAGGGAGTCATAAACTTGATTTTACTAACTGTGTAGCTGACCCCGATGCGGATTCCACTTATATTACTTTTGGCAGGTCTTATGATGGGAAGAATAAGATTTACGCAAATAAGATTGTTAATTTTAACTGCACTTCACCAACTGAGAGTGTTAAGTATTATGTTCAAGCTTATGACCCCTTTTTGGGCTCAGATATCCAATTTTTAAGTATAACATGTGAATCTTAAAGAAAGGTTTAAATATGTATATTTGTTGAATTATTAGGAGGTGTTTAAATGTCAAATTTAAGTGTTAAAAGATTGTGTTTGTTAGTTTTGGTGTCAGCTCTGCTTATTGTTTCCTCATTCTTTGTTTCTGCAGAAGACCAAGATACAACTTCTTATTGTTATGTCTCCCCTGATTTCTCTACTTACTTCTCTTCAAATTCCAATTTGGAATCAGGTTCTTACCTCATTTATAATAAGTCCTGTTCAAACCTTAGTTCTTATTTTGAGATAGGATGCTGTATTGCTACGCCTAAAGATTCAAACTTACACTTGGCTACTCTTACAAATTTGGGTAAGTGCGAATATGTTATTGGTCCTAAATCATCATCTTCCATTTTTCTGCCAGGTGTTACTGGAAAGGACTGTTCTTTAGAAGCTATTTCCCATTTCAATTGTTCTAGGATGAATGAAGAGGGGAAATTAGCTTTGGATGATAATTCTTGCATACCCCATTCTATATACTACTGTAATTTAACTTCTGGAAGGTTAATTGCAGATTGTTCAAGGTGCTCTGCTTGTTCTGATGCTAACTTAAGTTGTGATTCTGATACTGGTTACTGTGTGTCAAACTTGGTTCCTCATAGCACCTTTGATAACGATAATAATTTGTTTATTTTTACTGGCCATGTTAACTCCTCACAGAAAGCTGAGGTTCCAGGTGCAAATGTCTTCTTCTTTTCTCAGGATGACTCCTCTTCTTATTCAGCAATAACTAATTCAACAGGAGGATTCTCTTTATCTCTCCCTTCAGGACTTTATGATATTTTTATTACAGCTGAGGGTTATACTCCTCTCCAGGATAAGATTACTGTATCCTCAACATCCAGTAATTCAAAGACATTTACCCTTTCCACAAGTCAAAACATGTGTGACTTGAATAAGGTTGTTTTTGAAGCATCCCACACTCCGGGTAAGCCGTGGATAACTTTGAAGTGGGTTGTTCCACAATATTGTTCTGATTATTCAGTTTCTCTCAGTAGGAATGGAACTATTCTTCTTCAAGATGCTCATGTTACCTCTTTTGTAGATAAAGAACTCTCTTGGGAAAATAGTTATACTTACACTCTTAATATAACTCTCAACAGCGGAGCGTCTAAAGAGTATTCCTTAACAATTTATTCTGGAGACAGTATTTGTGAAGGTTCAACTCCAGGTTATGAGTTCTGTTATGATTCTGCTCATCATAAAAGTGTTCAAGGTGCTGTTTTGAGGGGTACTTGCGATAATAATAACCATTTAATAGAAGTTTCATCTAATGATTATCCTTCAAATTGTTCTTCGTATGAAACAGGTGCGATTTGTGCGCCTGCTCCCAATCACAAAACCATCTGCGTCCCAAGTGTTAACTGTTCTTCTCTTGGAGGAAAATTCGGCTTGGACTTTTCAAAAGACACTTGTTTAGAAGATAATCATTATTGTTATTATGACTTCTCCAATACTGTTGTGGATGTTTGCTACAACTGCTTTGGAAGGACCTGTTTTGATTTTAACTCTGAAGATGCATGCTTGGATAACAACTGCGGTCTTGACTGCTACTGGGTTCCTGTAAATGACGAGTTTAATAAGGGATTGTGCTTACCGGCTCATGGCGGCAATTTCAACAAATGTGATAAATGCAATGCTTTGTTTATGAACTGCTCTGCTCAGGATTGTTCCTACCTTGGAAATTGTTTTTTGAACACCTCTAATGGAAGGTCATGCGACTCCTGCCCTTCAGATATGACTTGTTCTGCTTATAGCTCACAAGATTCATGTGTAGGTTCTTCTTCTCAACTTCCTAACTGTGCAGGTAAGGGAGTTCGTGTTGATGATTCTTCAAAGTGTTGCCCAGGATTGACTTTCCTCCCACTTTATGATACTTCCTCTGGCTCTTGTTTGGTTTCTTCTGATGGAGTGTGCACTAATACATGTGGAGATGGGGTATGTGAGCAGGAGATTGGAGAAAGCCGCTGTAACTGTCCTCAGGACTGCTCTAACCCTTCTTCAGATGCTGTGGTTAGTTATGTTGAGTCACAATGCTCCGATGTTCCAAAGGTTACATCCTTTGATTCGTGTGGTTTGGGTGTTTGTAAGTGGTCCGATAATAAATGCTCTTCAGTTGCTACTAATGATGCTGATGTTCATAGGCCCACTGTTACTTTAATCTCATCTCAACCCATAAGAATATCTCAGGATAATCATGACATTTCCTTTAATTTTGATTCAGATTACAGTATAAATACGGTGACCTACGCTATATCCAAGTATAAGACCTGTCCTAATTCTGCTAATAATACATATTATTCCCTTGATGAATCTACTCACGAGTTGACCTTTCATGTTTATAAGTATTTGCAGGACCATCAAACAGGATTCTCTGGTGCTTATTATTTAATATTTTATATTAAAGATGTTTACGGTCTTGGCAGTCTTCCAGTTGTAGTTCCTTTCTATTATGCAAAAACAGGATTGTCATTTACTGACTTTGATGTACATAAAGGTTTGGATAAGGAGACGGGCTCATTTAATGTTTTGGTGAATGTTAAACTTTCAAAGAATGCTACTTGTTCGTACGAATTCACTAACTCTTCAGGTTCCGATGTCTCCCAGTTGTATGAGAGTACTAATAATTTTGAGGAAACCTCTCCTGTTAAGACCTTACTCTTGTCAAGGGTTCCTGCTGGAAATTATCAATTTTCTATAAATTGCTCTGATTCAACAAGTAGCATTTCATATCGTACTCAGATATCCTTGATATTTAATCCAAATTTTGACATTGCTATTAAAAATGCACCTGTGAATGCTCTTTACTACGGAAATTATCCTTTGTTAATTAATGGCCGCACTTACACAGTTACTTTGGTTTACAATAAGTCAGTGACTGTTAATAATGTATATGCTTACATATTTAATAGCTCAACGTTAAATGCAGGTCTAACAAAGAAGGTTATTGAATTATCTTCTTTATCCAATGAAACAAAAGATAATGTGGTGGTTGCGGATTACTCTTTGAATCTAAACATTCCCGAAGATTACTTTAAAAATGCTGAAAGCTTTGTCTTACTCGGCGAGTTTTATATAAACGCTACTAAAGATGGTAAACCTGTTCCATCAACAAATATTGATGGCGAGTTTTTCAAAGTGTTAACTGTAGGATCCGCTCCAGTCATTCACATTGGTTAAACTTTTTACGGAGGGTTTTATGATTACAAAAAAAGGGGTGTTGGTATCTCTGTTTTTCTTATTAATCCTTGCTACTTTTGCCTCTAATGTCCGTGGAGAAATAGCTGTTGTTACAACAACAACCCCTGAGATTAGTGTTAATTTTTTGGGTTTAGTTGCTAACTTAACCTCTTACTCTGTCAAGGATTTGAATACGAGTGAGGTTTTGAATAGCTCTGTTTTAACTTGTCATCTTCATAATGGTTCCCCCTGCGTTTATCCTTCAAGTCAATTTTTCTTTAAATTTAATTCTCCTCTTATAGCTGGGCATGAATACTCCTTCATTATTAATTATTCTCTCCTTCTGGGTTCTTCATATAAAGATGGGAGTGCATCCGCGGAGTTTTTAGTTAACACGAATTGGGTTAATAAGCATTTAGTTTCTTTAAAAGTATTGAATAACCTGTCTTCTCTTGAAAAGGGTAAGAAGTATCGTATTCAAGTTAATGGAATTTTTGATAAGGGAAATCCCTCACCTGAGAGTGATTTTAATGTTGCTTTGAATGATTCGAGTGTTGTTTCTTATGATGGTGAGGGTCATATTTTGACTGCGGTTGCTCCTGGTTCTTTTAATCTTTCTGTTTGGAAGTTGAATTCTATGGGGGAAAATATTTCTACTTCTGTTGTTGGTCGTGTTGTTCCTGGGCGTTCTTGGGGTTTTTATCTTGATAGTCCGAAGCCATTGTCTGATGAGTATAGTTCTGATGGGGATGATGTTTGGAATTTGGTTAAGTTGGATTGTTCTAATTCAGAAGGCTATGAGTTTAATTTTAAAACTTTGGGTCATGTTGAGAGTTGTGATTATACTTGGAATTCAAATTCAGGTCAAGTTGTGATTAGTGATAATCAGTTTAGTTTGTCTCTCAAACCTTCAGATGGTTCAAGGTTGGTTGTGTCTTGTTCTAATGGCTCTTTGGTTCTTAAGAAGAAATATGAAATTGTGGATATTTCTAATCCCTCTTATTCTTTGAGTATCGATTCTGTTTCTTTTGATCCCAACCCCACTTCTAATTATGATGATAAGAATAAATTTTCATCTGATTTGAAGGTAATTACTAATATTCCTGCTGTTTGTAATTTTTCTTCTCCTAATTCAACTGACAGGAATTTTATGTTGAATTCTGATGATTCTCTTGAGTCTCTTGATGATTTTTCAGGTTCAAGTTCTAAAGAGCATCATTCTACTTTCTTTACCGAAACTGTTGGTTCTAATGATGTGGAGGTTTCTTGTTATTCCATAAATGATAGTGCTTCTGGGTCCTTCTCTGAAGTTTCTAAAAGTATTATTCTTATAACTCAGCAGTTAACTTTTGAGGTTCGTGTTGGGTACAAAACTCAAAATTCAGGCAGTATTACTTATTTAAATCCTAACTCAAATAATGTTTATACAATTGCTCCTCCAAATGATGTAGTTGTACAAGTCAACACATCACAGCCTGTTAGTAGAAATAATGTGTTTATTTATCTTAATAATGAAGAGAAGTCTCGTTCGCTTGATGGTCCTGAACAAGGCACATCCTTTTCAACTGTTATTTCACATGAGGACTTGAGCAAGGAGAATACACTTGATATTAGCATATTCTTTCAAGGTTATACTTATTCTAAAACAATCACTATTAACTATGAGAATAATTTGCCTCCCTCATTTTATCTTAACCTGTCTGTTCCTAATAAAGAATTGGTCATTGGTCAATCAGAGCAGTTTACTCTGAGGAAGTGTTTAGACAGTGGGGGTTGTCTGGATGTAGACCCCTCTAAGATTATAGTTGATTATTCTCCTAAGGGCGTTGTGTCTGTTGATCGTAATACTTTCTCTGTTCACGCTGATGAGATCGGTTCTACAAAGGTTACCTTTTGGTATCAAGGTGTAAATGTTTCTGTCAACCTTTCTGTTGTTGATGGTTTGCATGATAAGGGGCTTGACTTTTGGATGATTCATCCAAAGCCGATAAGTTATACAAATCATTCTGTTCCGCTTTCAAATAAAACTATCTCCTCGGGAATTATTAAAAATGTGAAATTAGATGCTTCTTCATCTGTTCAGTCATGTAATTATTCATGGTACCGTGATGAGACCTCTTATTTACCTGGTGTTTTCTCTAAACATTCTTCTTATTTTACACTTGATGAGTTGGACATTTCTAAATGGTGGCATACTTATTTATTCAAAGTCACTTGTTATAACTCTTCAAATTCCACTTCTAAATTATACCATTTTATAAGTTCTGATACTCTTTCAAATCTCAGTGTTGATGTTGATTCTGTTAGAGTATCCTACTCTGAAGAGGGAGCACATATCTTTGTTAACGCTTCAACTAATTTGCCTTCTATTTGCAGAGTAACCTCCTTTTCAGATGGTTCTCTGGCAACTTTATTTTCTGATAGTTCAATTATTTTCTCAAACTCCCACAGCATATTGGAAACTTCGCAGTTGTTTTCAGATACTAAACATCATGGGCATTTTTACACTTCTTCATTTAAAAAGACACATTATCTTGTTGTCTGTCGTTCAATTGGGAAAGATGAAGATTATCAGTATGCCTCTTCAGATTTTTCAGTCACTTTAAATAAAGCTCAGATTCACATTGTAAGCCCACCTCATCCTTATGTTACCTCCGTTCCTTTTACTTTGGGAATTCAGACAACTACTCCTATGGAGGACTGTTTTTATCACTTTGGAGATCTGGATGAGACTCCCATGGAGGGTTCAGGTTACAATTTTGAAAAAAGCATTTCTTTAGAACATACAGGCGTTTTTACATTCCATATAACCTGTTATTCCTCACCCGAAGATTCCGTTTCTCGGGATTACTCTCTTTACTATGATGAGTCCCCTCCGGAGCTCATAAGCGTGAGTGGTTTGACTCCTTTTAAGAATAGGACAAGGTCAAATTTTACAAATGCTCTTTGGCTTAAAGTTAAAGCAGTTGATAATGAGTCAGGTGTTTCCCGCGTTCAATATTTTATATACTCCGGGCATCCATCTGATTATACAGATGAAGAGTTGGATACTGATTATCTCTTTACAGGATCTTATCCATACACTGAGAGAGTTCATTGGATTAATCTGCCGTCTAACTCTCTTTTTTACAACTACACATATTTTATTCGTGCGAGGGTTTGGAATTATGCGGGCCTCCCATCAGAATTTAAGTTCACAACGCCTATTCTGATAGTTAAGCATGCAATTTATGATCACTGCTTTGATGGATACAAGAACTCTGGTGAGACTGATGTTGATTGTGGTGGCTCTTGTGGTCCTTGTGATGTGAATATGACCTGCAAATTGGATTCTGATTGTTTGTCAGATATTTGCAATCAGACAACTTTTAAATGTATGCCTTCAAACAAAACCGTAGATTACTGTTCAGACCACAAGAAGGATAATGGTGAGACTGATGTTGATTGTGGAGGTCCATGTCAACCTTGCACTGTTGGTAAGAATTGCTCTGACTCCTCTGATTGTGCAGTTGGGGATTCTTGTGTGAATGGGATCTGCCTTGCTGAGAAGGGTTCTGAATGCTCATACGATACGGATTGTGTTGGTAACCTAACCTGCTCTGATGGTCGTTGTTTGGTTCCTGATGGTCAAGCATGTAATACAAGTGATGACTGTGCTTCCCATTTTTGCAATGATTCTAATGTTTGTGCTTCCCCTTCTTCCCATTGTGATAATTGGGTATTGGATGGTGATGAGACTGATGTTGATTGTGGTGGCTCTTGCTCTCCATGTTCTCTTGACGAAAATTGTAAAGTTGATTCAGATTGCTCTTCTGGGTATTGTGATCCTGTTTCTAGCACATGCTCAAATCCCCCTGATGAAACGCAAAACGAAACTCTTCTTCCCATTGGTTCTCAATGCTATGATAATAGTGAGTGTGCTTCTGGATACTGTGACCCAAATACTTACTTGTGTTCTGAACCTAAACACAGCTCTTGGCTACTCTGGCTTTTAATCATACTCCT
Organism: Candidatus Woesearchaeota archaeon; assembly: GCA_027064225.1. Classification (GTDB taxonomy): domain Archaea; phylum Nanobdellota; class Nanobdellia; order Woesearchaeales; family WAPY01; genus WAPY01. The sequence goes on along the minus strand of JAMOQB010000057.1, from coordinate 231 downwards.
CTTGGTGGGCGGTTTAGGTGTGGGTGCTTATCTAATTTTATCCAAGAAATCTGGGTCTAAAAAGTCAAATCACAAAGGTGAATCTTTGTCATTTACAACACCTGAGTCTTCATCAACATTTTCTCATAAGCCCTCCTCAACTTTTAATTCTCAGAGGCATTCATTATCAGGTTTATCTCCAAGAGAGCTCATGAAGATTCGTGAAAAAGCTCGTATGGATGAGGATAAGAG
>JAMOQB010000056.1 GCA_027064225.1 Candidatus Woesearchaeota archaeon | reverse complement strand
TTCTCATTAATTTGTTGTGCATCTCAACTTGTTTTTTGAATTCTTCTTTTGAGTACAGGAATGATAAGGAGTGGTAGTATGTTTCATCCAATAGTTCAACTCTTTTGTGTTTTCCAAGTTCTATGAAGGACTCGTATGCTTCTTCATTATACTCAGCTAATTGTTCTATTGCTGTTCCTGTTATGCTGAAACTTATCTTAAATTCGTCGTTTTTATCAAGCAGGTTCAATAAGAGGTTGTTCATTGGTATGTATGATTTTTTTGCGACTTTATTTAGGATGAATCTGTTTTTATCATTGTCAAAGTAATTTTGATTCTTCCCAATTTCAAATATTTGATACTTCCTTAATCTGAATGGTTGGTGAACTTGAAAGTAAAAGCATACGCTCTTCATTTTTCCTCCTTCATTGCTTCTTTATAAACTTCTATTATTTTTCTTGCGGGCTCATTCCAGTTGAATTTCTTTATCTCTAAACTGCCCTGTCTCCTTAACTCTTTTTTCAATGGCTCGTATTTTAGAACAGCAATTATTTTATTTGCCATTTCATTGACATCCCAAAAATCCACTTTTAGACAGTTGTTAACAACTTCAGAGACTCCGCTTTGTTTAGAGATTATTGAGGGGGTTCCGTTTCTCATTGCTTCTAAGGGCGTTATTCCAAATGGTTCTGATACGGATGGCATTACATAAACATCTGCCATTTTGTATGCTCTGTCTATGTCTTTTCCTCTTAAAAATCCGGCGAATAAAAACTTTGATGCAAGCCCTAACCTTACAACTTCGTTTATCATCTGAGCTTCCATATCTCCTTTTCCAACAACTACAAATTTTGTGTTTGGTATTTTTTCACTTACAAGTTTGGCTGCTTTTACGAAATAGTCCGGCCCTTTTTGCAGGGTTATTCTGCCTAAGAATAGAACTACCTTGTCATGTTTTTTAATTTCAAAATTTTCATTAAGTTGGCAGTTGTTGAATTCCACTGCGTTGTGGACTGTTATCACTTTGTTTGGGCTTATCCCATATTTGCTTATTACTATACCTTTAGTATAGTTGCTGACTGTTATCACTCTGTCCGCTTTTTCCATTCCCTCTTTCTCTATTTCATGGACTCTTTGGTTTCCTGAGTTCATTCCGTTTCTGTCAAATTCTGTTGCATGAACATGAACTACTAATGGTTTCTTTGATATTCTTTTTAGCTCGATTGCCGCCAGATATGTCATCCAGTCATGTGCGTGGATGATGTCAAATTCACCTAATATACCTTTTTTATACAGCTCTTTTATAAGTTCTTTGTATCTGATTACCTCTTGAAATAAATCCTCCCCATACAATTCTCCTTTGCTTGGTTGTTTACCCTCTTTAATAAGCTCAGCATATCTTGTTCTTGTTATGTATGGGATTAGAAGTGCAGGCACGATTATTTTTTTTATATTTGTTTCTTCTTCAGCAATTATGATATTTAATCTTTCACTTTCTTTCTTTATTTCTAATGAGTTTTTTTCTTTAAATCTCTTTGGAATTCTTGGAAGGACGAAGGTTACTTTTACACCATTGTTTGTCAGCCCCTTTGTTATTCCATAACAGGCTGTTCCTAATCCTCCAGTGTTGAAAGGAGGAAACTCCCATCCAAGCATAAGCACTCTCAAATATAGTCACCTCTAATAAAAACTCATTCTCTCTTGAATTGTCACTTTGAATTTATAAAAAAGTTCCTAACAACTTTTAAGTAATTATCTTATTTTTAGATGAAGAGTCCTTTTATCACATTATAATTGATAAAAACATATTTATAGTGCTGTGAGTTGTTTATTGACATATTTGGGTGATAGTATGTCTTCATTGGACTCTTTTGAGGTTAAAATACTGAGGGAGCTTGTTAGGAATCCCCGCGTATCAGATAATAAGATTAGTCGTATTACAAAGATTCCAGTTAAGACTGTGAACCGTAAAAGGAAGATTTTGGAAGAGAGAGGTTTCATAAATTATTTAACCCTGCTTGATTATGTCAAAATGGGCGTTTTTGGGACAACCCAGCTTTACTTAGTGATTATGCGTGAGGGCGTAACAAAGCAAGCCCTTTCCAATTTTTTGGGTTCTATAAACTACTCCTCGCATTTGGTTAAGCACATTGACTCTTGTTTTATAGGAGAATTTGAAGGAAACTCAGCACTTGTTTTTGTTATTCAAAGTAGAAAGGATGAGGATGTTGTTGAGATATTCAACGCGGATTTAGTTCCAATGATTAATTCGAAGTTCGGTCAGGGCTCTGTTAAAGATGTTAAGGTCTTGAGAATTAATGAGTTGTTTTCAATATCTCACAATTACTTGTTGAGTAAAAACATGGAGCAGGGCAAGATAAGGTCTGACTGGCCTAATGATATGCTTTTCATATCTGATTGAGGTGTTTTTATGGACAATGCTTTTTTGGTGGAGGCCTCGTGGGAGGTTTGTAATAAGGTCGGTGGGATTCACACAGTTATCACATCTAAATCTCAGTATGTTATGAATTCTTTCAAAGATTATGTCCTTGTGGGTCCCTACTTTTATGATAAGGCGTCTAAGGAGTTTGTTGAGAAGCTTCCGCCTGGGAGATTCCAGTCAGTTTTCAACACTTTGAAGAATCAAGGTATAATTTGTCATTATGGAACTTGGCTTATTGATTCAAAGCCTAATGTTGTTCTTCTGGATTTTTCAAATTTTATCTCTAATAAGAACAGTATCAAGACGAAGCTTTGGGATAAGTTTAGAATTGACTCCTTGTTCACCCAATTTTTTGATTTTGACCAGCCAGTTATCTGGGCTTACACTGTTGGTATGTTTGTTGATGAGTTGTCAAAGAAGTTTGATAAACCCTTCCTTCTTCAAGCTCATGAGTGGCTTACAGGAGCGGCGATTCTTTATTTAAAGATGGCTGGCTCAACTGTAAAAACCGTTTTTACGACGCACGCGACAGTTCTTGGCAGAACACTTGCGAATTCAAACATAAACTTCTACAGCGAGTTTGATTCTATTGACCCGGATAAAGCTGCTTATCAATATGGTGTTCAAGCCAAGCATCAGTTAGAGAAACAGTCTGCTCTGAATGCTGATGTCTTTACAACAGTCAGTGAAATAACTAATCTTGAGGCGAGGAATTTCCTCAAAAGGTCCGCAGATGTTATTGTTGAAAATGGTTTGAATGTTAGTAAGTTCCCAACTTACGATGAACTTGCAATTAAGCACAAGCTTTACAAGAGTAAGATTAAAGAGTTTTTGCTCTACTATTTTTTTCCGTATTATTCGTTTGATTTGGATAACACACTTATGTATTTTCTCCTTGGCAGGTATGAGTTTAAGGCGAAGGGCATTGACATTTTTATAAGGGCTTTGGCTGAGTTAAATAATCGTTTGAAGTCTGAGAACTCCAATAAAACCATCATTTCTTTTATTTGGGTTCCTGCCAATGTTAAGAGGATAAGGCCTGAACTTTTAGAGGCGAAGACATACTATGACGATTTAAAGAGTACTCTTGATGATAACTCTGAGGAGGTTAAGCAGAGATTGCTTTACCTCTTGTTGTCAGGAAAGTCCCTCAGTAAGGCAAGCCTTTTTAAGGAGGATTTCTTGTTTCATGTTAAAAAAACTCTTCTCCAGCTTAAGAGAACAGGCAATCCCCCTTTGAGCACTCATGAGCTTTACAATGAGTCATCAGATGCTATTCTTAACTCATTGGTGGAGCATGGTCTGCTTAATCGTAAGGAGGATCGTGTCAAAGTTATTTTTTACCCAATTTATCTTTCAGGTGCTGATGGCTTACTTGACTTAAACTATTATGAGAGCATTACTGCATCTCACTTAGGCGTGTTCCCGTCATTTTATGAACCTTGGGGTTATACTCCTGTTGAATCTGCTGCTTCCGCAATTTCTTCTGTAACCACGGACCTTGCAGGTTTTGGTCGTTTCATATCCCATTACACCAACCCTAATTTAAAAACACCAGGCATATATGTTTTGAAGAGGTTCAACAAATCTGATGATGAGGTTGTGTCCGAATTGTCTTCACTTATGTATTCCTATTCTTTACTAAATAAGGGTGAGCGTATTAAAGATAAGATAGAGGCGAACCGCCTTTCTAAGCTTGTTGATTGGAGTGTTCTTGTGAAAAATTATTTAAAAGCATATTCTCTTGCTTTGAACAAGCGGTGATTGAAGTGCAAGTTTTTAGAAAGCATTATTTTTTGGATAAGTGGGTGCTTATCTCTGAGAATAGGGAGAAAAGGCCCTCTGAATTCTCCAGAAAAGCGGGGCATGTTGGCTTAGAAAAGTCCTGTCCCTTTTGTCCCGGAAATGAGTCCTTAACTCCTAAAGAACTTGGTAGGGTCTCGTCAAGAAGCGGGTGGTCTATAAGATGGTTTGAGAATAAGTTTGCAGCTGTCTCTCCTAATGCGGGCGGAGTTTCCCAAGCGGGAAGTCCCTTGTTTATTGAAGAGCCATCTTTCGGTTATCATTACATCATTGTTGACACTCCCAAACATAATTTCCCATTATCTTCATTCTCAAAATCGCACATGATTAAACTCTTCAATGTTTATTCGGCTCTTGTTGATTCTTTGATGTCCAAGCCGAAGATTAAATATGTTGTTTTGTTTAAAAATCACGGTGCGGGTGCGGGGGCTTCTCTTTCTCATGAGCACACTCAGATAGTTGCCTTGACAAAGGTTCCCCCTCTTTTCAAACAGGAATTTTCTTCCTTTTCAAGGTATTTCAAAAAGCGTAGGCGTTGCTTGATGTGTGACATTATCAGGTCAGAGAGGAGGGAAGATAAGCGGATTGTTTTTGAGAATGACTCTGCACTTGTTTTGGCACCCTTTGCACCTCTTTACTCTCTTGAGGTCTTTATAATTCCAAAGAGGCATGTTCAGTTGTTGTCTGATTTGAGCGATGAGGAGCTTAAGGATTTTGTTCTTCTGTTGAGGAGGGTTGTCAAACGGCTTGATTCTTCAAATATTGATTATAACTTTGTGCTTCACTATTCAAGAGATAGGAGTTTCCATCTTTACCTTGATGTTATTCCCCGGCTTAATAAGCATGCGGGCTTTGAAATGTCCGGCTTTGTGATAAACTCTGTTAGTCCTGAAACAAGTGTTAAATTTTACAGGGCACATTAAGATGTTCGTTAAAACATGCTCCAACGGCGTTTGCAGTTCGTCAAATTCACCTGATGGAAACCTTCGATTGTTTTTAACCGACCCATTTAATCATTCCTTTTTTCTCCACGGATTTTTTAATTCAAGTAAGTATGATGGGTTTTATTTTGAACATGAAGGTGAGCTCTTCAAGGCATTTGATTTGAATTTTAATATGAACACTCATTCAAATTTTTTACTCTCCTCTCAGAGCTCTGCTTATATCTCAAATAAGAAATTCGGAGTGTCATTTTCTTTGGATAATAACTCACTTGCTGTTAGATCTTCTGTTCCAATATTCTTCAGTTTTGATTTTGATTTTAGAAGACCAAATGATTTTTCCATTGACAATAGGTTTTACTCTGTTAAACCTGTTATCCATAATGGCAAAAACTTCATAGTTGTTTCCTTTTCAGATAGGAAATATGATGTTCCATTCTTTGCAGTTATCTACTCACCTACTTTTTCATCTCTCGACTTTGGATCTTGGGTTGAGAGGCAGTATGATTATGATGCTATGCGAAATTCTGAGAGCAGGCGGTTTGTCTTTAACGCGTTGTCACTTTTTACAGATAACCTCTCTGTTTCAGTGGGTGAAGATTTGAACTCCTTGTTTGTAAGAGCATCTTCCGATTTTAATTTTAATTATGCTTCTTCTTATTCTGATTCATCCAACTTGGTTTACCTTGCTCGTTCTTATGCATTGTCTTCACTTGAATCTCTCCTGTTTTCTGATAAGCTTTTGGCTGGTTTTCCTTGGTTTTCTGAGGAGTGGTTTCGTGATGAGTTAATCTCTTTAGAACCTCTATTGTCTGAGAAGTGCGACCTCTGTAAGGGTATATTATTTTCTATTCTGAATTTCTTTTATGAGCATGACACTTTTTCTAACACTTCTTCTAAGCTTTTGAGTGCAGATGCTTTTGGTCTTCTGGCTTTGAGGTTTAAACAGTTGATTTCAATAAAGCCTTTATCTTCGGAGGAGCTTTCCATGATTAGGAGAAAATTTTTATCTGTTATGGACAGAATTGTGAGTCGTTCTTTTGATGAGCGTATTGCCCTTTTTTACTCTGGGCCTCATGAAACATGGATGGATTCTCTGGATAGGTCCGGTTTTAGAGTGGAGATTCAGGCTCTCATGCTTCAAGCCCTTGACTTTGCTTTTTACTTATCCAAGGATGAGAAATATAAGGTTTTGTATAATAGGGTCTTGTCGTCTGTTCGTTCAAATCTTGTTGTTAATAACATTTTAATCGATGGTTTGACTTCGGATTTTTTTAGGGATTTGACTGTTCGGCCTAATGTTTTTTTGGCGTATTATTTTTTCCCAAATCTTGTTGATGCTTCTGTTTGGAGGGTGACTTTTGATAGTGCTGTTAGACATTTGTGGCTTGATTGGGGCGGCTTTTCAACTGTTGATAACTCTATTG
>JAMOQB010000055.1 GCA_027064225.1 Candidatus Woesearchaeota archaeon | reverse complement strand
CAATCTCTGTTTTTCTCTTCCTCTTAAGCTTCTTTTTAAGATTAACCTTTTTAGCCATAAAAAACACCACAACAAAGGTTTTAACTTGTCAATTTTAAAACTTTCTAATTTTCAAGAGCAGAGGGAATTATTGGAGAGGTTCATTTCACAAGCAAATGTCATTTCTGAGATATCTCAATCAGTCAAGGATTTCACTCTCATATTCAAAAAATCTCAAGCTTTTCAAAAATGAGATTCATATTACAACAGTATTCAATATACTCATTTGAATTGGTATCATTAATCCCAAAAGTTTTGATTAGCTTGTTTAAGAGAAGATATTTTTTACTTAGGAAGATGAACTTATGTGAGAATTAAGTGTGAAAATAAAATAAAAAAATAAAAAGTAGGGGATTGTTTTTGGTTTTTTGCGGAATTCTAGTTTGATCCCCTACTCGCAAAATAAAAAGCGAATATGATTACATTAAGGTCATCACTATTCTACCTCTTTTAAACACTCTTACCTTCCCTCCAGATTCTGAAACAACGACAGCTATGGAGTTTGTGTGTTTGGTTATCGCGGCTGCGCACCTGTGTCTGGTGCCGAATCCCCTCAATTTCTTTACTTCTGGAATGTCTGTGTCAACTGAGAGGTAAGTGCCAGCGGATATGAGCAGGCCTTCTTTATTTATAATGAATAAGCCGTCAAGCTGTGCGAAGTTTTTCACAGTTTCCTTCATCTCAACATCTGTAATTTTAAATACTCTGTCAGGATAACCGCTAAAGGGGTTAAGTATCATCTGCTTCGTATACTTACTCAACTCAGAAAGGTCTCCTATAATAAATCCTGTGCCAACATGTTTTCCTTCTCTACCCTCCCTGCCTATTTCAAGAGCGATGTTAATGACTGCGTTGATAACATCTGCTTTTATATCCTTATCAAGCTTGTATATTTTTGTATTCTTAAATAAGTCATTGACGCAAAATATGGAGAGATTGCCTATTATTCCCGTGCCAAACCCATCATCTAAGGCAACTATAGTGTCCTTTTTTGTTACCAACTCCTTTTTAATTGCCTCACCAATAATTGTTTTGATAGGATTGGATGAGAGTAGTGCGGATGGCTCTTCCTCAATGTCAAATGATGACCTTTTAAATGATAAACCATGTTTTTTATATATTGAAACCCTTAGTTTTATTCTAGCTGAATCATTGCACTTAGCTGTGCCAATTGTCTCTATGTTAATGATAGTATTCGCTTTTATCTTGTTCGCAATGACTGCAACTGACTCACTGAGGGCTTTGTCCACTTCTTCTCTCTTTATGAATTCTGTTATCTTTTTGTTTAGAGTGTCTAATTTTGGGGGCTTTTTCACTGCTCTAATTTCTGTTTGGCTGACGCTTTTAAGAGCTATTGCAAATATTGAATTTTTGAGCATGATAGTGTCAAGCTTGGCAGTTTTCATTTTACCTCCTCGAAACTTCCCTCGTCCAAAGCAGGCCTATTTTGGTTAGCTCTGTGGCGAATTTTTTGCTCAGCTTGTATGTCTTCTTGTAGAGGTCGTAATCTATCAAGCCCATGCTCTTCATCGGCGTCAATATTCTGTCATAAAACTGCCTCTTGTTGTAGGATATTTTTATTTTCTTACCCCTCAGTCCTGGCTCATCGATTGTTCCAATTAGAGTGCCTTCGTGAAGTTTTGTAGCGAACAAACTCATCTCAGTTTTGTTAACTTCAGAACCATTTTCTTTCATAAATTGGACTAATAGCTTTGCAACGATAACCTGCTGTTTCGTAGCGAAAATTATTTTATAAACATCATCAGGCAGGTTGAATCTATCGAATAGGATAACCATAAAAAAGGGATAAAACAAACTAATATATAAATATTACTATTTAGTATACTGATATGGTTTTACTTGTTTTTAAAGAACTTTGGGATAACTTCCTCATATTTGAGAGTAACAACTAGATCCCAATCTTCAGGCATAAGTGTCCTGTACATGGAATAAACATATCTTTTATCAAGAAAAATGAGTGCTCCCGAATCTGACTCGCTTCTTATACATCTGCCTGCACTTTGAATAACCTTATTCATAGCAGGTATAACATACCCATAATTAAAACCTGCACCGAACTTGCGGTCATACTCCTCTATAAGCTTTTTAGTTTTAATACTTGGTGGCGGCAGAGGAAGACCCACAACAATCACTGCCTTCAACTTGTTCGGCATATCAATTCCCTCAGAAAAGGATGCTCCAACAACCCCAAAAAGAACAGACTTTTTCTCAGATTTGAATTGGTCCAGAAGCACTGCCTTTTCTGATTTAGTGAAGTGTTTCTCCTCAACAAAAAGCGGTCGGTCAATAATACCTTTTATGTAATTCAAAACTCTGTTGAGAATAGAATAGCTTGGAAAGAAGACAGCAACTCTGCCAGGAATAAGTTTTATTATTCTAAGAAGATGAACGGTTATCCTCTTAAATTCCTTATCGCTTCTCTCCTCATATTTAGTTGTTGTGCTCGGAATTATGAGTGTGAGACGGTTCTTATCTGGAAAAGGGTTTGGATAAGACCTAAGTTCAGCACCACCAACTGCCAATATATCTCTATACATTGATAGAGGCTGGAGGGTTGCACTCATTGCAACAACAGAGTAAGCTGAGTCAAACACATCCTTAGATAAAATAGAAGGATCTGTACAGAAAAACTCAAGTTCATCTATCCCATTGCTCCTTTTAACGATAGTTATGAACTCCTGCTCACCTTTGTGTGAGTTTACAAGGTCAAGAAAATCACCCAAGCGTCCAATAAAGCTCTTCTTTTGCTTTAAGCGAATATCATCTCCATAAGTTATAAAGTCAGATATTAACATGTCAATGTCAAAGCGTTCAGACAAAAAGTCAATCAAATCTGCATTATCCAAAAGAACCTCCCCTCTCTGTCCAATGTTGGAAGCGTGCGTCTGAATAAAGCTGGATATTGCCTTCAACTGCTCAGAAACATCCAACTTAAATCGGGAGCACTCTTTAAGAGCAAGTTCAACAGTTCTAGTAGTAATTGTTTGAGATAAGAGATTCCTTAACCTATCTGGAAGATTGTGGGCTTCATCAATGATAATGATGGAATTCTCAAGTGAAGCGTTTATCTTCAAAAACAAGGACTCTCTTATGGCTTTGTTAAAGATATGATTATAGTCAGCTATAACAACTTGAGAAGATTTAGCGATTTCCTTTGAGATTTCGTAAGGGCAGAGGATAAAGTCCTTGCAGAAATTCCTCGTGAATTCCACACTTCTCGGCTCCTGCATAAGATGCATCTTAACCTGCTCAGCTTGAGGTGACAGCAAATTATCTTTGTAGGTATTATTGTAATACAAGCACTTCTTGTCCTTACGCAAAGCTTTGCAGTACTCATTAAATTCGGATGAGTAAAAGGATTCAATATCATCCAAAGCACATAAATGCTTCTTACCGACAAGATTTGCAACAGAAATCTTCATGCCTTTCTTTGAGTTTATTTTTTTAACAGTATCAACAATAATTTTATGCTGAGTGTTTCTTGAAGTTAAAAAGAATATTTTTAGTTTATCCTCTTTCCCTCGAGAAGCATTTACAACTGACTGAACATAAAGTGCAGGAGTTAAAACTCCAACTGTCTTGCCAATCCCAGTAGGTGCGTTCAGCAAGAGAGAACCCCCTCTTGAAATTGATTTTAAAACATCTTTCATAAGAGAATCCTGATACTTCCTAATCTTATTATGAGGAAAGAATCTAAGCATATCATTAAAGTTGAACTCTTCAGGCATAAGCTCAAGATTCAAGAGTTTGTTTATAAGATTTTGTGTCATTTATCATAGAATTTTTAGTTTTTCTTACCAGTTGCTTTATTAATTCTCTTTTTTATCCTCTCAGCAAGGTTCTTAGTAATTTTAACTGCATTACCCACTACGTTAAAGTTCCAAAGCACAGCATCAATATCCTTTATCTTATTCCCATAGGACTCAAAAAAACAAGTTGTTTCAAGAGAATAATGCATGGGTTCAGGCGGATTTTCAGCTGGATATCCTATTGGGAGAATTGCTTGAACACTAACAAAATCAGGTATGTTGAGTATTCTCTTCAATGCCTGCTCTTCAAAGGCACCAACCCAACACGAGCCAAGACCTAACTGGGTTATTTCCAAGAGCATATTTTCAATAGCAGCAGCACAATTTTGAACTGCATAGAACTCTTTCCCTCTTTTATCATATAACTTTTCAATCATAACATTATCAGAGAGAACAACTATAAAGACAGATGCCTCGGACATCCATTCCTGCTCCAAACAAGCATCTACAATTTCCTGCTTAAGCGACTTATCAGTTACAATGATAAACCTCCAGTTCTGAACATTTCCAGAAGAAGGAGCTAAACTACCTGCCTCTAAAATTTTAACTATCTTACTCCACTCCACAGGAACATCTGAGAAGTGTCTTATGCTCCTCCTTGAAGACAACGCCTTGTCAAGCTCCATAAGAACTTATAATTATTAAAGGATTAATAAAACTTACTCTTAATTAAAAGTGGGAATCACTTTTTATTGTTAGATTTATCTGAAGCATTTACATCCACACCAAGGTCTGCAAGGGCTTTTATGTGAAGCTTCATCAACTGCTCAACAACATTTAATGTCTTAACAAGTTCTTCCCTCTCCTTAACAAGAGTTGAAAGTGCTCCTTTGTGGAATCCTATTTCCTCATCTTTATCTGCCATGATTACACCTCAATCCAATTTTACACCTGTATGATTATTCATCATAATAATTCTATTCTCTGAGTATCTCATCTCGACAGCAAGCTTCTTCAGAGCGGATCGCATATCCTTGCTGCCATGTGAGGGGATAATAAACTTAGGTCTCAAAGCATTTATCAAATCACGGTCATCCTCTTTACAAGCGTGTCCTGAAACATGAATATCTTTAAACAAGCGAACATTCTGAGATAAGAGTTTCTCCTCTAATCTCTTACGATTCTCAATATTTGTTTCGGTTGGAATGACTCTACACGAAAATATCACAGCATCTCCCTCATTGAAGTGAAATTTTATCTTACCATAAGCAATCTTTGAAAGCACAGAATTCGGCTCTCCCTGATGACCTGTCATAACAAAGATGTAGTTCCCCCGCTCATGTTCAGGAAACTTTTCAAGGAATCTCTTTATTTTATTTCCGTAACCAATCATTTTAGCCTCATTAGAAAACTTACTTATGTTTATGTCATCTCCCGCCGTGCAATATTTGAACAAACTTCTGCCAAGAAAAACAAGCTTTCTGTTGAGGAGCTTTGAGAAATGAACAATGGATTTCAAACGGGCAAGATGAGACGAAAAGGTAGTGATAACAATCAACTTTCCGCGATGGTCCACTCCTAAAAGAACATCTCTAAGCATATCTCTCGCAACAGTTTCAGACGGCGTCTTTCTTGACTCAGCAGCTCTTGTTGAATCAACAATAAGAGCTAACACTCCCTCATCACCCATTTCTCTAAGACGTTTAATGTTTGTCTTCCTGCCCAAAACTGGGTAATGGTCAAGTTTGTAATCGTTGGCATAAACAACATAACCCTGAGGTGTTTTCACAGAGATCATAACTGTTTGAGGAGTGGAATGAGTAGCATTAATGAATTCTATGCGAACACCATCAATAACTATATGGGAGTTCGGACTCAAAACCTTGAATTCATTTTTAACCTTAAAATGATTCTCCTTAATAATCTTCTTCAAAACCTCAATAGTATATGGGGTGGCAATGATTGGAGCATTATACTTTGAAGCCAAGAATGGAACCGCTCCGATATGGTCCAAGTGTGCATGCGTAATTACTATTGCCTTAACCATATCCTTCCAATCTTCTAAAAAAGAATCATCAGGAATAGCACCTGCACTCCTCAATTGTTTAACGCTTATCTTAGATATATCATCCTCACCGACAAGTTTTATATAATTCTCCAAATCAATACCCATGTCAAAGATAATGACTTTATCTCCAACTCGAAGGGCAGTCATGTTTCTACCAACCTTTTCATAACCAGAAACCGCTCTTATTTCAACCATCTTAGAGATAAAACAAAAAGTATTTTTAAATCTTGTGCATAAAATAAATGCGGGGGCTGGGATTCGAACCCAGGAAGGCACTAAGCCACATGGTCCTAAGCCATGCCCCTTTGACCACTCGGGAACCCCCGCTATGCAGGAAAAGATAAGAGAAGTTTATCTAAGAGTTATTTAAAAGTTTTGATAAGACTAACAATTCAACCGTAAAATCCAAAAAATTTAAATAACTAAGGGTTTAGATTTAATAATAATGAGGAATCAATTAAAGTTTTTTCTGTTGATAGTTGCGACCTTCTTATGGTTTTTAATGACGTACCCGCCTCAAGTTCAAGCAGATGGAGTAGTTAGTTCTTATGATAATTATTTGAATAGTTGGCTGCTTCAAAGAGAAAACCAACAACTTTGTGCTATTCATTATCAGGATGGATCTGAGAAAATGATTTTAGTAATTGATGTTGATGACTTATCCAGAGGAGCAGGCGTTTGGATTTTTCCTGTTCCTGCAGATCCTGATGAAATAAAAATAGG
>JAMOQB010000054.1 GCA_027064225.1 Candidatus Woesearchaeota archaeon | reverse complement strand
TGATTGGCTTGACTATGAGACAGCCCGGACTGGGCAAACTTGAATGGATAAAAGAGGATAAAAACAGCCAAAACAAGAAGTAGGTGTTACTAATGAAAAAAGTTTGTAAACATGATAAACTCTTTGTAGAAGGCGATGTCTGTCCACTATGCGGGAAATCAGATTTCACAACAAATTGGCAGGGTAGAATAATTGTCATTGACCCTGTAAGATCTGAAATCGCTAAGAAGATAAATATTAAAATGAAAGGTGAATACGCGTTGAAGATAAGGTGATAAAATGAAAGTTAAGGTCTTAAAAAAAGAAGAGTCAAAGTTTTTTCCAAGAGTGGAAGCTGTGTTTGAGATAGAGTATGCAGGGAAGACGCCTTCAAGGCAGGAGATTAGCTCGGAGATTGCTAAAACTCTTGGTCAAGACGAAAAGCTGGTCATAATCAAAAAGATAAAATCAAAGTATGGCGAGCAGGTTTGCGTAGTTGAAGCAAATATTTACCTTGATGAAAAGGCTATGAAGGATATTGAGAATGAATATATACTCAAGAGAAACAACAAACTCTCAGAGGAAAAACCGGAAGAGAAAAAAGAAGAAAAGGGTGAGTAAGTATGGGTGCGAAGAAGAAAAAAGCTGAAAAGAAACCTAAGAAGAGAAAACAAGCTTACACTTATTACGATGTTAATGGTGAATCCATAAAAGCTAATCATAGAACCTGTCCAAAATGTGGTCCCGGGTATTTCTTAGCAGAACATAAAGACAGGTGGACTTGTGGCCACTGCGGATACACAGAGTTTAAGGAGAAGAAAAGCAATTAATTTTTTACCGGGTTGATATGGACCTCCACTTTGACTTAAAGCGTTTTCTACTTTTTTATTTAACAATCTCCTTTACCAAGTACCTCTAAAATCTTATCTAAAGGATCTTAACCCATTTTAATCCTTGAGAAAGAACTAAATAATTTATAAGAAGTTTTCTATAAATTTTATCACTGAGGTCTTACTCATCACTCATGCTTTGAAAAACCAAGAGGTCCTCAGTTGTTAACTTCTCACCGCGCTTCATCTTTTCAAGAACTTCTTTCTCCTTTCTCTTCAGTATCTCATCGTCGCGCTTCTTCTCCTCAACAGCCTCTTCTTTATGCTCTTTAGCAACAAGTTTTCTAAGAGCATTCACCCTCTTCATCTTCTCTTTTATCTGCTTGTTAAGTTCTGTAAAATCCTTCTTAAATGCTAAAAACTTCTCTTTAGCTTCTTCCTCTTTCTTCCTCAACTCATCAATTTCCTTAGCATAAGCCAGTAATTCCTCATGCCGCTTTTGAGATTCCGCAGCAATGACTTGAATCTTTAAGTGCCTCTCCTGATTTTCTCTCTTCAACTCTTTTATTTCTTTCTCAATCTTGTAAACCTTATCCCAGATGGTATTTGTGGATTCAAGCTCTTTAAACTGCCTCTTCTTCTCTTTTATAAGCTTCATAAGCTTCTTCTCTTTTTCTGGAGAGAGGGCCTCTGTTTCGAGCTTGTATTCAAGGTCTTCAATCTCTTTTCTCAACTTGTTTGGGGAAACTTTTATGTTTAGCTTCTTCTCAACATTCCTTTTCTCTTCTCTAAGCTTATTTGATTCCTGCACGAGTTTCCTTAATTTATCGCTTGTTTTTTGCCGCTCTTCTTTCAATACTTTTACCTTTGCTGTGAGCTCGTCCCTCTTTGCTTTGGCTTCCTTAAGTTTCCTTATCAGGTCTCTTATTTTCAGACCTACTTCTGATTTCTTAGAGTACCACTTCTCCTTTTCAGAGCTTAATTCGTTGAGCTTTTGCCTAAGAGGCGTCAGCTCTTTTCTAAATTCAGAAAGCTTGTGGTAAATCTCATCTTTAGAAAGATTTGAAAACTCCTTCGTGAAATCTTCATTCTCTACCTTGGGTTTTGAGGACTCAGCTGAGCTTACAACTTCATCCTTCTCAACAAGTTCCTCAGGTTCCTTTTTAGGTGCTTCATCCATTAAAATCACTTTTTATAAAAAATTAATTAAAAAAATTTAGCCAAACAGTGCTCCTAATCCTGCAGCAGCCTCTTCAACGCTTGGTTTGTCTTCTTCTTTCTTCTTCTCTTCTTTCTTTTCTCCGGCTTCTGCTCCTGAAGAAGGTGCAGCTGCTACAACCTGTGCTGTCTGTGCATTCTTTACAACTTCATCAATATTAACTCCGTCTAAGGAAGCTATTAACGCCTTAACTTTTGCAGTGTCAACTTGAACACCTGCAGCTTCCAAAACCTTTTTCATGTTTTCCTCATTTATTTCCTTCCCTGCTTTGTGAATAAGCATTGCAGCATATACATATTCCATTTTAATTACCTCCTATTTGGTTTTTAATAAAATAACAAATTTTAATTGTTTATCTTTTTTGATAATGCCTGAGCCGCAAGTTCTGCCTCAGCAAGCATGTCTGCGATGTTATCACTGGTCACTATTCCTGCTTCCAAGCTAAGAGCCTTTGCTCCTCTATACGCTCTGACAAGCAGGTCTTCTATAACATCTGAACATGGATATACAAGTTCCAATGCCAATGCTTTTGACTCTGCAGCAGCTCTTCTCAAGTCGTCTAAAACCTTTTCTGTGCTTATGGATAACACATCGGAAGCAAACACTTCTCCATTGTCCCAAGCAGCAATTATCCTAAGACCAATCTTCATAGGTTCAATACCCAATCTTTTAAGCACTGATGCGACTTTATCACTGATAATTTCGCCTTTCTTAACAACAACAGCGTCCTCCTTAACAGCAACCTTGCCTCCTTCTATCCCTGCCTTTATACCTATTGAAGAGAGTTCGCTAATGATTGGTCCAGGAGGAAAGTTTGTTTTTCCTTTTGGAACAACAATGTCATCCGGAGCAACTTGGCCTGCCTTTGCAGGTGCGCTTGAGACATTCTCTTTAAGTATCTTTGCAAGTTTGAATGGGTCTTCATTGGTCAACGCCAAAGCTGGCATTCCCTCTAAGTAATCCGAAAGTTTTGTTATGTCCTTTTTTTCATTGGACAAATTGTTAAATACAATTTTCATCAATGTTTTCTTAGTCATCTTTATCAGAACTTTTCCCCTAAGAAGTTCTCTCATCCTCTGCAATTGAGGTGCGGGAAGATTATTCATATCTACTAAAGCAATGACATTGTATTTTTTAGCCAACTCTGTTAATTCTGCAACATTCCTCTTTTTCCTTTCAGAAACATGAGCTTTGTAAGTCATTTATATCACCTTCACAGGACTGCTCATTGTGAATTTCAACAGCACTTCCTTTATATTATTCTTTTCATTAGGTAAATTGTGAACAAGATTTTCAAAGAAGAAAGCAGCATTCTCCGCTATCTCTTCATCATTCATAGATTCAACACCTATCCTTGCCTGAACAACTGGCTTCTTTTTTATTGAAACTTTTATAGTTCTTTTTAACTTGTCAGTTAAGGATTTTAAATCAGCTTTTGGTGGGAACACCGCTCCTGCCTTTGGATTTGGCATCTTTCCTCTTGGAGCTAAAATTCTACCAAACGCCGCGGCGACCTTCGCCATAATATTCGCTTGAGCGATGAACCATTCATGTTCCTTCGCCAACTTTTTAGCTAATTTAGGATTCTTTGCATACTTATCAAAGTCATCTGCAAGAATAACGGTATCGCAGTATTTCTTAGCATCTTCATAGGTCTCCGGACCGACCAAAGCACATATCTTAACAGTCTTAGATAAGGGCTTTGGTAGAACTACAAAGAATTCTCTCCTATTATTTGCTTTCTTAAGGTCCAAAGATTTTAGAGTTACGACCAAATCAACACTTTGGTCAAAATTTCTTTTCTTAGATTTTTCTCTCAGCTCTTTCAGAGCTTTAAGAAAAGCTTCTTTATCATACATCATGAATATCCCTCCTACATAAAGTAGTGCTTTCGGGACTTAGATTAACTAAATCCAAAATGGAGGGAATACAAATCATTTATAAAGTTTTTGATTTAGCGGTGGAGAAAACAATGAAATCCCTAAAGTTTAAACAATACTTCAGATATAAGCTTTTTACATTGGACTTATAGCTTTTTTAGTGTTTCCAAACTTATCTTTTGTTGAGAGTGGAATTTTTAAGGTAGTTTGTATCTAGTCAAAACATTTATTAATCTACATGATTAACATAAGTTATGAAATGCTTAGATTTTGACGAGGAAAAAGCAGAAGTTCTAAACAGAGGAGCCGAAGCGATTATTTACAAGTTTGGCGAGAGAGTTGTTAAGTTCAGAAAGCGAAAAACATACAGAATTAAAGAGATAGACCTTCCCCTAATAAAATACCGAACGAGGAGAGAAGCACGTATATTGGAGAAGCTAAACAAACAAGGTTTTCCATGCCCAAAACTTATTGATGTTGATGAAGAAAGGGGTTGTATTGTGATGCAGTTTATTCAAGGAGCAAAGCTGAAGGATGTTCTCTCCAAAAACAATTACAAGGTGTTTATGAAAAAAGCAGGAGTTCTCTTAGGCAAGCTTCACAGCATGAACATTATTCACGACGATTTGACAACATCAAACTTCATTGTTTCTGATAAGCTTTACATAATTGATTTTGGACTTAGCTTCGTGAGTCAGAAAATAGAGGATAAAGCAGTGGATATTCACCTCTTCAAAAGAGCGTTGGAGAGTAAACATTCCAATTTTTGGGAGGAAGCATTCAATACTTTCTTATATGCGTACAAAGAAACATACAATGAGGCGGAGCAGGTTATAAAACGCCTCAATGATAAAGTTGAGAAGCGTGGCCGTTACAAGAGGAAGAGGAAGCATGACTTGGATTAAAATAAATTTCTTTTATCATCTCATAATAAATTCTTCCGTCTTCATTCTTTCTCTTTTCGTAGATTCCTACTCCAAAGGGAGGTGCCATAATATTAAGGAGTTGTTCTAATTTTTTTTCATCATCCACAGGCACGACCTTCATTTTTCTCCCAGTTATCTCCTGAGTTAGTATTACTTTTTTTCCACTTTTTAATGCTTCTTTAATCTCCTTCGTTACCTCATCAAGTTTATTATCAAGTCCCATACGCCTCACTTTTAATTCATTTGTTTTATAAATTTTTTGTTTCTGTTATGAAAAGATATAAATACGGAATTACTGCTCTTCAAGAAAGGTGATTTTTATGAATTTTGAAAGCTTCAAAGGAGTAACAGCAGGAAGTAATGAAAAACTTGAGAGAATATTAAACTATGTTAAACACGATCCGGAGATTCAAGCAATTTGGGTCATTCAGAATGTAACTGCTATAAGACGATTAAAGATGAACGACCACGGACATATTCATATGAGAATAACCGCCCAAAATGCGTTGAAGATTGGCAGGCTGTTAAAGAAGCACGGAGTAAAGTTTAATCTTGAGAAGGATTATGAAGACAGCGGTTTTAAATTTAACTTTAAGGATGTGGAAGTCGTTCTCTTTTTATCAGCAATCCTCCATGATTCAGGTATGAGCATTTATAGAAAGGAGCATCCTCTACTGTCAGTTATTGTTGCTGAACCAATTTTAGATAAGGTTTTAGAGGGAGTGTATTCTGATGCTGAAAGAACAGTAATCAAATCTGAAGTTCTTCACTGCCTTTTCACGCATGAAAAGAACAGAAGCCCTTTAACAATGGAGGGTTCTGTTCTAAGGTTAGCCGACGCTTTAGATATGGAAGAGGGGAGAGCAAGGATTCCATTTAACAATGGAGGAGATTTAAGCATACATGCTGTATCTGCAATGGCCATTGAAAGAGTGTTTATAGAAGAAGGTGATGAAGAAAAGCCCGTCAAAGTTTTTATAAAGATGAAGAATTCCGCGGGGATATTCCAAGTAACTGAGCTTCTCGTAGCTAAACTCAAAGACACTCCTCTTAAAAACCTTGTGAGGATTGTTGTAGATATAAAGAATGAAGAAGAAAAGATAATAGATGACTTCACACTTGATTAACGATAAACCCTTCCCAAGCGGGAATCTATTTCTTTTGCAATTTTATTTATCTCATCAAACATTCTGTCAAGGTCATATTTAAGCTCTTCTAAACTCTTTTGCAAGCTTGGATATCTCAATCTGTAAGTATTCTTATCCTTTATGATTATCCCTGAATCAATGAAGTTATTCAAATGATAAACAACAGCACCCCGAGTTATTTTGAGAGATTTTGCTATTTCCTCACTTGTTAGCCCCTTATTAGATTTTTTTACAAGCAACCGAAATATTTTAACCGCTGTGTTGTTCTTATCTCTTTGAGAAAAATAGCCTAAGGACTGACATATAAAGTCTATATCTCTTAAAACACTTCCCGGAGCAGGAACATCCACTCTTTTAATAACAATTTGCTTGGTCATAATAAAATAGTAAAAAGTTTTAATATTTAAATATTTCTACAATAAGTTAACATTTAACTACTTTTGTCAACTTAAAGTTGACAAAAACGAAAAGTATTTAAATAAGTTCATTATTCCTTACCTATGAGGTGATGAATATGGGAATATTTGATGATTTTGACTCATTCGACGATTTTTTTGATGATGACATTTTTGAAGAATGGAGAAATGTGTCAAATAATAGCACAAACTTCAGCAGTTATGAAAAACCAACATATGACATAGTTAAAAGTGATGGGAAG
>JAMOQB010000053.1 GCA_027064225.1 Candidatus Woesearchaeota archaeon | reverse complement strand
TTATTCTTGGGAACCTCAGGGCAAATCCTGATTCATACTCTGGTGATTTCTGAATTTCTTCATACGCGACTTCCACAATAACCTTTGGCTCAACCTTCACATAACGACCTTTCTGTTCAATTATTAAAGGACTTAACATTTTAGTCATGTCTTCAAAGCTTAGTCCTTCTTCAGGTTTTTCTTTCAAACCGGATGCTGCTTTTCCAATTCTCAGCAGGTTTCCGTCATTATCCCTACACGCTATGTAGAAGCTTGATAGCCATTTGGCTCTTTTACCCTCCCCCCACTCTGCTCCTACGATAACTAAGTCAAGGGTTTCCATGACCTGCTTGTACTTGACCATGAAACCAACCCTTGCTCCTGGTTTGTACGGTGCTTTAAGATTTTTAAACATAATTCCCTCATTGCTGTGGCTTATGGATTCTTCAAAGAATTTTCTTGCATCCTCCTCCGAAGATGTAACAAGTTTTTTTGATAAGACAATAGAACCCTCTTTTTCCTTGATTATTCTTTCAATTATTTTCCTTCGCTCCTCCAAGCTTTTGCTCAGCACATTCTCACCATTGTAGTAGAGAATGTCAAAAACATTAACCTCTACTGGAAGTTCCTTAACCATCCTGTCAATATCATACTTCCTCTTTATTCTCTGAGAAATCATTTGGAAAGGCAGGGATTTTTTAGTCTTCTTATCGTATCCAACAGCTTCTCCATCTATAATAAAGCTGTCAGCAGATACATACTTTGTTGCTTTAACAATATCTGGAAATTGATGAGTTACATCTTCTAATCTGCGCGTGAAAACCTTAACATTTCCATTCCATTTGTGAATGTGAACTCTGAATCCATCATACTTATACTCAAGCTGGGCAGGCCTACCAACAGTTTCAAAGCCCTCTCTTAAGGTTTTTACTTTTATTGCAAGCATAACTTTCACAGGTCTGCCCGGCTTTAAGCTTACCCTTTTTAGATTTAATATGCCTTTTTTGGCTTCAACACTCACAAGGGCAAAGTCGGTTAGAATATTGTAAGCGTTCTGAACAGCATCTACAATATAATTATAAACCTCCCTCGCATCTTTTTCATCATCACAAATGATAAAATCATAGTTAATAATCTCCTTATTCTTAACATCGTTTAAACTCTTAACATTCAAGATTTTTCCGCTTATCTTTGGCTCAGCAACAGGGTTCAGTTTAGCCCCGCATTCAGGACACTCATCAGAGTTTGGCACCCAAGCCCCACATTTTGAGCACTGAACAAATATTCCTACTACCTTCGGGAAGAATGCCCAAACAATTGCGTCCCTTAAAGTTCCTTCACCAATACCCACTCTCAGTTCAGAGAGAACAGTTCTTACAATATACAACGCCTCTCTTGGAGAAGCATTTGACAAGAGTTCAGAGATAATTCTTATTTTTATGTCTGTGCTGTTTTGACCCTCAATCTTTGCAAGCTTCTGCAAGTTCTCAAACACCTTTCGTACAGTTAGCTCCTTGCTGAAGAGTTTGCTCTGCTTCTTCTTTTTTGTTAAAATCTCTGCGACCTTACCAAGGTCTCCAAGTTTTCTCCAGTATTCTTCTATCTCATTTGAGGAGTAACCAGTTGCGTTGCTTATGGC
This sequence comes from Candidatus Woesearchaeota archaeon, assembly GCA_027064225.1. GTDB lineage: Archaea > Nanobdellota > Nanobdellia > Woesearchaeales > WAPY01 > WAPY01. Next base: position 29,107 of record JAMOQB010000053.1, on the reverse strand, counting down.
TTTTATTATCATCTTTGAGGCAACGCCTATTTCTCTCTGGTCACATTCGGGAAATACTTTGCCCTGGACGAGAAGTGTTACCTGCTCTAAATCATCATCTTTAGTTGTCTTAAGAAGCTTTGATAGTATGTAAGTTTTATTTAATCTTTTACTTGTGCTTTCAATCTTTTCAAAGTAATCTATGAAGGTTTTGTAGAGCATAACCCTTTAAACAGTGCTTTTTTTATTAATCTTTTGGCTTGACTAAAACATTAGAGGATAAAACCTTGCTACAATTAAAATTACAAGTATATTTGCAGACGCATACAATGTTACCAATAAAATTATTAAGATTATGCTTGAGGTGATTACATCACTCTTAAATAAATTTGAACACAGCTTTATTAAAAGTGCAACTGAGGTAAAGAGTCCTGTTGCAAATACTATTATGGCAAGCAAACTCATTAGATAATTCCAAAAAATGCCTCCAGGCACTATACTTAATAGAGCTGATATTAAGTATCCAACTGAGAACACACTTAAACTTAAACTAACAGCGTTCAACGCTTTTGTGTAATCCCCACTCTCTTTGAGTATGGTGAATCCGATAAAAATCAAGTATGCAAAAAAGTATGCACCTATGAAAGTTGCGAGAAATGTTGCAACTGCAACACCTACACTTACACTTGACAAATTTTTTGTGACAGATAAGCTTGCAAGTGAGACAATCAAAGATGAACTTAGAATCAGGAAGAAGGGGTCCCAACTCTCTTTCTTTTTATCAAATCTCTTTGATATGTAAATTAAATCCTTAATCAGATTAAGCATGGTCTCACCTCTTTTTCTTTAAAAACACATCTCCATTTAAAAAGGTTTTGTTTGTTAAAAAGTTTTTTAAACAAGTTAATGCTACTTAAAGATTCACATGCATATCCGAATACTTGCGAGCGCGGACCTTCACGGAGATATCAAAGCTGTTAAGAAGGTTGTGAAATATTCTCATTTAGCAGATGTTGTAGTTGTTGCAGGAGACCTATCTAATCTTGGAAATAAACTTAGGAAAACCCTTGTTGAACTTAACAAGAGCAAAGTAAAAGTGTTAGTTGTTCCAGGCAATCATGAGACAGAGGAACAGCTGATTGCAGAGAGCGTAGACCTTCACAACATAATAAATTTGCATAAGAGCTTTTTTATGGTTAAGAAAACTCTCTTTTTGGGATACGGCGGTGCAAATTTTACAAATACAGAACCTGACTTTTTGGATGTTCAACCATTCTTCCATAGATTGATAGAAAAGAATAAGCCGGAGAAGGTTGTTTTTGTAACTCATAACCCTCCTTACGGCTTTCTTGATGACCTTGGGGGAGAGCATGTTGGCACTTTTGAGTTTACAGAGTTCATGAAGTCTGAAAAGCTTAATCTAATCATCTGCGGACACTTACATGAACATGCCGGCTTGGAAGTTAACTTTAGAAAAACAAAAATAATCAATCCAGGAAAGTTTAGAATGATAGACCTTTTTTAAATCTCCTTCCAGAAAACTTTTATATTACTAAGTTCTTTTATAAGTTCATATGAAGCGGTTTGGTATTGCATTTAGTTTGGGATTCTTGATTCTACTCTTAATCCCACTTGTGAATGCGAATGCAAGCAATTCCACAGCACAATATGACTTTTTTATACATGACAATGAAGTTACAGTTAATGTTCTTTACTCCTTTGGACAGTCAAGGCTTATTGAGCTTAGGTTGAACCTGCCGAAAGATGCAATGAACATAAATCTTAAGATTGATGGAGTTGAGAGCAAGCCAACAATAATCAATCTTGGAAATTATAAAGTGATAAGTATTTATAGGATTGCTAAAACAATCCAACTTTCTTATGATTCTAAATCCATGCTTAAGAGGAACATTTTCATAACTGACCTTGAAAGTCCTTTTTCATTCTCAAATTTTACAATCAAACTCAAACTCGCTCCAAATTACATTCTTGAAAGTCCTGTCAAGAAGGGGACATTCTCCACAGCATCTATTTATCCTGAACCGACAGCTTTGGAAACTGACGGGCAGACCATTAGCTTTGTGTGGGCGTACAACGACACTCCTAAAGGAAAATCTTATCCAATAATTGTGCTTCTTAAACAGAGGACAAACAAGTTTGTTCTTTATACTGTTATCCTTCTTCTTATATTAACTCCTGTAAGCATATTCTTCTTTGTAAAGAAGAAGCCCAAAGTGGAGAAGATTATTATTCGCAAGGTGGACAAAATCTCAAAACATTTAAAAGAGGATGAAGAGCAGGTCCTCAATATTTTGAAGCAAAAAGGGGGAAAATGTGAGCAAGGCACCTTAAGAGTAGTAACAGGAATGTCAAAAGCTAAACTCAGTCAGCTTTTAAAGGAATTAGAAGAAAGAAAACTGATTACCAAGAGAAAACAAGGCAAAAAAAATATAATAATAAGGTTATGAGCAATAATGAACCTTACTGAACAATAATAAGCTCAAATAAGAGTGCTTTTTGTATTTTAATTGACAGTTTTTATAGCAAAACATATATAAATCAATGCTAACTCATGTATAGAACTGCTCAAACTAGAATTCCGCAAAGAGCGGTTTTATTTTTTTATTTTTTAAATAAAATTTTACTTTTAAACAAATGATTTTTATAATTCCCACACAATTCTCTAAGAATGCACAACTTAATCGTAGGTGTTGACCCTGGAACTACAATAGGAGTATCCATACTTGACATTCAAACTGGAAAAGTGAAGTTCTGGTCCAAGCGGAACCTTGGAATAAACAAACTTGTTCAAGCCCTTGTTAAAGAGGGATTTGTTCTTGCAGTTGGCTCTGACAAACTTCCCGCACCTATAAATGTCGTCAAGTTGAGCTCGTTGCTTGGAGCGAAGCTGATAACTCCAAAGAAGAATCTGTTAGAGGAGGAGAAGGTGAAACTTGCATCCACATTTGATTATGGTAATCCTCACGAAAGAGACGCGATAAGTGCAATGCTTACAGCTTACAAGAAGCTGAAACCTCTTCTTAAGAAAATTGACAATGCATTTGAGAATGATAAGAGCTTAAAACGAGAAACATACGAAGCTGTTGTTCAGAGGATTGTGTTTTCAGGTGTGAGTGTGAAAGAAGCTTTTGAGATTGTTAAGCCGAAGCCTAAACTTATTAATGAGAAAGGAGGCACCCTAAAAGTGGGGCAAGATAAAAAGCAGGATAAGGCAGACCTGCTCAAGGTGAAATCTCTGGAGAAGCAAATGAAAATACTCCTCAACGAGAATAGAAAATTGAAGCACAAACTTGAAATCAGTAGAGAGAAAAATAAGGCATTAACACTTATGCTTGCAAAGGCGAGTGATACCTCAGAGAAATCAATTTTGGAAGAACTTAAAAGAGAGAATGAGTTTTTAAAATCCCAAATATCCAACGCAGAGAAGAATCTTTTAAAATTCAAGAAGAAAATTGACACAGCCCTGTCTGATGCAGGGGAATTTGTTGCAGTTCCAAAACTCAAAAATTTATCCTCCAAGAAAGCTGTGGATACAATCTCATCAGCAAGATTCAAGCACTTGTTCATTGATAATCCTAATGAGATATATTCTAAAAAGGACAGCATAAGAAGTGACCATATAAAAGTTATCCTTTACAATAAAAATCCCAATAGAAATGTAAAGAAACTCTTCAACGCGTACTTTGTAAATATAAACTCTGTAAAGGTTTTGTTTGAAACTGATAACTTTCTCATAATTAAAAGTGAGGATTTAAAAATAAAACCCAAAACCAAATTGGATTTTGAAAAAATAGTTAAAGAGTACAGACAGAGGAGGTGCTAATATGAAAAACAAAAACTTTGAACGCTATGATTTGGAGCTTAAGAAAAGAATTATCTCCGCTAAATTTGACAAAATAATTGGACAGGAAAGAGTAAAAAAACTTGTTAAAACAGCCATCTTAAGCAGGAGAAATATTATTCTCTCCGGGCCTCCTGGATGTGGAAAAACAACGCTTGCAAGGAACATAGCCGAAACACTTCCTGAGATTGAGCTTAACAACTGCCCATACCACTGCGACCCAAACAAACCACAATGTCCAGAATGCCTCGCAAAAATTCGCAGAGGAGAAAAACCAGATACAAAGATCTTTTTGGGAGCTGAAAGATTCATAAGAGTGCAGGGTTCTCCAGATTTAACATCTGAAGACTTGATAGGAGACATTGACCCTGTGAAAGCTCTTAAATATGGACCTGCATCAATAGAAGCATTTACGCCAGGTAAGATCTTCAAAGCCAACTATGGAATACTTTTCTTTGATGAGATAAACCGCGCACCTGAGAGAATACAAAATTCTTTACTCCAAGTTTTAGAGGAGAATCAGGTTACGCTGTCAGGATACACAATCAATGTTCCGACAAACTTTATACTCATAGGAACAATGAACCCAGAGGATTCCAGCACAGAACCACTGTCAGAAGTGTTCTTAGATAGGTTTGACATAATAGAAATGGACTATCCAGAAACAACAGACATAGAGGTTAAAATCGTCAAACTGAAAGGTAAAAAGTTCGTTGAGTTTCCTAATCACCTGTTGAGAGAGACAATTCAATTTGTAAGGAATCTTAGGCGCAATGAGAAACTCTCAAGGAAGCCAAGTGTTAGAGCATCAATAGGAATATATGAGAGAGCACAGGCAAACGCTCTACTCAACGGCCGTAAATCCGTAACTCTGAAAGATGTTGAAGAAATACTGCTCTCAGTTTTGGAGCATAGGATTAGCTTAAAGCCAAGTTATAAACTTGAAGAAAATAAGAAGGACCTAATCAAAAGGGAGTTCGAGAAGCTTAAAGAAGCAGTTGGATCTGGGCAACCCGGTGATTCAGTTTAGCAGTCCCGAGAAGAAGGATGTTAAAGAGGCGGAGTCAAACTCAAATGGCAACGGGCAAAATTTGAAGAGAGATAAGCCGAACTACCTTGAGAACATATTTATTATCTCATCTGCAATAGACAGCAACATATTCCTCAACTCAAATAAGCTCTTTGAGGACATAGTCAATAACTTTAAACTTTCAAAGAGAAAGCTTGGAGCAAGATTCATAGAGAAACTTACAGGATACAGTGAAGAGTATATAAAGAGAAACATACACCTGCCGGAATTCAAAAAGGAGCTTAAGCAGAAGATTGATAAAAAGATTGAGGAGCTAAAAAAGGAAGAACTTATAGATAAAGATGGGGCATTGACAGATAAGTCAATCAAGCTGGCCGCTGTTGAACTCCTCAGAGAAGAAGTTGATAAACTTTCAAACTCAACAGGCAGCTATGAGAGTAATGAGAAAACAGATTTGGGAATAGTTAAGGACTTCTCAAATGCTAAACCACGTAGATTTGCAGACATATCCGTTAAGAAGACGCTTAGAGTAGCTGTAAAGAGGATGCACAAAGAGATTACTAAAGATGATCTGAGAAAAAAGGTCCGTGGAGATAAAGGTTCAATAAGCATAATATTCGCGCTTGACTCATCCGCTTCTATGAAAGGGGAGAAACTTAGGGAAGCTAAGAGAGCTGGAGCTGCATTAATTTACAAAGCAATTAAAGACAAGAACCGAGTGGGACTTATAATCTTTAGAAATGAAGTAGTTGCAAATAGGAAACCAAGCAGTGACATTTACTCTCTGATAGAAGACCTTGTGAGAGTTAAACCAAAACAGCAGACTGACATAAGCTTGGCCATTGAAGAATCAATTAAACTGCTCTCCAATCAAAAGGGAGATAAGTATGTAATACTTATAACTGATCTCCAACCGACGAAGGGGGATAAGCCGCTGAAGAGAACTATGAGAGCAGTTTACAGGGCAGTTAATCTTGGAATAAAAATATCTATCGTTGGAATTAACTTGAAAGGAGAGGCAATTGGGCTTGCCCAAAAAATAGTTGATATATCACAGGGCAGGTTGTACCTCACAAAAAAGCTTAATAATCTTGACTCAATAATACTTGTGGAATATGATAAGGTGGTCGGTCTGAATGATTGAAATAGATGGAGCGTTGGGAGGCGGCAGTGTTTTGAGAATTGCTCTTCAAATGTCAATTGTGACCCAGAAGCCGTTTCACATAATTAACATAAGAAAAAACAGGCCAAAACCCGGGGTAAAAGCTCAGCACTTACTTGGCATAACCGCGTTGAAGAAGCTTTCCAACTCGAAGGTTGAAGGGGCTTTTTTAGGATCAGAAGAGCTTACTTTTTATCCTGGAGAGTATAAGGGAGGCCATTTGAACTTAGATGTGGGCACTGCTGGTTCTATTACCTTAGTTCTACAATCCATCCTCCTACCTATGATGCTATTGAAGCCGACAAGCTTAAAAATAGTGGGAGGCACAGATGTTCCATACTCACCAACATCTGACTATTTTAAAAATGTCCTGCTCTTCTACTTTAGAAAATACTCTGAAGTGAGTTTTAAGATTCTTAAAAGGGGATACTACCCGAAGGGAGGGGGAGTTGTTTCTATAAAAACAAGGCCTTACAACTTGGGGCATTACAGACCTCTCATATTAAATAAAGCTGAGGAAGAGTTTCACATCCTCGGCATATCTACAGCGTCAAAGAATCTTATGAATGCTGAGGTCTCTGAGAGACAGGCAAAATCAGCTAGGGAGTTTATAAAGCATCAGCTTGGAAAAGAGGCAGTTATTGATGTGGTTTATTCGGAGGCGTCCTCTCCAGGTTCTTCAATCTGCCTCTGGGCGGTTTTTGAGAATCTTTCAGGTGAAGCATCTTATACTCTTGGAGCTGACCAGCTTGGCAAGAGAGGTGTCTCCTCTGAGAAAATAGGAAAGCTGTGCGCGGAAAAACTTGTTTATGAGGTTAAGCACGGTGTTGTTGATAAGCTGCTTGCAGATCAGCTCATCCCACTGCTCTCAATTGTGGGCGGTTCTATTAAAACCTCAGAAATAACAGACCATATAAAATCAGCAGTTTATGTTGTTAACAAGTTTATTGATGAAAAAGTAGAACTTGACGAGGAAAATAAAATAATAAAGAGAATTTAATGCTCACAGCGTTGCCAATCTTAAATCAGTTTTTAACTCTAATATCTTATAGTAAAGCTCTTTTTTGTCGTCTATGTTTGTCATCTGTTCGTATATCTTGTCAAGTTTTTTTATTATCTCGTTCGCCTTCACAAAGTTTTTGGATGCGATGGCTTCCTTAGCCTCTGCAATTAGCGAGTTTTTCTCTTCAGGGTTAACCTCCGGCAGTGGCTTCAAAAGTTTGGAAACTTTCTTTTTAGGCACAACATCCTCTAAGTTGTGTGCTTTCAAATACAATTGTAATCGCATGTCTTCAATATTCTTCTTCTCCTCTATTAAACGGTATTGTATCCTCAGGAGTTTCTCCTTCTTCTCCTCTAAAGCTCTCTCTCTGGCCTTTATCTCTTCTTCCTTCTTCTTAACAGTTTTTTCCCTTTTCTCAAGTTCTCTCTTGAAGCTTTCATTCTTCTCAACAAGTTTGTTATATTCCTCCTCAAGTTTTGGAATCTTCTTGGATAACCTCTTGTACTCTGCTTTGAGCTTTGGGAGGTCTTTCAACAGCTTTTTAGCTTCTTTAATCTTTTCCTCTTTTTTCTCAACAGCTTTTTCCCTCTTCTGTATGTCTTTCTCCTTATCCTTAACTGCTTTTTCTCTTTCCTTTAACTCCTCTTTCAACTTGTTGAGTTTTTCAATCTCCCTATCAACACTTGCCTTTTTACTTTCAAGTTTATCTATTGATTTGTCTATGAGCAGGAGCTTTTCATTAATCTCTTTCTCTCTCTTTTCAAGTTCCTTTTCGCGCTCTTCAACTTCTAAAATTTTATCAATTACCTCTTCTTCCTTCTGTTCAAGCATCTGCCTATCTTCATCAACAGCTTTTAATTTTGATGAGAGTTCAGCATTTTTCTCGTCAAGCTTTTCTTTGGCTTGACTCAACTCCTCTGTTCTGAGAACAATTTCCTTTTCTTTCTCATTAAGCTCTGCTTCTTTTTCATCAAGCTCTTCAATACGCTTATCAATAATCTCCTTTTGAGCTTGGAACCTCTTCTCCTGTTCATCAATTCTTGCTAAAAGTTCAATAATTCTCTTCTTATGTTTTTCAACTTCTTCCATTAACCTCTGCCTTTCTTTCTCAAGCAGGTCAACCTTTTTCTCATAACCTTGAATGATTATGTTCTGTTCGTTTATTTTGTCTTCTTTTTCCTTAATCTCATCCTCATGTTTCAGTTGCTGCTCAAACATCTGTTTCTCATAAACTTTTATCTTCCGTTTCAACTCTACCTCTGTGTCATTCTTTTCATCTCTCGGAAGTTCATGTGGTTTTACAAGCTTTGGCTTATTATCCTCTTGAATCTTCTCCGCTGCTTTTTCAAGAAGAGCATCCTCAACAGCTTCGGGCGACTCTTCTATCTTCTGCGGTTCAAGGTCTTCAGTAGTTTCGTCCTTATTTAGATACTTATTCAGTATTGAAAGCAGGTCTTCCTTTGTCTTTGCACTTCGCATCTTGTCAGCAAGTTCTTTGTTTTTTAAACTGTGCTCAACCCAATCAGCAAAGTCGTTTTTGTTTTCATTGCAGTGATACTCAAATGTAAAATCATCCATAAACTGCAGAAAAGCTTCAAGTTCGCTTAGAGTTTTTATTTTTTCACCACTTATTAGAACAAGGTCCGAATCTGAATTATAACTTTCTTCTGTTTCATTATTTCCTGCTAAATTCTCATTATTTTTAGGAGCAAGGAGGTTTAAAAGGTCATCTTCTTTCTTGTTAGTTTTCTCATCCGCTTTCTCTTTATTTTCCTCTCCATTTGCTTTTTGCTCTTTACTACTCTTTCTTCTGAATAATCTCGCGAATATTCCCCTCTTAGGACTTTGAACTTTCTCATCTGCTTGAATCATTTCATCTCCCATAAAAATCCCCAATAAAAGTTTAAGAATACGCTTTATATAATTTTGTTATTATTTAAAAATAAAAAATTGTTTTATCCAATAGTTCGTCGGACATCTGTGGTTTCAACGGAATCAACGCCTTCAATACTTGAGAGTTCCTTCTCAATTTCGCTGGTTCCTCCCAAGCTTTCATCCCTGACAAAGTAAATCATTACTGCGTTCAAGCCAAAGGCGACTGGTTGCACTTCAACCTTCCCAACTTCGCCTTTTAATGCTTCTATCTTTGAAACAGCATCCTTTTTGATTTTCTCCAAATCCACACTTGGATCTTTTGGCATAATCCTCAAAGTAACTACAACCTTTGCCATTTTTACACCTCACGGTCCCTCAAATCCGCAGTTTGGGCATTTGTATGGGGTCCCATTTTTCCTGCATGTTGAGCATCTTATTATTTCATACTTGCCACACTTTGGGCACATAAATCTAACAACTCCTTTGTCATTTGTTACATCTTTATGACATGAAATGCACTTCATAAAAACCACCTTAGGTTAGAGAAGAGCTTTCATTTAAAAGTATTGTGGTTTGCTGCTTGTTTCAACAGTCGGACTATCTGCGGAATATCTGCATTTGTTCTTAAACTCAGAGGATTAAAATGAGTTCTCTCAGCTTTGAAGCCCGCATTTCTCAAAAGATGAATTATCTCACTTATCCTGGCAGGTTTTATATTGTACCTCTTAAATAGCAAGTGTGTGTTTATTGTGAAAGGTGTGCTTATTGAAGATTCTTCTTTTAGTAAGGTTATGATTTTTTTTGTTTCTTCTCCAAATTGGTATTTCTGATAGTTCTTTGAAATAAAATCTAAAAATTCTCTGCTAATTAAACTTCCTGTGTAGAACTTTCCCGCCCAACTTAACTTATCTCCACAGTTTGAACATTTGACATCGTTGAAAATGCTGGGCGTAATCTTCCTGCTTAAGCAATTTTTGCAGAAGGTTAAGTATTTGTGGTCTTTAAATACTTCAGAAGATTTTTTTCTTCCTTTAATAACTCTCATAAAAATTCCGAAGTGATGTTTGTAATAATAAGCAAGTATGGGTTTAAGTGCCTTGTCCTGTTTTGCTCCTTCAATTTGAATAGCTCTTATTAATATTCTTAGGCCGAATTCATGCTTGAAATCAAACTGCTGAGGAACTGCATCGTATCTTCTCATACACGCTTTTGGGTAAGTTCCAGATAAGGATGCTGTGTCTGTTGTTGTTAGAGATATAACCCCCCTGTTCTTTACGCTCCGAATGCTCATGTAGAGATATTTGTTTATGTCTTCAAAAGGGTCAATGTGAATAAAATCAAAAAACATAGGACTTGAAAGTAGAGATAAAGCTTCTCTGTTCAAAACTTTTACTTTAAATCTGCTCTTGTTGTAATCTAACATGCTTAAATTCTTTTTTATAATTTCTGTGCATGCTTTTGAATAATCATTTATGAAAACATCTGCACTTGCCTCTGAGCATTCCTTTATTATTCTTAAAGACCTAACGCCTGAAGCAGCCATTAAGTCAAGAAAAGATACTCTCCCCTTGTTTAGTTCCTTTGATAAGAAATCCAAGACAGCAATGGTGAAGTCCCGGCTAATTCTCATCATGGGATTGTAGAATATTGAACCTTTAGTTTTTAGATTGTTCTCAGCTGAGAGAAAATCTACAGAGCCCTCATGAAATACCCTCATTTTAACTGAACTCATAAACAATTATTTCCACGCTTCATTTAAATATTTGATGCTTCTGTGATTTCCTCAGTTAAATATTTAAAACAAATGACTTTCTTTTTTTCTATGTCTGAAATACAAAAAGTTTTTAGGAGCCCAATATGTGTTGTGGTTGGGCATGTGGACCATGGAAAGTCATCCATACTTGACAAGATTAGGGGAACTTTTATTACTGCGACAGAAGCCGGAGGCATAACTCAAGAGATAGGAGCTTCGCTTATACCATCATCCACAATTAAAGAAGTGTGCAAAGACCTTCTTAAAAATATTAAGATAAGATTTGACATACCTGGGCTGCTGTTTATAGATACTCCTGGACACGCAGCATTTCACAGTTTGAGGAAGCGGGGGGGCAGTTTAGCAGATATCGCTATTCTCGTTGTTGATATAAACGAGGGGTTCAAACCACAAACAATTGAATCAGTTGAGATTTTGAAGGAATATAAAACTCCTTTTATCATTGCAGCAAATAAGGTTGATTTGATACCTGGATGGAGAACTAACAATAAACCAATACTCTCATCCATAAAAGGTCAGAGTCCCGAGGTGCAGAGGAAAATAGACGAACAAATATACTCCTTAGTCGCATCTCTATATGAGCTTGGCTTCGAGTCAGAAAGGTTTGACAGAGTTTCTGACTACACAAAGCAAGTTGCAATTGTTCCTGTCTCTGCAAAAACAGGAGAAGGCATACCTGAGTTAATAATGACTCTCACAGGGTTAACTCAAAAGTATCTCTCTGAAACTCTGAAAGTTAATCTTGGAGGAACAGCCAAAGGCACTATACTTGAGGTTAAAGAAGAAAAGGGGCTTGGGGAAACGCTCAATGTTATTCTTTACGATGGAATCTTAAGGAAGAAAGATGAAGTTATTATTGGAAATATAGGTAAGCCAATCGTTACAAAAGTGAAGGCGATTTTAGAACCTCTCCCATTAAATGAAATGAGGGATAAGCATGCAAAGTTTAGGCAAGTTGAAGAAGTTAGGGCTGCCGCAGGAGTAAAGCTCATAATTACCTCAGATGAAGAGGTTCTCTCCGGAATGCCAATATACTCCTCAAATGGGAATTTGGAAGAACTTAAACAAAAAGTGGAAGATGAAGTTGGTCAAGTCATAATTGAAACTGATAGAGAAGGTATAATTGTTAAAGCAGATTCTCTCGGCTCTTTGGAAGGAACCCTTTTTATGCTCAAAAAGGAGGGCGTGAAAATAAGGTCAGCCTCTATAGGTAAGATAACTAAGAAAGATATAATTAATGCTGAGTCGAACTCTGAGGAGAGCAACAGAGTTATTCTTGGATTCAACACATCTTTAACAAAGGAGGCTCAGGAATATCTAAACAGGGTGGGAAAAGAAAAGGTAAGGGTGATAACTAGGAATATTATCTATGAGCTTTTAGATGATTACAAGCAATTCTTAAAGGAGTTAGAGCGTAGAAAAGTTGCAGAGATACTTTCAAAAACGATGAGACCTGTGAAAATCAGAATACTTCCACAGTTCATATTTAGGCAATCAAATCCTGCAATTGTAGGTGTTGAGGTGGAACTTGGAACGCTGAGAGCAGGGATAAAACTGATGAATGATAAAGGCAAGGAAGTTTGTTCTGTAAGAGCAATACAGGTTGACAAAAAAAATGTTGATTCTGCAGAGCAGGGTAAACAGGTCGCTGTTTCGCTTGATGGAGTTACCATAGGAAGGCAAATATCTGACCACGAAGAATTATACTCTCACATTAGCGAGGAAGATTTTAGGACATTGAAAAAGTTTAGAGATAAACTCTCAAAGAGTGAGATTGAAGTTCTTAAGGAAATAAGTCAAATTATGAGGAAAGAGAATCCTCTCTGGGGAGTGTAATGAGACAAATAAACATTTTGAACACGAGGGAAAAGAAGAGAATAATCCATGAGATAAAGGATAGATTCGCGTTTGATTCATCAATCCTTGATCATTATGTTTTTTTAAGAGCAGGACAAAGGGTTTACATAACCAACAGAGCCCTGTCCAAAATTGACACTGACAAACTTAGGATTGACAACATCGGGCTTTACATAGCCACAATAGAGGATAAACTTAAAACAGGCAGGATAAGGTTGAGCATTGAGGGGTCCCAACTTATAGGTCCAAGTGCTGAGAAGAATGTTCTGAAGATTGACAGCAGAGAATTTAAAATTTGGATATCAGGAGGGGATTTACAAGTTGAAAACACTCATGGTTTGGAATCGGGATTTGTCATAATAAAATTTGGAGATGACTACGCAGGTTCGGGCTTGTTCATAAAGAGTCAAGGAATTGTAAGAAATTATATTCCAAAAGAGAGAAGGTTAAAGAACTTCTTTGAATGATTTTAGAGAATGCATTATATATGAAAGTTCCAGATGGAATCATTGAACTGGTGAAGATTCTTCAAAACAGGGCCTTTACTCATTGATAAGATGTCTTTGGAGCTGTAAAGTGATAAAGCAACTGAAATAGGTCTGTGCTTCTCATCCTCAACAATGACAGGAGAATCCTTATCAAAGTCAGATACTTCTAATATGCCCGGCCTCATAACATCTGCTCCATTAAGGATAAACTTAACCGCACCCTTATCTACGGTAACTGTTGGGAGTATCCTCCTTAGCTCTTCACTGCTTAAAACTGCTTTTAGTGTTGGGAAAATTCTGTCTTTATTGTAAAAGAACACAGCACTTTTGTTATAGAGGATGACCTTAACTTTGGCATCAGCCATAAAAAGCTCGTCGCCCTTTTTGAAAGAAACTCCGAAGCTTTCAATATCCTTATTTAACGCTCTTATTTCCTTGTTGCTCAATCTTTTAATTTTCATTCTCACTTGAAGACAATGGATGCATAGCTAACGCTGTTTCTGTAATTATTGATAAGGTCTCCGGAAGTGTAGTACTGTAGAAAATCTGGTTTTCTATTAACCATCATTCTCAGAAGAGTGGCTATGGGAATCGCACCGCAAATCGTTGCTCCTGTGTTCTCAATATATTTTAAGAAGCCCTCATCATCACGCTTCTTTATCCATTCAATAGCACCTTCATCAAGCTTCTTTATATTGTCCCTCACATCTAAACTGAATGGGATATATCTATACGCGTTTCCATAATGGGTGAAGTCGCTGCTTGCAATTACTGTCACATCTCTGTTTAGGTCAATAATTCCCTCTTTGAGGTCTGTTGCAAACTGCTTGTAATCAACATCATCCGAAAGCACAACAGGGAGAATTTTCCAAGATTCAACATCCCTATTTATAAATTGCAAGAAAGGGAGCTGAACCTCAATACTGTGCTCCTTCATGTGAGGCAAGTCATCCTCTTTTATTGTTCCCTTTCTTATTAAATAATCTGCAAGCTTTTTATCGGTTCTTACAACACCGAAAGGTGTTGAGAACGCAGCGGTTGTTATTCCAGAACCTCCCATGCCTGTATGATTTGGTCCTAATATTACATAGGTCTCCGCAGGCTTTGCTTCGCCCAGTTCTTTGTAAGCCCAAGCTGCTGCTGGCCCTGAATAAGAATATCCTGCATGCGGTACAATAGCTCCATATACAAATCCTGTCCTGTTCTTTATAGGCAGAGCTCCTGGCCCAAAATCATCCTTGAATGCTTGTTCTATCTGTTGTTGCAATAATTTCGGGTTTGACTCATAAAAAAGTCCTGCTGCGACTGGTTCTCGAATTCTCATAAATTAACAAAAGTTATAATCATATAAAAATTTTGTCATAAGCTTTTTCTATTTTTTAGTAACAGCAAAACTTTTAATAAAAAGCATTTCTTATTCAATAAAAAGTATAAAAATAATGAGTTATTTCACATTCAATAAGCAAAAAAGGGGTGGTAATTTTGTTTTTTAGAAAAAAGAAGAAAGTTGAGAAAGCGAAGCTTGACAGTAAAAAAGACGATTCAAATCAGAGCATGCAAGATATTTTAGGTCTGCCTTCTAACACTTCCTCTAAAAATACATTACCTAACATGCCACCTGCTCCAAATCCATCTCAAAACAGTCCTAATTCAAATGTGTTTAACTCTAATCTTATCCCACCTGCACCGTCGAATTCACAGATTAACGCAATGTCTATAACAAAGCCAAAAGAGGCTCCGAATGATGCACTTATTAATGAGAAGTCAAAGCTGTTTGAGCCATTCAGAGCAAACAGCTTAAGCAACCCAAATGCAGATGAACTTAAGAAAACAGTCATTGACAATGAGAAAGAAATAGGTAAAATTGCTTCAGACATCTCCTCATCAGCTAGTCCAAATTTAAAGTCAGATAATCAGGACTCATACAGCTCAGAGGACATTTCTCATAATGAACTTGACGAGAAATACAACGCTGACTTATATGATTATGAAGATTCAGATACAGATGTTCTTAACAGTTCATCCTCAGTGGATATTCAAGAAGAGCCGAAGGATAAATTTGTAAGCATAGCCGCGTATAAGCAGGCCACAAAGGAGCTTAATGTCATAAGAAAGATTCTATCAGAATCAAGCACTCTGCTTGAGGATGTTAAGTCCAATGTTCAGGAGGAAGCGAAGAATTTTTCAGACCTCAAATTGAAGTTGGAAGATGTTGAGAGGAAAATAATCAACCTTGACCAATCCTTATTCGGTGAGGACTAAAATGAAAGAAAACGATGAGATGCTCTATACAAAACTGGACAATTACTCAGAGATATTTGGACTATTTACTATGTTCAAAAGCAAGCTTAGAAACCTGAAGGTCATCCTGTCAAACATAGATGATATAAGAGAAAGGGAAAATTCTATAATCAACAACTGGGAGTCCTCAATCAAAGATATCAATGAAAAGATAGATTTCATTGATGAAAAAATAAAACCTGAGTGAAAAAATGGCAGATTACTTTGTAAAAATAGTGGATGTTAAGACGATAAGGAGAGCTTTACTCAGTGCTTCAAAGGAGACAATAAATCTTCTCTTGGAGTATGAGAAGCTGAAATCTCTCAGAGATGAGAAGCTTGAAAACATAAAGGAAGCTAAAGAGCTCATCGCAGAGTTAAAACTAATCATTCAAAATTTAAAAAAGCTCATGCCAAAACTCTCAGAGCCGAGTGATGTTCCCTTATCTGTTGCTAAAAGCACAGAGAATAAATCTCAAATTAAGGAAGAGTTTAACCTTGAAGAACTTGAGAGGGAACTTCTTGAGATTGAGAAGAAAATAAAGAAGATTTAATTCTTGCTTAGTAAAGTTTTTAAATTATCCTAAATAACTACTTCTCACACTTGCGGGGGTAGCAAAGCCTGGTCAAATGCGCAGGACTTAAGATCCTGTCCCTCAGTGGGTTCCTGGGTTCAAATCCCAGCCCCCGCACTTCTCCGAATAAAAAACTTTATAAAAGAAAACTAATCACTAATTTTATTCTCGGGTCGGTAGCTCAGCGGGAGAGCACCACGCTGAAGCCGTGGGTGTCCGGGGTTCAAATCCCCGCCGACCCATCTTCAAAAATGAACCTCAAATTAATATATGAAAAACTTCTATCTGAATATGGAGAACAGGGATGGTGGCCCATTATTATTAATGAGCAGGGGAAATATCACTCTGTTTATGATAAAGAATTCAAAAATAAGAGTAGGAGTTTGGCTGAAAAATTTGAAATATCAGTCGGAGCCATACTGACGCAGAACACTTCTTGGAAAAATGTGGAGAAAGCTCTCATTAATCTTAAAAAACAGGGATTACTAACACCTAACAAACTTATTAAGAAAGATGTTAAAGATTTAATAAGGCCTGCTGGTTATTACAATATTAAAGAGAAGAAGTTGAAAACATTTTCAAAGTTCTTTCTTGAACACAAGTCCGAATTTGAGCATAACTCCGTATCGAGAGGGGAACTCTTATCCATATGGGGGGTCGGCAATGAAACCGCTGATTCCATACTACTCTACGCCATGAACAAACCCTTTTTCGTCGTGGATGCATATACAAGAAGATTTTTCTCAAGAATTGAGAACCACTTTGATTTTTACAGAAGTTATGATGAGGTTCAATCATACTTTCACAAAAAACTTCCTCATGACTATAAACTCTTCAATGAATTCCACGCGCTGATAGTTCAGCACGCCAAGGTGCATTGTAGAAAGAAGCCCATATGCGATGGCTGTCCATTCAATACTGTTAAAAGAGTTTTCCGTTGAAGTGGTTCATTAATTCATCACGCATTTGTTCCTTTTCCTTTATATCCTTATTGATTTCTTCTTTGTCTTCTTCAGTGTTGTCATAAATTCCGTTGACTAAATTAATCCTTATGTGGTATTTTACTTCTGAACCTTCCTTAACATTTACTAAAATTGCTCCGCTGTACTCAATTTGATTACTCTGTGTTGTTGTTTCTTTATGCTTATACTCTAACTCTAAGATTTGATTGTTTTTAATGTCTGAAGCAATTTGATTAAAAAGTTTGTTCACAAATGACTCTAAGTTTTCATGCTTCTCGTTGAACTCAAATTGCTGTTTTCCTAAGTCGTTCTTTATTGAAAATTCAATTTTGTTTGGGTAGTAATTAATCTCCTCTTCAAAAGTTCTTCCTGCATTTATATATGCTCTTCGCATAATTTGTTCGTTGTTGAAGAAGTTATTTTCCACTACCTCTTTAGGTTGTATTCTCTTCTCTTTGAATCCATTAGCAGGATTACGGCCGTTAATTGGATTTCCAAAGGGGTCATCCTCTCTTACATGATGAATAAGCTTTCCCATACTAAGACCAATTTAGAACTCCTATATAAATTTTGTTATTTGGAAGTAATGAAAATAAAAATTGTTTAGATTTGTGAGGTTCCTCTTGTCTCTTTTATCCTCTAAATTTGTATTTCTCAAGGGGCGTGTCTATAAATCCATTTTCGTCACTATTAGGAGAATATGGGTCGTATTTAGGATCATTTATACCTCCTATTCTTCTTTTATATATTCTTTCTTCTTCACTTACATTAACTATAAATAATCCTCCCTCAGGACTTACAACTAATCCCAGACCCTCAGGAAGACGTAGTACTCCTACCAGTTCTCTGCCTTCCCCTAGCCTTGCGTATACTTCCCATTCTTTATTTTCTGCTTTGTATTCCATGTTTTTTGGCGTTGTTGTGGAGAAATTTCTTGTTCCAGTGTAAAATTCAGTTGCTTTGTACTCTAAAGAATTAGCTCCATCTCTCTTTATTTTTGGGATTGTTTCTTTTGTTCTCATGCTTTTTAGATTTCGTATTAAATCTGTTAAGCTCATAATTACTTTAAGGTTATTTCATTATATATAATTTTCTGTTTTATATGTTAATTCATCATTCAACACAATAACGATTGAGAAGAAATCTTTACAAATGGGATTAATACTTAAAATTAAAAATAGGTTTAGAGTTGTTTGGCGTTGACAATGCCGTGCTGTCCAGGTCTTGATGTTACAACTGCCTTTCCAACTTCTGTTTCAATAACTGCTCCTTTTGTTATTATATTTCGTCTAACATAATGTCTATTTGCAGGGTTCTCAACGACCTTCTTTATTTTAACTTTCTTCGCCTTGCCATCCTTCATAATCACGTTGGCTTCACTAGCTGTTAAGAGTTTGTTCTTCGCATTTCCGCCGAGAGTCCTTACCTTCTTGAGTTTTGACTCCTCCTCAACCTTTGTGAATGCGGGCTCTCCAGCTGCATATCTCTGCTTTTTCTTCCTAAAATCCTTGTAGCTTCCCCCACTTATCTTTTTCCTTGATCTAAACTGTGACCTTGCCATTTAACTCACCTACTTTCCAGGTTTCTTCCAATTGTATTTTCTCAACTTGCTGGACTTTCCGTAGCCGCAATAACTGCACACTCCTGTTTTTACATTGTAGGAGATGTGGCCACACCTTCTACATCTGATATGGACGCTCTTCTTTCCATGCTTCCCCATTGATGGTGTTCCCTTCATTCTGATTCACCTACTGAGGTGATATTGTTGTGATAGTATCTCCTCTTATGAAGACAACTCCCAACTTTCTCTGGAGCTCGTTGTTTATATGCTCTTCAGCATCTTCAAGCACAACATTTATGTGAATGTCAAATGCTTTGAGTTTTCCAATGTATTGCTTTCCGCTCTTTAATTCAACTATTACTCTTTTATCTCTCGCCTTGTTTAAGGCATCTAATGGTCTTGGTGGTTCAGTCATTTTTATTCCCCCTTTAAAATCAAAAACTTATAAGGAGTGAGGTTTATGTGTTCTTTAAAAAACTTTTGTTTTTATGATGTTCAAAAAGTTTTCTCCATATGAACAATTATTAGAAAGTTTTATTAACACTCACAGCTTTTCTGATTGAGGTGATAATGTGGTTCCTTTAGCATCTACGCTTGTATCCTTGCTTGTCATATTGGTAGTGTTGTTTTTGGTTTTTAAGATTGTTCATGTTGTTCTGAAAGCTGTTGTGATTGTTGGACTTCTGCTTCTCGTTATCATTGGCTTGGTAGGGTTTTTGTCATATAGCAACGGCGTAACTCTGCAAAACAGCTTTGTTAATGGAACCAACTCTTTCCTGCTTGTGAACAAAGATTATGTCATAACAGGATTCACGCTTATGAATTCTGAGCCAAAGTTCATTCGGAATAATCAACTTTGGGATTTGTCTCAAAACTATTCAAAGGATCCAAACAATCTACCGAAGATTCTGAACTCTTCATACGTGTTTGCGTTTAAGATGTCTGCTTTCAACTCTTCAATAACTGTTGATAACTTTGAACTTCCATACTCTGAGGTTAAGAAGTTGTTTGTGAGCAACACGCCTATCAAGGACTTGTCTAATTACATCGCTGATAAGAAGGATATTGACAGCAAGTTTGTCATGGCTAAGTTGAACTCCTCCTTCAATGATTCTACACTTAAAGCATACCTCTTTTCTGAAGAAGTTGATTCTTCTGCAAAGAATCCAATGTTCTTCTTCAATGCTTACAAGAAAGGTGATTTAGAGGTTTATCCAAAAACCATACTCTTTAGAGTTTTGAATTATGTTCCTGAGTCATTTTTGAAGAGTTTAACTTCAAAGGTGGCGGACAAATTGGAGAGGTGATATTTTATGGGATTTAACTTAAAGTTTTGGAAAAAGAGAGATGATCTAGATGCACTTAAGGAGGATATTCTGAAAGATGCTAAAGTTAGTGCTGAGCCTGACCCTCTGAGTTCTAATGTTGAGCAGACAAACCTCGGTGTTTCAAACACGCCTCAGCAGAGTTTTCAGGAGCCGTTTCAGCAGAGAAGCTTTCAGCAGCAAAGTTTTAATCAAAATCCTTATTCAAACGAGCTTTTCAACAAGAATTTGGAGGTTATATCTGCTAAACTTGATGCAATAAAGGTTTCAATTGACTCTTTAAACCAGAGGATTACAAATTTAGAACAGCAAGTTAAGAATAGGTGGTAAGGAAAGAAACTCAAAAGAAGAAAAATGTTTTAATGCGTTTTATTTAGAATCTTACTTTTTTTACTCCCAACTTATCCAGTTATATTTCCCCAACGATTTAGAATAAATTTCATCGAACTTTTTTTTAATCTCTTCCTTCATTTTCTCTTTAATCTTCTCTTCTTTAGTTATCTTAGTGTTATCTAAAAGTCCTGATTCTTGCATTGCTTTTATTGTCAAATAAACTGCATTTATAGATTTTAATTTATCTTCTATTTTCCCTTCTCCCTCAAACAGATCATTAAATTTCTCATTTATAAATGTGGTTGATATAAAATAATTAAGAGCATACTCCTTTGTAACATTCTCTTCTTTCGGTTCTTCCTCTTTGTTTAATATGTATCCTTTATCTTTTTCAAAGAAAGTTATTACCTTATCTATTGTAGTCTTCTGTTCTGGGAGTATTTGATGCAAATATTCTTTGATTTTTTCTACGCTTGGAATTTCTTTTAAAGTTTTCTCTTTACTCTCATAAGGGAATATTTTTTCTTCATTGATTAATCCTTTTTGAATGATTCTTTCTATGGTATCATCAATAACACATAATTCGCAATATTTTCTATCTTTTTCATTCATTCGTCCTAAAACTCCATTCCTAATCGCTCTTACTATTCCTATATAAACTGAGTAAGGATATTTTGTTTCTGTTTTTTGGCTGTTTTTATTATCAGTTTTTATTAAATCTTCGTCTTTTAAATACTGAACGGTTCCCCTAACTAATTTTTTAACTTTATCCTTCTTTATTTTTTCCTTACATATTGCAGAGGGTTCATACTTGTTTATTATTTCTTCCAGTTTTGAATTTTGATTATCCATCTTTAACACCTTAATAGTGAGAAAGGTCTATTATTTATAAATCTTTCGTTTTTTATTACTTATGAGTGACTATCTCTTCTTCATTTGATTTTATTTTTATCTCTTCTAAATGTTGAGTAATTCTTCTTTAAATCTTTGAAGATCCTTTTATTGCTGCTCCAATCTAAGCTTTCTTCAAGAACTTCTATGAAGTTTGATACAGGGATTATCTTTATTTTCTTCAGCTTTTCCTCATCAATAATAACATCTTTTATATTTGATTTTGGGATTATAATCTCTTTTATTCCAGAGTTGATAGCGGCTTCAACTTTTGAGGACACTCCTCCAACAGGTAGGACCTCTCCAAGTATGGACAATGAGCCGGTCATGGCAACATCCTGCTTCACAGGAATGCCTGTTAGTGATGATATGATTGCTGTTGCTATTGCTATGCTGGCTGAGTCGCCCTCAACGCCTTCGTATGTTTGTAGGAATTGTATGAAGACCTGTTTCTTCTTAAGTTCCTGGCCAAAGTACTTCTTCACTATTGCAGACACATTTATGACAGCCTCCTTGGCTATTTTGCCAAGTTTTCCAGTTGCTACAACATTGCCCGTTTCTTTCTCAGAGTCAGTAACCTCTGCTTCTATGGGGAGCATAATTCCTGAGTATGAGTTGCCTGAGCCCATAACTGCCAAGCCATTAACTCTGCCTATTTCCTTTCCTTTTGTTTTGATAACTTCATACTCTTTCTTTCTCTCGATGTATTTGTCGGCTATTTGTTTCTCTAAGGTTTTAGCTATTTTCTCAGCTTTTATAACATGTTTCTTCGTAACATACTTTGCGTTTTCTTCTCTTGCAACATCTCCTGCAGCTCTAACCAAGCCGCCAAGTTCTCTGAATCTTAATGTTAAGTGGTTCTTTCTGTTTGCCATCTTCCGCGATTGTTTTATAATCTCTTCAACTGCGTCTCTGGTGAAGTGAGGAATGCGACCGTCCTTGACAACTTCTTGAGCGACAAATCTAACAATCTTATCCCTATTTTTGGGTGTGTCGGGCATTGTTTCATCCATATAAACCTCATACCCATACCCTCTTATTCTTGACCTCAAAGCTGGATGCATATGCTTTAATGTCTCTAAATTCCCCGCGGCTACGAGTATAAACTTGCAGGGCACGGGCTCTGTTCTTACCATAGCCCCCGCACTCCTTTCGCTCTGTCCAGTTATTGGGTACTTACCCTCTTGCAGAGCGGTTAGTAATTCTTGTTGGGTTGCTGGGTCTAAAGTTGCGATTTCATCTATAAACAGAACTCCAAGGTGTGCTTTGTGTATCATACCTGCAACAACCCTTTCATGTGCAGGAGTTCCGAGACCCCCACTTTGAAATGGGTCGTGCAGCACATCTCCGAGTAGGGCTCCTGCATGTGCTCCAGTAGCATCTAAGAATGGTGCTTCTTTTCTGCCATAATTATCCACAATTATCTTTGGGACATTATTTGTATTGTTGGTTTTTTTGGTTAGATTCATAAAAACCATGAAACTGACGAGGAATAGCATTCCTCCCAGAAACATTGAGGTAAACATGATTGCTCCAACAGTTGCTGAAAACATTTGTTGATAATAATTAAATGCTAACCAAGGGGAGATTGTTGTGATAAGGAGGAGTATGAACATTATTGCCTGTTGGTTCTTCATATTTCCCATACTCTCAAGCTTTGCTTTCATTACGATTTCTCTGCCTTTTCCTGCAGGAACTGTCCTTATTAATGGTTTATTTTCGTCGTGGGGATTTGGATATGCAAGTATGTCAATGAGCTTTTCTTTCTGTAGAAGTTGTGCCAGAGCCATTCCAAGCATGGATTTTCCGGTGCCCGGCTCACCCATGAGGAGAACATGTCTCCTTTGCTTGGCTGCTTTTTTTATTATCTCTACAGCTCTCTCTTGACCTATTACTTGGTCTATCAGCTTTTTCGGAACCTTTATCTCTTCAGTTGTTTTGAATTTTAGCATGTAGAATTAGTTTTTTCAATTCATTTAAATACTTTTCTTGTGACTCTTCTGTTGTTCATTCTCCCTTTTGCATTCCTCACACATAAGCACCCCATCAACTAAGAAGAGTTCTGTGGCGAATCTCCCACATATCTGGCAGATTCCTGGTCCTGATTTGTTATTTATCGGCTTTCTGTATGCTTCTCTTATCTCATATGTCTCTGCTATGAGTTCAAAGAGTTGGGGTTCTATTTTTAGAATGTCCTTAACTGTTAGAAGCCCAATTAATTTTTTCTTGTAAACTACAGGTAAGTGTCTTATTCCATAGTTTTTCATCTTTTCTAAAGCTTCATATATATCTGCGTTTGATTTTATTGTAATAACTTTCTTTACCATTATATCTTTGATTTTCTTGTTCAAGCTTTTTCCTTCTGCAACGACTTTTCTAACTATGTCATGTTCGGTTACTACACCAACAAGTTTTTCATCCTCCACGACTGGAAGTCCGCTTACCTTCTCTTTTCGCATTAATTCGGCGCAGCTTTTTACTGTCGCATCTGGAGAGATTATTATCGGATTTTTTGTCATTGCGTCCAACACTTTGTAACCTGTTTTCATTGTGCTATCTTGAGTTAGTTAATCTTGCTTATAAACTTATTGCAATGTAAAAATATAGTTCTAATTTTAAGAAAGAATATAAATCATTTAAATAAAAATAAAGAAGAGTATAGTTTTGTTTATCCTAATTTAAGTATCATACCTTTCAGGGATTTATTATTACCTCTAAGTTCTCGTCGTTTAAGATTTCAGCCAAGCTTTCAAGGTCATTTCTCTTTAAACCTCTGTTTATTGTTTTTTCCTTTTTCATTATTTCTTGTATTTCATCTTCATTTGCATTTTCCTTTTCTTCTTTGAATCCTCCTTCTTTACTGACTAACAGAAGTTTTGCGTTTTCCTTGTTTTTTATGTTTGGGTACAAAACAGCATGGTTTTCAAAGAGGACAAGTTCCGCTATTTTATCCTTGTTATATCTAATCCTTACTTTGGCTTTCTCAATCTCTAAGAATCTTTTCCTCTGTACGAATTCTATGAGTTCTCTTATTAACTCTTCTGTGTCTTTGAATGCCTTTTCAAGCTCTGATTTTGTTATCTTTTTGTCTTCATAGAGCTTCTTCCATTTGCTTAAATTTTCAACCTTTTTGAGCAGTTCGCTTCTTACAAATCCCTTTTCAACAAGTTCTTCACGGAATAGTTTTGGAATATCCCTCTCTTTGATACTTTCCTTTCCGACGGATTTTAGTGCTTCCCTTATTACATCAACAGCTGAGTTGTAGAGTTTAAGGACCTTCTCTTCTTCCCTCTTCTTGTATATCTGAGTAAATAATCTGTCTATCCTCTTCAAGAACTTATCAGCATCACTTATTAATTCGTCAATTTCCTTTCCGGTAACTTCCTTCTTAACTCCATGTTCCACATCTTTCCTCAGTTTTATAACCCTTTCAAGCATCTTTGCATATTTCTCTTCTAAAATTCCCTCCTTTTTTACGAAGATTTCTCTTAGGGTTTCAGCTGTCTCTTTCGGGTCTTTTGGAGGCAGTCCATAGAGCATTATTGCTGCTTGAGCAGGAGTCAGCATGGCATAATACAAATCCTCTGTGCCTATGTCTCTAAGTTTACTTTTTACTCTTGGTAGGATTTCCTTACCAGTTGTTTTGAAAAGATCAATCGCTTCTTGACTTGGTTTTATCCTGCCCATCTTTAACAGGTGCTTCCAAGGCATGAATATTCCCCTGTCGTAGAAAGGCACACCATCCCTTAGGAGAGTGAATATTACTGGGTTGGCTTCTTTTAGAGAATCCCAGAACTCCGTGAGTATATAAAC
Organism: Candidatus Woesearchaeota archaeon; assembly: GCA_027064225.1. Taxonomy (GTDB): domain Archaea; phylum Nanobdellota; class Nanobdellia; order Woesearchaeales; family WAPY01; genus WAPY01. Next base: position 4,337 of record JAMOQB010000053.1, on the reverse strand, counting down.
CTGTATGTTCAATTTGTTTTTTATTCCTGTTATTTCTCCAGCATCAATGCCGTATTTTATTATAATAGCTCTTAGCTTATCTTTAAGCTCAGCTCTGCTCATCCTTTTCACATCTGTGTCATCTACAACAACCCAGACATCAATATCGCTTTCTTTCGTCGCTCTGCCCTTGACTAATGACCCTGCAAGAACATAGCTTACTATATACTTTTCAAACTTCTTCAATATCATTGTTTTGTGAACTTCTGCAATCTTTATGGCAGACATCATACCCTTGTCATAAATAATTGTTGAAACCGCAAGGTCTTTCAGGATGTCATAATCACCATCATAACATTTCTCCCAAAGTTTTGACAGGAGAAGTGTTTCAGGTTCAAGGTCTTTTGAAATGTCTGAGGCGATCTTTTTCATAACAGCTGAGAGCTTTGCTTCTAATTCCTCCTTGCTCATCTTTTTAGAGTCAGAATCATCAACAAGTACTATGAGTCTTATATGTTCCTTTTCACCTTTATTTTCAGGTTTTTTTGGAAGCAGAGATATACCTAAGATGTAATCTCCAAACTTTTTGACAATTTCCTTCTCAAACTTCTTACTGTCATCTACAATCTTCTTCAGCTTTTCCTTAATTTTTGGGTCAGAAATCATGTTTTTTAGCCCTTCCTCAACAGGACTTTTGTTTTTGTTAAGCGGTTGTTTCTTTTTATTGTTAATTGTTTTCTTTTTGCCTTTTTCAGTCATGAAGACACCTCTTAATAATCATATTTAGTATAATTTATAAACTCTTACTCGTTAAAAAGTATTGTATTCTTTTTATAGTAGTTATTTTAGTAAGATTTTTATATTTGTATTGTCATTTATGTTTATGGCTAAGAGGAAGTCCTTGTTAGAATCCTTAGTTGATGACTCCTTGAACTTTTTAAAGGAATTGAAAACAAAGGAAAACAAGTTTTATGAGCTTTTTTCAGAGAGATTATCAGATAATAAAAATAATTGTTCTGGAACGGAGGAAAATTACACAAACTTATCTTTCTTCCCAGTGAAACGGGCGAAAAGGCAAACGAAGAAAGATTGTAACTCTTCTACTTTGGAAATCTTAGTGTCTTCCTTCTCAAAATCCTTTTTTGGATCTGATAATGAAACTGCCAAAATGGAAGCGTATCATATTCTCGCTATTTATGGAGTTGATACAGATAGCATTGTTGCAACTGTTGAACAAAATCTTTCAAGCAATTCGAGTTTGTTTTATCCAAATATTGAAAATTTGCTTAGGGACACACTTTCTGATTTTTTCTTTAACTACGAGCTTGCTATTTTGTCATATCATGTTGATAAGAAAATTTATGATGGAGAAAGTAAGTCAAAAGGGTTCTTTGTAAAGTTAAAAGATGCGGTTTCAAAAAAGTTGAAGAGTCAAGGCGATTCTTCTTCAGTTGAGTCGTGGGAAGATGTTGTTAATGCAATTGTGGGTATAGCTTATTCCGCATATTTTCATCTGACTGGAGACAAGATAAACTTTTAAATGTGGAAAGCTTTCAAAGAGTATGACTTATATCCCCCTGTGCTTTGCTGAGGAGAAAGGTAAAATAAAAGTGCTTTTTAAGAATCTGTCTTCAGGTAAGAAAGAGTTTGTTCTTTTTGATTTCAAGCCGTCAATGTATGTCAGGAGTGCAGATGTTAATAGCTTAACTGATTTGGGTCTAAATTTTTCTTTAATTCAAGAGCAGGAACTGAAAGTATTCAATAAGCGCGACAAATTCTCAAAGCTTCAATTTGACTCTGTAAGCTCATTTTTTGAGGCCAGAAATAAACTGAAGAAGAGCAAAATTGATTTTTTTGAGGCGGACTTTCCCATTGTGAAAAAGTTTATTTACGATTCAAAGATAAAGCCTTTGTCTGTGCTTACTAATAAAGAACATCCTTTTGAGTCAAAGAAATTTGCCGAGCTTTCTAATTTAAAGGTGTTGGCATTTGACATTGAAACATACGGTGAAGAAATCAACTTTGATAAAAATCCTATTCTTATGTTTAGCTTATACGGCGTTTATAAAGGTAAAACTTTTAAAAAGGTCGTGGCTTGGCTTAAAGATAAAAAGGGTTCTAAAACTCCTCCTTATGTTGAGATAGTTTCATCTGAAAAAGAGCTTTTAGAAAGGTTTGTTGACCTTGTGAATAAATACTCCCCGGATGTTCTTGTTGGCTACTCATCAGACAGCTTTGATTTTCCTTACCTGATTAAAAGGGCAGATGTCAACTCTGTAAAACTCCTCTTTTCTAATTCAAAGCCGAAGTTTAAGCGGTCTAGGTTTCCATCTGTTCATGTAGATTCTTTTATTCACATTGACCTTTTCAGGTTTGTACGAAACTTTGTTGCCAGCTCCCTGAAGACAGAGACATATGACTTGAACAGCGTAGCATCAGAAATACTCCATGACAACAAGGTTGATGTAACTCTGTCATCAATATCCCAACACTGGCGGGACAATGATTTGACATTGTTTTATGAGTATAACTTAAAGGACTCTGAGCTGGCGTTCAAACTATTTGAGGAACTGTTTCCAAATATGATTGAGCTCGTTAAACTTACCTCTTTACCATTATTTGATGTTTCGCGGATGAGCTACTCTCAGATAGTTGAATGGCACCTTATCTCTGAATCAAAGAAGTTCGGAATGTTGGTTCCGAATAAACCAAATCATGATGAAATCTCTGAGAGAACCTCAAGGTCTTATGAGGGAGCTTTTGTGTTCCAGCCAAGTCCAGGCATATATGATAACATCATTGTTTTTGATTTTAAAAGTTTGTACCCCTCAATAATTGATGCTCACAACATATCTCCCGACTCATACAGGTGCTCTTGTTGCAGGAATAAGAAAGAAGCTCATGTCCCTGGTTTTGATAGCTATTGGTTCTGCTTAAAAAATAGGGGCTTTATTCCCGAAGTAATACACTCACTCATTGTGGAGAGGACTAAACTGAAGAGGGTAGTTAAGAGGGACAAGAGTGACAGAACACTTCTTGCTAGAGAAAGAGTGCTTAAGAAGATAACAAACTCTATGTATGGTTACTTGGGATTCTTCGGGTCGAGGTGGTACTGCTTTGAATGTGCTGAGAGCATAACTTCTTATGGCAGGTATTATATACAGCGTGTGATACACGAGGCGGGGGATGCAGGTTTTAAAGTTATTTATTCAGATACTGATTCTATCTTTATGAGTTTGGGCACTAAAACGAGAAGAGATGCCGAGCGTTTTGTGGAGTCTATTAACAAATCCTTGCCCGGACTGATGAACTTGGATTTTCAGGGTTTTTATCCAAGAGGGCTTTTCGTTAGTTCAAGAGGATCCTCATCAGGAGCTAAGAAGAAGTACGCACTTCTAACTGAGGATAAATCTATAAAGTTTGTTGGTCTTGAATTTGTGAGGAGGAATTACTGCCCACTTGCTAAAGAAGTGCAGAGTAAGGTCGTAGAGATGATTCTAAATGGTGACAAGCGTGAGAAGATTCTAAGTTATATCAAACAAATAGTTGAGGACTTGAAGCACAAACGAATTAAGAATGATAAATTAATAATGAGAACTCAACTTCAGAAAATGCCCTCAAGCTACAAGTCGTATGGTCCGCATGTTGTGCTCGCACAGAAGATGAGGAAGAGGGGTTTTATTGTGCATCCAGGTATGATAATTGAATACATTGTTAAGCCGGGCTCTGGCAGGATTAGTTCAAGGGTTGAAGTCCCTTCTGAGTGCAGTCAGGGATGCTACGACTCTGAATACTATATAACACATCAGGTTCTTCAAGTTGTGGACAGTCTTTTGCAGTTAATTGGTTCTTCAAAAAGAGATGTGCTTTCAAACAACAAGAGTTTAAAGAACTTTTTCTGAAGCAAACTTGCATGTTTTCCTTAATGGACATATTTCACACTTTGGACTTACGGGTCTGCATATTTCCTTGCCGAATGGAACAAACACCTGATTTATTCTCATCCAATCCTTTCTTTTGAACACTTTCTTCAATGCTTCTTCAGTTTCTTTTGGAGTTTTTGTCTTAACTAATCCCAAGCGATTTGATATCCTGTGAACATGAACATCGACGCAGATTGTGTCTACTCCAAAAGCTGTTGCTAAGAATAGATTTGCTGTCTTTCTTCCAATTCCAGGGAGCTTTATGATTTCTTCAAAACTTCGCGGCACTTTACCACCATACTTTTCGTTGATTATCCTACAAATTTCAACAATACGCTTGGCTTTTGTCTTGTAAAACCCAACAGGATAGATCTCCTTTTCAATCTGCTTCTCATTCAACATACACAGTTTTTTTGAAGAGAACTTTTTAATGAA
>JAMOQB010000052.1 GCA_027064225.1 Candidatus Woesearchaeota archaeon | reverse complement strand
TAATCCTTTCAAACTATCCAAATTAAAATCAACCTGCTTGGAAGTGTAGCCCTCAAGAAATATTCTCTCCGAAGATTTCAACACATCCAAAGCGTGCAAGCTGAGAGATTTTTCATTCCTCAGTCCAAGACCAATCAAGTAAAGCATGAGAATTCAAAATAGAAAGAGTTTAAAAAGGTTTTTATGGGAATTAATAAATTTTTAAGTTTTAAAGACAAATTCTTACTTTGAGTCCTTCCTTAAATATTTATTAAAAGCTTCCAATTCCCTTTCTGAATTAAAAAACCCCCTTCTTAACTCTTTTAAGTTTATATCAACTTCTTTTAGTCCTTCTTCTAATTCCTCTGCTGTTATAATCAGATCATCTATCTTCTTTTGAACAGATGTGTATTCTCCTGATTTGAAAGAATCTACAAAAGCACTGATAAGAGAAAACATGTAATTCAATTTTTGTGCACATTCTCCAACAAATTTAGTAATCTCAACTCCCTTGGTATTAAAAAGCTGAGTAATCTGCCCTTCTATTTTACTTATAATTTCTAAATCCTTATTAAGTTCTTCTTTCTTCTCATTTGTTGTTGCCTCTTTTTTCATCTCCTCAATAGTATTTTTTAGATTAGTAAGTAAATTTGTCACTTTATGGTATGAAGCTTCCTGATCTTTTAATGAAGGATCCGGCAATTCTTTTTGTATAGACTTCAAATCTTCAATTATTTTTTCAAACTTTTTAGCAATTTTTCCTTCAATTTCAGTTACTTTGCCTTGCTCTGAGTTATGTGAGTAAGTTACATACTCCCCAAACAATTTTTTTACATTCTTAAGTTCAGTTATAATGTTCTCCTCTTTTTTTTCTGTTTTTTTTACATGTTCATCAGTTCTTCTTAAAACTCTCCCTTCCACCTTAGTTATATTCTCCCCTTTCCTAATTTCTGTTCTTGCTTTCATAAAGTTTGCATGTTCCTCCCTGCTCAAAATCTCATCTTGTGATACTTTCCTGTGAAACTTATTAAGGTCAACATGAATGGCACGAACCCGTTTTTCCCAGTAGGTTCTCACAGCAATATAAATAGCTGTAAGGGCTACAAAAACAAAAAGAGCATATGACAATTGAGAAACAAGGTATAAAGTCCTCCAAAGATTTGGAATTAAAGTTGTTCCAAATTCAGAGATTACTGCTAAAGCAAGTGCGGTGGCGATTCTTCCGCCACGAGCAGATTCTCCTTGAAAGATTTTCACATGTTTTAAAGCAAAAAATATGGTTGAGTATAAAATAAAGAACACAGCTAAGATTATCCAAAGGGGAATGTTCTGTAAAGCTGCGAATCTTACTGATCCAACTGAATAACCTTGAATGGTTATTGGATAATTCAGAAGATTAAGAACGGTATTAATTGCAGCTCCAAGATGCCCAAAAAAAAGATTATTATAACTCCCCCTTTGGACAGCATTTACAGGAAGAGAGGACAAAGAAAAAAGTGTAATTGTGAGAATTAGTACTAATAAGGACTGTTTCTTTTTCATCAAATCACCCTAATACAATTATCACATAAAAGTATACTAATATTTAAATTTTGCTATTTCTCAGGTAGTGAATTTTCTTCATCAACTGTAAATAACCTTGAGTCATGAACATCAAATAATCCGATTCTTGCCCCTGCGTCGAGCCAGCCGTGAGCATAGTTCAAAGCTGCGAAGGCATTGACAAAATCTCCTTTTTTATAGAAGAACTCAGCGTCAGAGTAATATCTTTTTATCATGTCTAAGAAGTCCTCTCTTTCCTTCGTAAGTTCTGTTCGGTTTCCGCTGTTCTCCGCTTTTTTAATAGCTTCGCCGGTTATTGTAAAGTATCTTTTAAGTTTGTCTTCTGTTATTACATTCATTTTCTCAGCTCTTTCAACGCCTGCTTTATCTTCTTCGCGGTCTCCCTAAGCCATTTTTTATCTGCCATTACTGGCTCACCGTCGCTCTGTTTTGAACTCAAGTATCCTGGATATGTTTCTTTATAAACAGCGTAGAGTTTTATGTGAAAGTGGTCTATTTCAGTTCCTTCAATCATCAGGCAAACCCTCATTGGTTTTAAAGCTAATTCCATGGCTTTGCTTATTCTTTGAGCAAGTTTCATGGATTTTAAAAATAATTTCTCTGGAACGCCTGTGAATTTACTTGTATAATGCTCCTTGCTTATTATGAGAACTGTTGGCATTGTTATTTTACCATTAAATGTTGGTGGGAAAACATCCATAATAGCTAAAAAGTCCTTATTCTCATAAATTTTGTAGCTCTTTATTTCTTTGGCAACAATTTTACAGAAGATGCATTCTGACATTTTTACCACCTGTTTAATCTTTTAAGGTAATTTACGGTAGTTTCCAGAGCACTTGTTAAATCTACTACAACAAAATATAAGTCTTGGTATTTTTCCACAATACTCTTCCTAGAAGTTTTTATATCTTGAAGTTTACTAAAATCTGTCATAATAATCCTTTCAGCTTGCTTTAACAAAAATTCATCAACTAAGTTTCTGTTTTCAAGTTCGTCAAAATACTTATGTGCAAGATTTATTATTATTTCAGCTACTCTTAAATCCCTTTTTAACCCCTGAATAGAACCTTTTTTTGAGTTTATCAACTCATTCAATAATCGCATTAATTTTTGAGAATTTTCAAGATCTTCCTTGAACAAACGCAAGTAATCCTTAGGAATTGCACCTCCTATTACTTGACTGTTTTTTTTTCCTAATAAATTTAGAGAAATTGCCATTTTATCACCTCTTATTCTTCCTCATATTTTTTGGATATGTGCCTGGTTGCATAAATACTTTGTGTGTGACAACTGCCAAGCCCTTATCTTTAAGCATTGTTTCAGAGTTCATGTTTGCGTGTCCATAAGCCACAAGCTCATTCTTTAAAGTCATAATTGCAGTAGTATCCCCTTCTTTAATATCTTTATTAAGTTTTGCTATTCCTGGAACTTTTAAATTTGCTCCGTGGCATATTGAATCAACAGCACTGTCAAGTATCCAAACTTTTGGCAGGTGCTCAACAGCTCTTTCCACAGGTTGGATAATTCTCCTCAAAAATGAGTCATTGCCTTCCTCTTTGTAGTAGTAATATGCATCTCTTAAATCGTTCAGTGTGAATATGGTCTTCTCATTAAATGGTCCAGCCTTTGTCCGCCTGAGCTTAGCCATGTGAGCTCCAACCCTCATTTTAACACCAAAATCATGAATAAGCTTTCTTATGTATGTTCCTGCCTGCACTCCAACTTTGAACAGAACATCTCTGCCATCAATTTCTATGATTTCAATGTAATAAACCTTTCTCTTCCTATAAACTCTTTTAACTGCGGACTTAACAGGTGGCAATTGAGTTATCTCTCCAACAAATGAGGCAAGACCTTCTCTAATTAAATCCTCATCCAAATCGTCATGGATGTGCATCAGAGCAATATATTCCTTTCCTGCTGTGAGGAGAAGATGCATAACCTTAGTGGCTCGTTCTAATCCAATTGGCAACACTCCTGTAACTTGAGGGTCTAATGTTCCTGAGTGCCCCGCTTTTCTAAGATTGAGAATATCCCTGGCATACGCAGTTGTCTGATGAGAAGTTGGACCTGCCGGCTTGTCTATGTTGACAATGCCGTAGTGAATGATCTCCTCTGTTGTCCTTTCCTCTGGACGCTTGCCGTATTTGTCAGAGGTTTCTGCATCTTTCCTAATAACAACTTCACGTTTTATTTTTTCAAAGGGCAACCTTGTATCAACATCCATAAGAAGGAGAATAAGGTTCATGTTTAAAAACATTTAGAATAAATACCACTACTCTAAAGAGATAAATTTATATAGGACTTATCGCTTCAGATTTGTATGAACCTCGAAACTCTTTTAGAAGCCGTTCCCTTCTTTAAAGCAACTGAGGAGGGTAAAGATTCCATTCCTTATTATCCTTCATTTGAACAGGATGAGAATGAAAAGCTGAATAGGATAAAATCAGAGTTTAATTTACATTTATTAGACAAATTAAAAAAAGTTGCCTGTCAGTACATATTCGAAGAAGAAGACCTAAATAAAATTAATGGAATTTACACTTCTTTTTTAGGAAAAATTGAAAAGTATGATGGTCCTTGGCAGGAAAGAGTAAAGAAGGGTTTAAAAACCGCTTTGAATTTAAACATGAACGCGTTTACAATAAGAGTTCTACCTAAATTACCGAAAAAGTACATAAAATCTTATGAGGTAGCAAAAGATACTGGAGCTTTCTATGAGTTAGCTGAAGTTGAAAAAGAAGTCATCAATGATTATCTTAAGAATAAAAAGACTAATTTCAGTAAATATTACCACAAGCTTAAAAAAATATCCAAAGAGATTATTAACAATGAGGCCTTTGTTGATATATTAACTCTTGAGAAGATTTCAAGAATGCTCATAAAAAATTTAGAAAAATAAAAGATTATTTCTTAGCTTCTTCTTTATCTTTTACATCACTGTTAGATGCTTCATCAACTTTTTCCTCTTTGCTACTCTCTTTTGGTCCAGCTTCTTCGCTCTCTGCCTTTACTTCTTCTTTTTCCTTTGCATCTTCTTTCTCTTCAGGTTTCTTCTCCTCATTCTTCTCTTTTCCCTTCACAGTTTCTTTCTTCTCATTGCTCTTAACTGTCTTTTTCTTGCTCTTCTTCTCTTCTTCAGATTCTGGAAGCTTTATCTCATAGCCGAATAGCTCTGCATAAACAACACCATCTTCAAGCTTCTTAACATTAACTTTTATGTGGTGTGGAGGATTCTTTATGCCATTCTCCCAAACCGCAAGGTTGATATGCTCTCCCAACTTTATCTTTGAGAAGTCCTCTTGGTGCATATGCTTAGCTAAGAATTCTTTGACAGCTATCATTGCCTTTTTAGCCCGCTTGTACTTTGGACTTTTAAGCCACTCCTTTCTTAGAGGTATGTTGTATGTTCTTTCGATAATCATTATAACCACCTTAATCCTTTATTTTTGTCCTTCTCCAGCTCCTCTTAACTGCTGTGAATCTTGAAGGGTGAACCTGTCTTCCCCGAGCGTACTTTTTGAGCACAACCCAAAAAGGAGCCCATCTTGTATGCTTGGCTTCTTTTGAAAGCACTTTTTTCTCGCTTAATACTTTACGACTGCCCATTTTTCATCATCTCACATTCTTTTGATATTAAAACTTTTCTTGGCAGAGAGTTGCTTCAAAAACTCCTTCAGCTGTGCATCGCTAATCTGCTCAGTTATTCTCCCCTGATTAATCAGGTTCGCAAGCACCAAAATTAAGTTAAGTGCAAGTTCTGGGTGAGCAGCTTTAACATTACCATATCTTGTTAAGGCCTCTCTACTCAGCTTCGCTTTTACAATTGTCTCCAACTTTGCAATCTCCTGCTGAAGCTTCCTCTCCGCTTCCAACTGTTTATTTAAATCTTGATAATTCATTTTACTGTTTTACCTCTTTAGCAGCTTCCTTCAACAGCTTCATTCCTTCAGCTGTTAATATCCTGCCTTTATGAACTCCTACTTCTGCCTGTTTGATAAGCCCTGCTTTCTCAAGTTGCTGAAGTATTTTCCTTATGATGCTTCCAGAGCCCTTGTAGAAGTGCTCCGATGCGAAGCCCCTATTCTTTATGCCGCCATACTTTGTCCTAAGCTTTGAGACACCTATTGGTCCGAGTTTGTATACAGATCTCAGTATAGCAGCGGCTCGCACATACCACCAATCAGACCTCACAGGAGGCCTCTCCTTATGAACACCTGTCTTGACAAACTTTGCCCATTCAGGAGGTTTCACAGCTTCAACACTTTTAAGCTTTTCAGCGAGTTTCTCAATCAGCTCTTGTATTGGAGCATCCTCCACCTTTACATCTGCTTTCATGTTTATTCCTCCAAATATAAGTATTACTTGCTAGAACCCCTAAACCCAAGTTGAGTAGAAAGGGCCTATTTAAAAAGGTTGCGATTATTGTGAGAAGAGAGCAAGGGCCAAAATAAGAAGTCCGAACAAGATTTGGAATATGGAAGCTAATTGAAGATTCATTTCTTACAACTTCTGCTTTTTTAACAACAAACTTTTCATCACTCAACATTTTCACTATATCTCGCATCTGCCTGCTTATTAAAAACAAAATCCCAAGTATCAATAGAAAAAATCCCAGAAATACACTAAAAAGTCAAGTGGAATCACATGTTACAGAAGTCTGCTCAATATTAAATCTTCTGTTAAATTATTATCTTTTAACCTTTCAATTCTCTTTCTTTAATCCTTTTATGCAGGTTGTATTTTGTCGTTTCCCAATAAAGATCTATGAACTTTTTGACTATTGGATTCTTCAAATTTAACTTGTACATCTTTGCTTTTCCTACTGTTCTGGTGTTCTCAACAATTTTTCCATTTTCAAGTCGTTTCCAAAACACTTTGAGTGTTGAATATCCTACTCCTGACAGATGGGCAATGTCTGTCATGCTATAATCAAAATCTTCATTAACTACTAAAAAATCAAGCACTTTTAAGATTGGGGACTCGCCAAAGATTTCTAAGAAAATGCTTTTCTTCTCATTCATATTTGTTAGTAGGACACACTCATATTTAAATATTACTATTTATAGCTTATATGAGCTATTCACGAGAATAATTTTAATTGTTTAGAAATTACCAAAAATATTTAGTAAAAAATCTGTTAAAATCTTAAAAATAATGTTAGAGTTTAACTCTAAACTGTGAATAAAAAGATAAATAAAGAGGAGTACATTAAAATAAAAAAAGAATATCCTAAAAAATTGTACTCTCACTCCGCTTTTAGTAAAGGTCATTTACTCTATGAAACTCTAATAACAGGTATTCCTCCTCATCTGAAAGGATGTGTAAGATTAGTTCTCGA
>JAMOQB010000051.1 GCA_027064225.1 Candidatus Woesearchaeota archaeon | reverse complement strand
TTTCAAGTCGTTTCCAAAACACTTTGAGTGTTGAATATCCGTACTCTCACTCCGCTTTTAGTAGAGGTCATTTACTCTATGAAACTCTAATAACAGGTATTCCTCCTCATCTGAAAGGATGTGTAAGATTAGTTCTCGATGATCTTTTGAGAGAAAAATCATTCTTATCTACGCTAAAACTAAATATGGAAAGGCATACCAGCTTAACATAAAGAAATTAAAAGAAATCGAAGAATTTATTTTCTGAAAAACCTATTTTGCATAAATAACTCCATAAGATAACTTTTGCCTTTTAATCTTTCTTTTCTAATCTTTGAACTACCAAAAATGTTATTAGTGTGAAAGAATTAGCAGAAGCTATGGAAGGCAAGTATATAATTATAGAAGGACCTGACGGTGCAGGTAAGGACTCCTTAATAGATGGTTTAGCAAAAAGTTTTACTTTACTTGGAAAATCTTACTCTGATTTTAGAAAGGAATTTAGAAAAAGCCCTAATGATATTATACTCATATCAGAGCCATCAGCACTTGAAACAGGACAGCGAGTTAGAGAATTGATAAAACAAAAGGCAAGCACAGAGGAGTTGGCAAGAGCATTCTCAGATGACAGAAAGAATTTAATAAAAAATTACATTCAACCCTGGTTAGAAATGGGGAAGATAATTATTTCTGGAAGAAGTTTCATAAGCTCATTGGTTTATCAAGGGCATTTAATAAACATTGATTACCTTTTAAATTTAGAAGGGAACAAAGTCGCAGTTGAAAACGGAGCTGATGAAATAATAATAATCACGAGCCCGCTGGAACAATTAATAAAAAGGATAAATATTAGAAACAACAGCAAAGAATTTTTTGAGAAAAAAGATTTCTTAAAGAATGTATTGAATATATACAAAAATGAGAAAGAGTTAATGTATAAAAACAAGAATTTAACTCTGCAGGAGCTTATAAAAACCCTGATGCCAAAAACAGAAATAATTTACTTTGATAATAGTGGACCTTTAGAAGATTTGAAGAAGTTTTCAGAGGAAACTGCAGAGATATTACTCAGCAATTAGGTTGTAAGTTGTTGAACTTTTGACCTTTACTTTGGTCCAAGTTCCTAATTTATATTCTCCTCTAAGCACGATTGGTTTGTATGCGTAATTTCTTCCAATGATATGAGGGGACGCCTCATCAATAAGGACTTCCCCTGTCCAATTTATCCATTTCTCATTTTCGGATTTGGCTATATCTTCAAAAAGTTCTGTCGCTTTTTTTGACCTTCGCTTTATTTCTTTTCCATCAACTTGTTTAAGCTTTGACGCTTCAGTCATAGGCCTAGCCCAGTATCTGGATATGTTGAGAACAGCAGGTTTCACTTCTTTTATTAATTTCAATGTGTCTTCAAACTCCTCTTCAGTTTCTGTTGGAAACCCGCATATAATATCTGTGCTTACACTTATCCTTGGAAACCTTTGTCTAAATGCCTTTACAATTTCTTCAAAGTCCTCAACGGTGTAATGCCTTTTCATAACTGACAAAACCCTATTGTTGCCGGATTGAACAGGAATATGTATGAACTTAAACACTTTATCTGAATCAAATGCATCAACAAGCTCATCTAAAACAGGAATTATGTGTTCAGGATTCATCATACCAATTCTAACAAAGAATTTGCCATTAATACCTGCTACCTTTCTTATGAGTTGCGGAAGCTTTGACCTGCCTGACTGGCTGAAATCAATACCATAAGCAGAGTTATCTTGAGATGTCAACCAAATCTCCCTGCATCCTTCGGCAACAGCTTTCTCAACACTTGTAACAACGCTTTCTATTGGATATGAATACAATCTGCCCTTTGCAAACTTAACAGAGCAGTATGAACAATTCCCCAAGCACCCATCTGAAATTTGTTCTATATCTATAATTTTATTTCTCCTGAATTTTGGCAGTTCAGATTTCACAATGTTCCTCTTGCCAAGGATAACCTTCTTATTCGGAAACGCATCAACAACTTCTTTTATTTTATCTATGTTTCTAGGCCCAAGTAAAGAAAATGAGGGGTGTTTTTCTTGAATCCTTTTTGAATAAACCTCAGGCATGCACCCAGCTACAACAACAAATTTGTTCAAAGTTGAGAAATATTTTAACCTCCGCCACATCTTTGTTTCAGTCGGCGACTTAACAATACAAGTGTTTATAATTATCACATCAGCATCTTCAAGGTTCTCAATTATTAAATAATTCTTCTTCAATATTCCTTTCATTATCTCTGCGTTGCTAAAACTTGCTGAGCATCCATATGTCTCAAAGTAAATTTTTTTCATAGTCTAAGTTACGACTTTTAATATAAAAAATTATGCTTAAATTACTCGTAAGTAGTTAGAATTCTTTATATTATTTTAAAGACTGATGAGATTATGCCCAGGAAAAAGAGGAAGACAAACAAGAGAACAAGCAGAAAAAAACTTTCTAAAGAGGATTACGAATTTGTGAAAGAGATAAAAAAATTTGCAGACGAAGAGTTCAAAAAAAGGAGAGTTAAGATTGGAGATTTAGTTAAGTTGGACTATTCCGTAACAACGCAGGAGGGCCTAATTGTAGACACTTCTATCGGTTTTGAGGCGGACAACTGCGGAATCCTTGATCCTGATAGAGAGTATAAACCCATTGAGATTATTGTTGGGAACAAGGAAACCCTCAAAGGAATTGACAATGCTCTGATTAACATGACAGAGGGGAGTGAGAAAACAGTAATCTTAGATGCGAAAGACGCCTTTGGGAAATATGATAAGAGAAAATTAAAAAGATTCAGGAAGAAAGTTTTGAATTTCAAACATGAACCTGTAATTGGGGAGTCAGTAGCTCTTATGCAGAATGGAAAGGTTAAGCTTGGAATTGTAAGAGCTGTTGATGAGAAATTTATCACAGTTGATTTCAATCACCCTTTAGCTGGCAAGAAACTCGTGTGCAGTTTGAAAGTGCTGAAAATCTACGATTAATCATAAAATTTATAAGTAAATAATTTTTAAAGGTTTTAACATGGCAGGGTTGGTTATTGTTCCGGCGGTAATAATGAGTTTGCTTCTGGGTATCTTAGAAATAGAATTTGTCCATAACGACGAGCGCTCTTATGGGTTTGCTTGGTTTGGGCATGCTCTACACGCAATTCCAGTGATGTTCGTTTTAATATTTGTTGCTATGAACCTTCAATGGGCTTTTGCCCTTGTCGGATTTGACATAAGCAAAAAGTTCTGGGTAGATTTAGGAATAAGAGCCATTTTAGGAGTAATTGCTATGATTAAGATAATGGCTGCCTCAGCAATATTGAAGGGCTCCACTGTCGGCGAGAAGTTTCCGCACGCACTCATAATTGGAGTTTTAGTAGCTGCCTCGCCTTACATCTGGACTTACGCCATTGCACCATTCGCAAAGAACATTCCTTTTTTAGGTAAGTATTTATCCTAACCTTCTGCTTGAATTTGCAACTTAACTCAATGGAAAGATTTAAAAATCCTTCACATTCCCTTATCTCCAAGCCCCGATGGTGTAGTCCGGCCAATCATTCAGCCCTTTCGAGGCTGAGACCCGGGTTCAAATAGAAACATCCGTTTCTTGGAAGTCCCGGTCGGGGCACTTTACTTTAAAGGTGGTTTCATGAAAAGAAGCTCAAGAAGATGGAAGAAGAAAGGCCAGATGAGATGGAAATGGCAGAGGAAAAGGATGAAAAAAGAGAAGAGAAAGAGAAGACAAAGGCAGTCCTAATTCTCTAATCAGTTTTTTATCTTTGTTATGATAAACAAAATATTTAAATAGAGCTTTCTGTTAGTATTCTAAAAAGAGGTGTTGCTTTTGCGTCGGGTTAGAATAGGTATAAAAGGTCTTGATGATCTTCTTCAGGGAGGCGTGCCAGAGAACAACTCTATTCTTATTTGCGGGGGTCCTGGAACCGGGAAGAGCATATTTGGACTGCAATTTATTTATACAGGTGCTAAAAATAAAGAGCCGGGACTTTATGTGAGCATTGAAGAAAAGCCGGAGAAATTAAGAGAGCAGGCGTTATTCTTCTTCAAAGATTTTAAAAAGCTTGAGGATAAAAAGCTGATAAATTTCTTGAAAATACCAACTTATACTGCTGGTTTTGACATTGTTGAAGCTATAAAAGGAGCTGTGAAGAAAACTAAAGCTAAGAGGATAGTTATAGATTCTCTCTCTATTTTATCAATTAACTCATCAATGTACAGAATTGGTTTGAAAACAGAGCTTCCATTTTCAAGTGCTGTTATCACAAGCAATAACTGTTCTTCAGAGGAGATAAAGCAGATGATTTACATTTTCATAAACAAACTCAGCGAATTGCCAACGACTAATTTGTTCATAGATGACTCCAGCGAGCAGGGAATGTACTTAACAAGAGATGCAGTGTCAGAATTTGTATGTGATGGTGTTATACGATTAAAGCAGCTCATGATAGGCCGAACAGTGCAAAGGGTTTTGGAGATTATTAAAATGCGAAATACAGATGTCAAGCCGGGCGCCCACACTTTAATGTTTACCGACTCCGGGCTTCAAATAATTGATTTTAGGTATTAGGTGAATATATGGATATTGCTCTATTTTATCTGACTTTGATTTCGTCCCTCTTCTTAGTAGGATTACTTGTTTCCCTTCTTTCCAAAGCGTTGAAAACAAGTGATGTTTTTCTTTTAGTAGTTGCAGGTTTCATCATAGGAGAGGTATGCAATTATTTTAACATTCCTGCGTTCCCAAGGACATTTGTTAATTTAACGGCAATTCTTGCACTCTCACTTATTATATTTGATGGAGCTTCTCGTCTGAAATTTAAAGAGTTTGACACCTTTTCATTCAGTGCTTTGAAACTCTTTCTAATATTTATTTCATTGAATTTTTTGGTGCTGACGCCAATTGTGAAAATACTCTTTAAACTGAACCTGCTCCAATCCCTTATCTTCTCAAACCTCATGAGTGCAACTGCATTTGAAGTTTTAAGCATAATGTTGAAGAGAACAAATAAGAAAGATGTTGAGATTTTAACATTAGAGTCGCTTATCAATGCTCCTTTCACTGTTATCATTCCATTTCTCCTCGTGGAGTTTTTTAGGGATAGTTCAAAATTTAAAACTCTCTCAGCTTACGCTATGCCTTTCCTTCAAGAGATTGTTTCAGGCATAGGTGCAGGAGTCCTTATAGGGCTGATTACATTCAAGCTGATGAGAAAATCTTACTCTGAGAGTTTGTCTCCCATTGCACTTTTCACATCTGTAATTCTGACATATGTAACCGCAGAGCAGCTCGGAGGCAGTGGTGTTTTAGCTGTAACTGTTTTAGGACTGTTCTTCGGCAACTCTTACATAAAAAAGAAGAGGATACTTCAAGAATTCTCAGAGACCATGGCAAACACAATAAAAATCTTAGTGTTTATTCTATTTGGTATGAGCATAAACCTTCCAAAAGACCCAAAATTTTTGGGGGAGTCACTCATAGTATTCCTAATATATTTACTTGTTAGATTCTTAAGTGTTGAGATATCCTTACCAAAAATGTCATTAAAGGAAAAACTATTCTCAACATTGGTAACTCCAAAGGGAATAACCCTTGCAACAGTAGCTCTAACACTAAGCTCAATGATGCCTTCCTTTGAGAAGCTCAATAACCTCTTATTCTTAATGTTTGTTTACTCCCTTATAACCTCTCTAATTTCTGTGCATAGGTCAGAGTGGTTCTTCAATAAAAACTTAGAGAGGGTAACAAGCTAAAAAGATTTATAAAGCTTGGGGAAGTTGTGCAGAACGATGAAGAAAAGGACTGTTCTTTTAGACACAAACTTCCTTTTAACACCGGGAAGGTTAAAATTGGATGTGTTTCAGGAGATAAATAAAGTAGTTGCTGAGCCTCACGAACTTGCAGTTTTGGATAAAAATGTTGAGGAGCTCAAAAAACTTGGAGAAATAAATAAAAACAAGAGAGTGGTGAATATTGCTCAGGGATTGCTTGAGAAAAACCAAGTAAAAATTATAAAAACAAAAAGCTTTTTAAAGGATATTGAACTCCACGGATTGAACGACGCTGACGATTACATAGTTAAAATTGTGAAAAGCTCGCCTGAACAGTTTATAGTAGCTACTCAGGACAAGGAGCTAAAGAAAAGATTGAGAAATTTAGGGGTTAAGGTCATTTTTATAAGAAAAAAATCGTTCGTTGAATTAGAAGGGTGATTTAATGTTTTACGAAGTTAAGATGAAAGACCATGTAAGAGTTCCGCCGAATCTGTTTAAATTAGATATAAAAGATGCTGTGCTTTCTGTGCTCAGGGAGAAGTATGAGGGATTAATAGATAAGGAGTTAGGAATTGTTATTAAGGCATTTGAAGTTGACAATGTTGGTGAGGGCGTTATTATTCCAGGAGATGGGGCAGCATACTATGAAGTAACCTTCAACGCAATAGCATACAAACCTGAATTAAAGGAAGTGGTTGAAGGTAAAGTTAGAGATATACAGGACTTCGGGGCTTTTCTTACAATAGGCCCAGTTGAAGGAATGGTCCACATAGGCCAAATTATGGATGACCATGTTAGCTTCAGCAAAGATAAGGTTTTAATGGGTAAAGAAACAAAGAGAACTTTAAAGATAGGCGACACCTGCATAGCAAGAATTATTGCCATAAGTTATAAAGATCCAAACAATCCTAAGATTGGCTTGACTATGAGACAGCCCGGACTGGGCAAACTTGAATGGATAAAAGAGGATAAAAACAGCCAAAACAAGAAGTAGGTGTTACTAATGAAAAAAGTTTGTAAACATGATAAACTCTTTGTGGAAGGCGATGTCTGTCCACTATGCGGGAAATCAGATTTCACAACAAATTGGCAGGGCAGAATAATTGTCATTGACCCTGTGAGATCTGAAATCGCTAAGAAGATAAATATTAAAATGAAAGGTGAATACGCGTTGAAGATAAGGT
>JAMOQB010000050.1 GCA_027064225.1 Candidatus Woesearchaeota archaeon | reverse complement strand
AAGCACAGCAGCGCATTACAATAACTTCTCAATCAACACTTCTCAGTTAAATTATCTTTTGGGAAATATGACCGCAAGTGTGCAAGAAATCACAGCTTCAATTCTTCTTAATCTTGCTATGCAGAACTTCATAAATTTCACAGGTTATGCCCACAATAAGTAATGGAACTTACCTGCGAAAAGTATTTAACTAAGATCCCTTAATCTATTTATTAATATGAAAGAGAAAGAATTTGACAGTTTTGGATTTGCCGGGTTGTTATTAGGAATATTTGGCGTACTCTTATCATTTATTCCTTTTGTGGGTTTAACATTGAGTCTCTTAGGAATATTTTTCTCAGCAAAGCAGAGTCAGGATTCTCAAACTGATGTTTCCCTTGCAGGCATAATCATCAGCACTATTGGTTTAGTTTTGTCACTTGTTTACTCATCTTATTGGGGGTTTTTGCTTTCTTTTCTTAAAATTGCTTTTTAATTTTCACTAATTCTTTTTACGTATCACATGATATTTTCAGATAATTTTATAAAGGGGAGCGTTTAACTTCCTGTTTAATACCAAAACCCACACGAGAGTGTGCTCGCTGAGGTGAAAAAAATGCGAGGTCTTCTCGTTGTTTTGGTTGTAAGGTGATAAAATGGCAGATGAATTATTAGTTCCGCAGGATGTTTATTTGAAGTCAGGAATCCACATTGGGACAAAATTTAAGACGAAGTACATGGCTCCTTTTATATACAAGATAAGGCCTGATGGACTGGCAATACTGAACCTGCAGAAGATAGATGAGCGGCTTAAACTTGCAGCAAATATGCTTGCTCAATTTGAGCCAGATGATATCATTGTAGCGTGTAAGAGAGAGAATGGATGGAAGCCCGTAGCTATGTTTGGAAAGGTTACTGGAATAAGAACTTTTGTTGGGAGGTATCCTCCTGGAACTTTGACCAATCCGCAGTTGAAGACATACACAGAGGCGAAGCTGATACTGATTGTAGACCCTTGGCCGGATAAGAATATTATGCTTGATGCTTTGAATGTTGGCATACCTATCATTTCGTTGTGTGATAGTAACAATCAGACAAACAACATTGATTTGGTAGTTCCATGCAACAACAAGGGAGCTAAGAGTTTAGGACTTATATTTTACATACTTGCAAGAGAATTTTTAAAGAAGAAGGGCAAGATAAAGAGTGATGAGGACTTCAAATACTCTGTTGAGGATTTCACACCAACAGATTAAATTAAAGCTTTTTTATTTCTTTTCTAATTCTCCCCAAGGTCCTATTTAGAAGTGTTTTTGTTGAGAAATAAAATAAGTGCGACCTGTTATTCGAATCAGTGGCACCGAACTTTTTGACAATTATGGCTGCTTCTCCTTTATCAACTTCCCTCTCAAACAAAGACGCAATTTTTGATTCAAGTCTCCTTTTGCTTGGATATATAAACGCCCGTTCTATGCTTGCGTTGTCTAGGAAGTAGTCAATATGCCAGTGCATCTTTTTCTTGTCGCTGAAGTGTCTAGCAACCCTCTGTTTTAAGTTCTTCATAGCGGAGCCGACATAAACATAATAACCCTGTGGAAAGTTGAATGCTCCTAACTTTCCTATTCTCATCCGAACATCTTTGTCCAGACGCATTACTAATAAATATGCCCCGGAATTGAGTTGCTCATCTGATTTTTTGTTCATTGCTTCACCTTAAAATAAGCTCTCCTATTATTTTTACCCTTATTCTCCACTTTAACAATCTCTATACCTTTAATCTCTGAAGTGTTTTTAACATGAGTTCCTGCACAGGCCTGGACATCAACACCATCAATTGTAACCACTCTTATAATCTTTATGGATTCTGGAAGCATCTTTTTGAGTTTAACAAGGTCAGGAATCTTAAACGCTTCTTCTCTTGGCATAAGAGATAATCTTACTTCATGGCCTTCTTTTATGATCCTATTTACTTCGTCTTCATAATGCTTGAACTTCTCTCTGTCAAACTCTTCAAGATTGAAATCAATTCTGACTTTATCCTCACTAATGTTGTTGCCTGTTATGAATGCACCTGTTTCCTTGTGGATTACAGCAGAGAGAATGTGTGCTGCGGTGTGGCATCTCATAAAATAATATCTCCTGTCCCAATCAATTTCTCCACGAACTTGGTCGCCTATTTTCAGATGTGGAACTCCCTCAACTTCGTGTAAAACTCTTCCATCCTTTTTGATGACATTTATAACAGCGTACTCCTTATCCTTAGAAATTAACTTCCCTCTGTCGTTTGGTTGACCTCCCCCTTTAGGATAGAAAGCGGTTTTATCAAGCTCAACAAAGTATCTTCCGTCAATTTCTTCCACATTTACAACTTTAGCATCGAACTCTTTTTTGTAGCAGTCCGTCATGTATAATAACTCAGTCATTTTATCACCTCAAAAGATTCTAAACTTATTATTCCTTTTAGTTTCAACGAAGCCTTCTTCTCTTATTTCAAAAAGGATTTTCTTCTCTGGTAGGCTCCTGTGTTTTATTAATGTTGCCTCTCTAAGGCCATTGTTTAGGTTGTTAAGTTCAATCATGCACTTACTTGCGTATTTTATTAAATCCCCACCGACAATTTTAACGCGGTCCTTCCTGTTAAAATCAGCATAAACTTGATTCGTTAAAAGTATGGGAACATGCTTCTTCCTAGCTATCTCATTCAAAAGGTTTATCTGCTTTCCAAGTTTTCTGTTCAGTTCATATATGTTCTCAGAGTTCTTCTCAACTCTGTAAAGAAAAGAGATTGTGTCAACTATTACAAGCGAAAAGTCGTTGTTTTTGCTCTGCAAGATAAGCTTGTTTAGCTCGTCAAACACTTTCTCCTGCTCGTTGAACCTTGTAGGTCTAAATATTCTAACATTCTTTAGGATTTTATTGTAATCCTTGCTTAACTGCTTTAACCTCTCTGTTGAAAAACCTCCTTCTGTATCAACAAAAATGACTTTGCCTTCTTTTGAAGCTGAGATTGTTGCCAACAAGCAGAAGGTTGTTTTACCAGAAGCAGCCGGCCCATAAACAGAAGTTATTATATCTTTATCTAGGCCGCCGTTAAGTAAACTGCCTATAACAGGGTTGTCAATACTCAATTTACTGCTTGTTTTGTTCATCACGAATTAAAAACGAAAGACAATTTATAAATCTTAACAAAATTTATTGACTTAATTTCAGAATGGCAGAGGCTATGTCGCCATTAGAACTTTTAAGTGCCTCAACAACTTCCTCTTTGCTCTTCCCGGTTTTTTCCATAACTAACTTAACATCCTCTTCGGAGGGTTTAAACTCTATGGGTTCTTCTCTGACGGCTCCTGTTATCTGAAATGTTTCCTGACCCATAAGATTTACTTTAACAACTTGAGGTGAATCAATAATGATTCTTTTATCACTCGATTCAATAATAACTCTCTCAGCAGGAACTTCCTGCTGCTGAATACCCAAACGCCTCATAGCTTCCTGCATTTTTCTCTGATTTATTCTCATTTTAACGGAGCCTCAAGAAGATTTCAATAGCAATAACTATTACTATTGCTATAACAACATACATTGGCTTTATTTGCATCTTGCTCTTGAATTCGTCAGAGTAACGCATTAATCCCCCACCTGCTGCGGGCAGAGCAATTTGGTTCTTTGCCATTTTTTCACCTGTGATTAATTTAAATTGCGGGTGGCTGTAAGCCGCCTTCTGTCAAACTCCAAAAGGAAGTTTGCCCTGACATTTTACTAAGCGCCTTGAAAGGCTTGCACAGCCGGGACTCGCCGTTTCACCATATCCCCTGAAATGTCCTTGCAGAGCAATTCACACTTAACAGGGGCTGTTCCGTTTCTGAGCGGTTGCCTTCCCTTTCGGGAACCTTACAGGCGGCTTTTTTGTGTGGGCGGACTTTCCTCCTTTTTAGGATTGTCAGGCGCCACCCAATTTAAAAGAATGTGTCTGGTTTAAAAATTTTTTCATATTTTTTCATAAAACTTTTTATACTTGTAATCTTTCTACTTCTAACTTATGAAGGATATACTTCTTGATTGTAAGGATGAACTCAAAAAGGCAGAACACCTCGTGTTTGTAAGCATGAAGTATTCTCGCACTGTTGATGTGATTCGCTCAATCCTCAAAAGGTTAGTGAGAGTTTATGAACTTGTGATTGATGCTTTGCTTAAGTACAAACTTGATTCTGGTGAAGAGTTTGAAATACCGAGAACATACGGATTGAAAACTCAGTTGATAAGAAAATACTTTGCGGATGATGAGCGAATTATGGATGAACTTGAATTTTACTTCTTTCTGAAAAAGCTTCTCAGAGCAGAGTTTGAGGCAAACAACGAATTCAGGAGACATGTTCATATGAAACTATTCATAGATGGCAAGGAAAAAAACATTGATTACGACACAGTCCTTGAGTATTACAAAAGAGCAGTTAATTTCTTTGATTACCTTGTCAAAACATATTTAAAGATGGACTTCTTAACAGAGTATTAGATGCATCATGGCAAGGGTGATTCTTGTAACCTCCGGAAAAGGCGGTGTTGGAAAAACAACGACAGCTGTTAACCTTTCACATTCTTTATATACTTATGGTAGGAGAGTAGTTCTTTTAGATTTGAACTTTTACTCTGCAGACATAACCCTCCATTTAGGGGCATTTAAAGTTGATAGAACTCTACATGATTTTGTGAATGGCCAAGCAGAAGTAGATGATATCCTGTACATGCATAATTCAGGCTTAACATTTATTCCAAGCTCACTCTCATTAAAGAAATCTTCAGATATTGATAAGGATAAAGTTCTTGATAAAGTTTCAAATATTCTTGATTTCTTAAACGATAAGACAGAAGTGATAATTATAGATGCAGGAATAATATTCGTAGATTATGTGAGCAAGCTACTTGACAAGGTAGATGATGTGATATTAGTAACAACTCCTGACAAGGAAGCAGTGGTCAACACTTTGAAGGCAGTTAAGATTGCTGAGCATAAAAATACAAATATTCTTGGAGTAGTTGTCAATAAGAAGCAAAAGCACCCAATAGAAATGAGAAAGGAAGAGATTGAATCCTTCGTGGAGAAGCCGGTTATAATTGAAATTCCTCATGATGAAGAAGTGTTCTACGCGCAGAAGCTTGAGTTTCCAGTTGTGCATTATAAACCAGACGCTGAGTCCAGTGTTAAGTTTAAAGAGCTTGCAGCTAAAATTATAGGTAAAAAATATGTGGAGAATGAGGAGAAGAAGGAAGAACAGAGCTTGTTCAAAAAAGTTCTGATTAAACTGGGGCTGGCAAAATGAGTTATGAAAAGCTTGTTGAGAAATTAAGACAAAAAGGATGGAGTGAGCAGGACATACAGCAAGCAATCTCTATTTTATCAAGCCCTTCAAGTTCCACCCGGTCATGGAAGTCATTATACTGGCTTGCTCTCATCATGAGCTTGTTGGCAAACTTCTTCATCTCAATTATAGTTGTTCCTTTTATACTCTTAATACCAACAAATTGGAAGTATCTGATCGTCTTTGTAATAGCTCTGAGCTTCGGAGCACTGTTTAATTCCCTGCTTAATGAGATAGAATCACAAGGCGGGGCTTATGTTTTATCCTCCTTGTTCATGCCTGCACTTGTTTTGGCTAATGCTTATTTTATGATAAGAATCCTTGGACTACTTAGCAGGTATACAACCTTATTTAGATTCACAAGCTTCACAGCGTCGTCAATAGTAACTATCTATTCTCTTGTCTTCTTAATCCCATTTATTATTCAAAAGATAAAAGAGAATGTGAGAATTGTTTAAAATAATATTTCTCCAAGCGAAAGCTTTAAATATGAAATAGAAAAACTTCAACGAAAAGGCCCGAGTTCACACATGTGAGCGGAGTTAGGGTTGAAATCTTTAACTCTCTATTCTCGGGTTTTGCATTAAATTCAATTCAATAAGTGGAGAAAATGAAAGAAACAAAACAAAAAAAATCACAATCGCAAGTAAGTGTTGAAGATGCTAACTTCAAGCATATTATAAGGTTGGCAAACGCAGATTTAGATGGTCATAAGAAAATTATAACCTCCCTGCAGGCAATAAAAGGAATAAGCT
This sequence comes from Candidatus Woesearchaeota archaeon, assembly GCA_027064225.1. Lineage (GTDB taxonomy): Archaea > Nanobdellota > Nanobdellia > Woesearchaeales > WAPY01 > WAPY01. The sequence continues at coordinate 874 of JAMOQB010000050.1, read as the reverse complement.
TTATGTTTGCAAATGCAATCTGCAGAGTTGCAGACATTGATCCAAATAAGAAGACAGGAACTCTTAGCGATGAAGAAGTGAACAAATTAGATACAATTCTCAAAGACCCTGAACAATTTGGCATTCCTGCGTGGATGTTCAATCGAAGACGAGATTTAGAAACAAACAAAACTCAACATTTAGTTGGTGTTGATTTGCAAGTCAAATTGGAAGAAGACCTTAGAAGGATGAAGATGATAAAGAGTTATAAAGGAATAAGACACATGTTCCATCTGCCTGTAAGAGGTCAGAGGACAAAATCCAACTTTAGAAAAGGAAAAGGGAAGGTCCTTGGAGTCACAAAGAAAAAAGCTGGTAAAAAGTAAGTAAATGATTAAAGGTTATTAAAATGGGCGACATTAAAAGGCAAAGGAAAAAATACTCAAGACCAAGCAAGCCTTGGGAAAAGGAGAGAATATTAGCAGAAGCAGAACTTATAAAAGAATACGGTTTCAAAAACAAAAAAGAGCTTTGGAAGATGGAGTCACTGCTCAAAGATTTTAAAGAGAGAGCTAAACAGTTCGTAAGAGGAACAAATGAAGACCTCAAAGGAAGCCAAGAATTAATACAAAAATTATTTTCACTTGGATTGGTTGAAGCAGACGCAAAAATTGATGACATATTAAGTTTAAATATCAAACAACTACTTGAAAGGAGACTTCAAACAATTGTTTACAAGAAAAGCTTAGCTTTGACAATTAAACAAGCCAGACAATTAATCACACATGGGGCGATTCTTGTTGGCGAAGAAGCAATAACATCCCCCTCATATCTTGTAAAGCGAAATGAAGAAGCACTTGTCAAGATAAACCCAAACTCAAAGTTTGCAAATCCT
>JAMOQB010000049.1 GCA_027064225.1 Candidatus Woesearchaeota archaeon | reverse complement strand
TACTCTCTTAAAGATATTGGAGATACTTTTAAAAAACTTGCAGACCTTGGAGTTGATGCTTATGAATTGACTCTCATAGTTCCTGGAATGTTTAACATTATAGAAAATTCTCTGGTAGCTTATATCGTTAATAAGCTTAATCAGAGCGGTTATGATTTGGAACTGTGTGTTAATTCGGATGCACACAACTTAGAACATATGAAAAATTTATACGGTACGACTAAAGTCAATGTTGAAAAGTTTTTAGTAGATATGAATAGCCATGTTGGTTGAATCTTATTTAGCAAAAAATATAAACTTGCAGGAGAATTAATCAAAATGCTTTACTACATTTTAAAATTTTTAAAGGAGGAACGGGTTCAGAACGAACTTAAAAGAGACCTCAAACTTTTATTTAGTAGATCACTTTATGATCCTAATGCAGTTTCTTCTTTTAGTAATGCTTTGAAATTGTCGTCTCATTCGGACTTTCATACGCACCTGCTTGAACGAGAGTACCTTCTTCTCTTAAAAGAAATCGGCGAAAAAGAGGAACTAAAAGAGAGCTATAACCTAAACGATTTAATCGAAAGCCGTTTTGAGAAGTTGGTAACAGAAACTTTTGATAAACTAATTGAACAGGGCGTATCTGAAATTGCATCTACATTTCACGATGATTTCTTTCCTAACTCGAGTTCGCTCTCAGAACTTGCCAAAAAGATTAATGCGAACTTTAAGGTTCCTCCAGTTAATGATTGGGTTTACACTGATAAAGGAAGTTGTTTAGATTATAATCTTGATAGAGTTAAAGGGGACTTGAGTGAATATTTGGGCAACGACACTTTCAACTTCTACGATGTTGTGCTTAAGCGATTCTTAGAGGACAAGGGCGACCACTTGGAGTATAAGGGCAGGAACAATAAGGTTGTTAAGGTTTATCGCGGTCAAGAGATCTGGCCGAAAGATGGCCACATAGTTATTTACGGCTACGACAGACCTTTGAGTGGTCTGCGAAATCTCAGCTTTAAAGAGATTGTTGAAAGAGTGCATGAAGCTCATGGTAAAGTAATTGTCCCGCATTCACTTTCTAGAGACGGGGTCGGTGAAGGAGCAAGAACACTTGGAGATATAGAGAATGTTTTGAGGAAATATTATCTCGCAGGTGTGGATGGCTTTGAACTCTCCCTGAGAATCCCTTGGCCATTTGACATGATTGAGAACCTTATTATTGCAAAGTATGTTTCTAAGTTTAACAAAGAATATTCTAATGATGTTGAGCTGTTTGTAAATTCTGATGCTCATAATATGCATGACTTTGTAAAGGCACGTTCAAAGATCAAACATTTGTGGCCTTGGTCTCTGAACCTTGTCAAAAAACTCTCACACAACTCAAAGAGCTAAACTTTTAAACTTGTTCTAATCACTTCTATTATGCATAAGATTAAACTCTTACTCCATGCATGCTGTGCTCCCTGCTTGATTGGAACTCTTAGTAGGCTTTCTCCTGTTTATGAACCTGTAATTTTCTTTTACAATCCGAACATTCATCCTAAAAAGGAGTATGAAATTAGAAAGAAACAAGTTGTCTCTTTTTGCAGGATGAAAGGACTTAAATTTATTGAGGGATTTTATGATGTTAAAGCGTGGTTTGACTCTGTTTCAAAGATTCCTAATTTTAAAGATGAGCCTGAGGGTGGTTTGAGGTGTTCCGAGTGTTTTAGGTTGCGGTTGGAAGAGACAGCTAAGAAGGCAAAGGAGCTTGGTTTTAAATTTTTTACAACAACTTTAACTCTTGGAGCTAATAAAAACGCTGAGCTGATAAATAGGTTGGGTGTTGAAGTTGCTGAGCGTTACAGCTTGTTTTTTATTCAGGCAGATTTTAAGAAGCGCGGTGCTTATTTGTTCAGTATTGAGCAGAGTAAAAAACTTGGAATTTATCGTCAGTCCTACTGCGGATGCGTTTACTCTTTGAAGAGAAACATTGAATCGCCGAAGCTGTAAAACCTATACCTCTCTTTTATTGCAACTTTGTATGCGTTCATGACCCTTTCATATCCTCCAAATGCGGTTATCATCATGAGCAGTGTTGATTTTGGAATGTGGAAGTTTGTTATTATTCCAGATATGCCTGATTGAAACTTGTAACCCGGCTTTATGAATATGTTTGAGAATCCAGATCCTGAATTAACAACTCCTTCTTTACTTACTGTTTCCAGTGTTCTTACAGAGGTCGTGCCTACTGCGAAAACTCTCCTTCCAGAACTAAGTGTTTTATTTATTAACTTGGCACTCTCTTCGCTTACTTCATAATACTCTTCATCCATCTTGTGTGTTTTTATGTCATGCACAGGTCTGAATGTTCCTAAGCTGACGTGCAGGGTTATCTCTGCGAAGTTCACTCCTTTGTCTTTCAAATTGTTTATGAGTTCTTTTGTGAAGTGTAATCCTGCTGTTGGTGCAGCTATTGCACCTTCCTTTTTTGAATATACTGTTTGGTACATGTTCGGGTCTTCAAGCTTCTTTTTTATGTAGGGGGGTAATGGGACATTTCCTTTTTTCATAATTTCTTCTACTCTCTTATCAAATTCAATTATCTTTTTTCCCTCTTCTTCAATATCAACGATCCTTCCTTTGAAGCCGTTGAAGTTCAGCGTTGAGTTCTGCTTTATCTTTTTGCCTTTGATTAGGCATTCCCATTGTGTATCCTTGAGTTTTCTTATTAAGAGTATCTCAACCTTTCCGCCGGTTTCTTTATGTCCGAAGAATCTTGCCGGTATTACTTTTGTGTTATTTACAACCAGCGTGTCTCCTCTCTCTAAAAATTCAGGCAAGTTATAGAAGTGCTTATGGTAAATTTTATCTTTGACAACCATCATTCTTGAATGGTCTCTTGGAATAGCATGTTCTTGAGCTATTAACTCTTTTGGGAGTTCGTAGTTAAAATCCTCTAAAGTAAACTCTCTATTCATATTTCCAACGCTTTATTCTTTTAATATAAATCTTTCTCTTGAAGCTTCAATTTACCATTGTTAAAAAGTTAAAAAGATTAATAAAAACACTTTCCTTATTTTAATCTATGCGAGTTAATATTGACGATAGAAACAAGATAAACTCTGAGGCGTACAGTGAGGAAGAGCTTGACATTGCCTATGCCTTTGCCCGGCGCGTTCATAAAGAGTTTGGCACATTTGTCCGCGCGGTTGTTCTTTTCGGCAGTTTGGCAAGGCAGATGAAATTTGGCGGTTCTCAAATAAACAAGAATTCAGATATTGATATATTAGTCATTGTTGATGATGTTCATACAAAATTGACAGCTGAGCTTGTTGAAGCTTATCGTGTGATTGTTGAGAAAATTATTTCTGAGATAAGTCCAAAACTTCACATAACCTCTTTGAAGTTTTCTCACTTCTGGGAGTATGTCCGTGTCGGCGATCCAATAGCTCTTAACATTCTTAGAGATGGATTTTCGCTTATTGATACTGGCTTCTTTGAGCCCTTGCAGTTGTTGTTGAAGCAGGGCAGGATAAGGCCAAGTCAGGAGGCAGTTTGGGCTTATTACTCCAAAGCTCCTTTGACCCTGTCTGCGTCAAAGAGAAAGATTATGCAGGCAGTCCTTGACCTTTACTGGGCGGTTATTGATTCCGCTCATGCAGCCCTTATGAATGAGGGCATTGTCCCAGGCACACCTAACCAAATAGCAGACCTCCTTAACGAAACCTTTGTTAGAAAAGGCAGGTTAAATAAAAAGTATGTTAAAACAATGCAAAAGTTTTACGACCTTTCAAAGAAAATAATTTATAGAGATTTGAAAGAAGTTAAAGCCTCTGATTATGAGTCCTATTTTAAAGAGGCCAAAGATTTTGTAGACCAAATGCACAAATTGATAACTAAGAAATAACTTAGGCTAATTTTTCCTTTAACATTTTGAAGAGTTTATCTTTCTTCTTTAAGTTTCTTTCAAGCTTCTTATTCGCTGTTTCTATCAGTATCTTCATATATTCTTCATTTATGAGAACCTTTCCATTTTTTCCAATTATTGTGCTTAAAATGTCTGTGCCTTCTATCTCAACTACAAATCTTCTTGTTGATGCAATAATTCCCGATTTTTTAAATCCGGAGAGCTTTGCTATGTCAAGTAGTTTCTGCGCTTTTTCAAGGGTTCTTGCTACGCAGTGAATTATCAACGGCTCTTGTTTGAACCATATTTCTCCTTTCTTTTCAGGTTTGTTAATGAGTGCAATAAATTCCTCTGCTCTATCAGAGCTTATTACTTCATGGCTTGTCATTAACCAATCCACATGGTCCTTTCTTCCATCGGGTGGGATTCTAAGTATGAGGATTCGTCCTGAACAGGAGCTTGTTGTGTAGTAATCCTTTAAGGAGTTGAGAAAGTCAATGATTTCAACGATTGGCTTGTCTATACTGCCCTTCTTTGACTTATCCTTTTTATTCAGTATATTCCTCTTATCAATGTCAAAGTTGCTTTGCATGATATTTGTTCATTCCCAAAATTTATAAAGGTTTTCTAAGTTGAAGAATCTTCTATTTGTTTATCCTCCCTTTGTCAGTTTCTTTTATACTTGAACTCTTTGGAGTACTCTTTGTGGTTGAAAAGGTCAATTATTAATGAGATAATCTCAACCTTGCTTCCTCTAATTGTATAGATCATTCGCCATGATCCAACTAAATTTATCTTCCATAGATTATTAACATCATAAAGTTTAACATACTTCTTAGGAATTCTGTCCTTTGGTATGTGAATTCCATACTCTGGATTTCTTCTTAAGATTTCTATTTTCTGCTTTATTGCTCTGAGGAGAAGTTGTGATCTGCTCTTTTTCACACCTTTTTTTATTTCATTCTCGACGACTGCATTTAGTTTCTCGAACTTTTCTCTTGCTCTTCCTGTGATTATAATTCTTGTTGTTTTACCTTTAAACATCAGATGCCCTTTTGATCTTTTATATTCATTTACAGGATTATTCAGTTCATAAATCTAATCCCTGCCTGATTGCTTTGTCCAATTTTTTGCTTGGATTATATATCCAAATTATGCCCTTTCTTCCGTCGATTATTTTCCCACTCTCCTCTAAATATGTTAAAATAACATTTAATGTTTGGTGCATGATTTTGTGCGGAAGCTTTTTCTTGAGTTCTTCTCTCATCATTGGATTGTTTGCCTTTTTTAGGACTTCTTCAACCATTAAAACTGTTTTTAGGTTTGGGTAGTGTAGTATTTTTAGTTTTCTCATTTTAATTACCTTTTTATTCGGACATTATATAAATTTATATTCAAATATATATAAACTTATATAAATAACTTTCTCAATTTCAATGACAATCTTTTTAAATAGTTCTTACTTACTTTGAAGTGATGTATAAGCCCCTTCCAATTTTTAGGTCAAGTTTAAATGCTTTAATGTTTGACTGTTTAATCATTGTTGACAGTTTTGAAAAGGCACTTTCTGTTGCTTCAATGTTTAAGTATTCTGTTTTTCTCATTGAACACTCCCATCAAAGAATGATATTTATTGAGGAGCTGAACACAGTTGTTGTTTCTTCCTACGGGTTCCTGACGAGAGTGAAAAAAATATCTTACAATAAAAAAGACATTATTATTGATAGAGTTTTTCTCGATTCAAAGCCTCCTTCAGAGGAAGTATTTAGGAATATTTCAAAGTTGATGCAGAGGTCAAAGAAGGTGGTTTTTGTCCTTGACTCATTACAGTCAGGAAATGCTATTATCTCTTTTTATTCTAAGTTTCCAAAGAGAAAGTTTTATTATGTTGAACCACTATTTTTAAGTTCAGTTGTTTCTGCTGTTAAAAAAGCTAAATCTGTTGATTCTAAACTTATACAAAATTTGGAAATGAATGATTTAATCTTCTTCAATGCTGTTGATAAAAAGACCTTTTCTCCACTTGTTTCATCGATGAATTTTGGGGATAACTTCTTGTTAAGCTTGTCTATTGGAAATAATCTTGTTGAGTTTCCTAAGAACAAGGCAGCCTACTTCTTTGATTTGGATAAACTTCTCTCTAAGTCATATAAAAGGGCTGTTGTTCCTGTTAATGTTTCAGTTTCTCTTGTTCAAGAGGATGTTGTTGAGATTTCTCAAAAGCCACCTTACACTACGCCCGAGCTCTTGTTTGAGGTTTCTTCGCGTTTTTCCATTAGTGTTAAAGAGATTCTTGCTTCTCTTTTGAAGCTTTATGCTTCTGGTCTTATCAATAATCCCTTTAAGAGTATCTCTGTCAATACTTTCAAGCGTTCTTTGAGGAAGTTTCTTAAGAACTCTTTTCAGGATAGAAGTTTTTCAAAGGACTTTTTTCTTATGCCTAATCAAAAATTCTGGGCGTTGTCAAACCTGAATACTTTAGGACGAGGTTTTTCAGATACAGATGCTCTTGTTTTTGGTCTTATTCGTGCGAGGTTCTTTTATGCTTTTTCTCATTCTTGTTCAGGGGTTATGGATTTATTTGAGATGTCTGTTTCTTCATTTTTTTCTGAGCAGGATGTCTCTTTTGAAAAAACTCTGCTTGTGGATGTTTCCTGTTTGAATCACAAACTCTTTAATGTTTTCTCTCTTGAGGAGGGGGTTTATGAAGGAAAGCTTTTGTTTGAATCTTTTCCAAACTCTATTCGTAAGGATGAACTTCTTGATTTCTTTTTTTATTCTCTGAATTATTACTCCCGCTTTTTTATATGGTTTGTTCTCCGAAGGTCTCTTGCGGATAGGTCTATTTTCTTCCTTGAAAATCACCCAATGAAGAAGGAGCCCGCTTTGAAGTATTTTGGCAGGTCTATCTCTGATGGGGAGTTTCAAGATTTCATTAAGAACTTTATTTAAATTCCTCGGATAACATCTGATTTTGTTATTACTCCAACGATGCTTCCCTTATCTGCTACCAGAATTATTTGACTATACTCCAACATTTCGCTTATCATTTTTATGTTTGCATTTTTGTTGACTATTGGCGGTGTTTCGTCCATACATTCATCTACTGTTTTGACTTCTCCCTTCAATTTTGCTT
>JAMOQB010000048.1 GCA_027064225.1 Candidatus Woesearchaeota archaeon | reverse complement strand
AGGTTTTGCTATTGGTTCAGCTGCTTTGACAGGACTTGCTTTGATAGCAACTCTGAAGACGAGTTTTCCTCACACAGTCACCGAGATTTTGAGGCCTAATGTTATGCTCGGAATCTTGATAGGTTCCATGCTGCCTTTCTTGTTTTCTTCCATGGCTTTGAGGGCTGTTGGAAGGACTGCTTCTGCAGTTGTTGATGAAGTTAGGAGGCAGTTTAAACACTTGAAGCTTTTGAAGGGTAAGAACAAGCCTCAATATGCACGTGTTGTTTCAATAACAACTAAAGCTGCTCAGAGGGAGATGATCCTCCCAAGTTTGACTGCAATAATCTCTCCAATTGTTGTTGGCATTTTGTTTGGTCCTTCCTCTCTGTTTGGACTGCTGGCTGGTGCTCTAGGTTCAGGATTTGTTTTAGCTATTATGATGGCAACTGCTGGCGGTGCTTGGGACAATGCTAAAAAGTTTATTGAGGACGGCAATCATGGTGGTAAAGGAAGTCTTGCTCATAAGGCATCTGTTGTCGGAGACACTGTTGGTGATCCATTTAAAGATACTGCTGGTCCGTCGTTGAACATTCTCATCAAGTTGATGAGCATGGTTGCCATAGTATTTGCTCCTCTTATTTCACGACTTGCTTTGATGCATTGAGGAGAGATAATATTTTTTATTTTATTTTTAGAATTTTTATATTCCTTTTATCCTATTGTTTGCTCATAAGTAGATACAAAACATATTTAAATTTATCATGAATTGTTTAGTTTTATGAGTAAAAAATTATTATTAATAGACATCGATGATACTATATGTAATGCTTCACAAGCATATAATCTTGCTCTAGAAGAATGTTATAAATTTTTAAGAAAACTTTATCCTTTAATTAATAAAAAACTGTTCTTTGAGACATACAAAGAAGCAAGAGAGCAAATTCATTTGGAATTAAATGGGACAGCATCTATGCATAGCAGATTTCTTTATTTTCAGCGTTTGTTTGAAATTTTGGGTTTAACTCTAGAACCTAAACTTTTAGATGAAATAACAGAAATTTTTTGGAATCAAACTTACAAACATCTAAAACTTTATCCAAATATCAGAGAAACTCTCAGAATAGTAAAAGAGAACAACATAAAAATAGGCATTGTTTCTGATTTGGGTGCTCACATTCAAATAAAAAAATTAAAAAAGTTGAAGATTTCAGAGTACATTGACTTTATAGTTACGAGTGAAGAAGCTGGAAAAGAAAAACCTCATCCATCTATATTCTTACTTGCATTAAAAAAAGCAAACTGCTTGCCAGAAAATGCTGTTATGGTTGGAGATTCAGTTGAAAAAGATATTAAAGGAGCAAATCATGTTGGTATTATTAGTGTTTTGTTTTCAAAACAAGAAAATGAGGAAGCAGATTATGTTATAAAGGATTTCAAGCAAATTCTACAAATTTTAAACATTGATAAGAAACGAGTTTTGAAAAAGAAAGTAGTTGTTTTTGATTTGATGGGGGATATATTCAAAGAGGGACACATCATAAAAAAGTCGCTCTTCCCTATGCTAAACAGAAAGAATATTAAAATATCATATGAAAGATTAAAGGACTTGTATGTCAAATATACTTTAGGAAAAATTAGCCAAGAAAATTTTGATAAATTTGTTCCTAAAGAAGTTGAGAGAATCTTCTTAGATTCAATTGAACTTGATAAAGATGCATTCAAAATTGTGAAGTGGCTTAAGAAAAAAGGATACTTACTTGGTATTCTGTCAAATATTCCAAAACCCTGGGGAGATTATTTGATCAAAAAATTTGGATTGGAAAAATATTTCTCAGTTATTATTTTTAGTGGAGAATACGGGACAAGAAAACCTGATGAAGAATTATATAAAATATTTGTAGAGAAAGCAAAGGTAAAGCCACAAAACTGCTACTTAATTGATGATACCTTGATCAATCTAAAAGCGGCGAGATTTTTATTAATGAAAACTATTTGGAGAAGAAAAGAAAAACAAGAGATAATCTTCATACCTGACTACACTATTACAAAACTAATTGAACTGCAGAAGATTCTTTAGATAAGTTGAGAGCGTCTTCCATACTAACTAGTTCTTATTAAACTAAAAATGAAAATAAGGACATGTGATTTACTTATTAATTAGTTCTCTCTTGATTTTATAGTAGAAGAGGCTTCTATCTTTTCTAATTATAAACGAGAAAATTATTTTGAAAATCTTCTGATAAGTTCAAGCGGAAATTATTTATATTTGAAATACGTTATTAGAATTAGAACAGATGTTAGAACTTGTTCCGAGAATAAAACAAGAAAGAAAATACCAAACAATAGACGTTTACACATCAGGAACAACTGCGTTGTATGGTGGAAAACCTCTTGATCCCCCGGATTTGGGAAGGATTTTGGATTAGGAACAGGTTATGTATACGATAAATTAACTGTTGATGGACATGATCTATATTTTAGAATCCGAGCGGATGCACCTCATAGGGGAATGAATGTGTACCATTTGAATATTAAAACAATTTATGATAACGGAAATAGAAAACCAATTATAGATAATATTCATGAACCTTTTGATTGGGAAAAGTGAAAAATGGATAAAAAAGAAATAATCAGGAAAATAGAAAAGGTAGTTTGGGATTGGAAAGGTATGCATCAAGAAATTAACGATGTCTTAAGTGCTCTGGATAAGAAAAGTGAAGAGTATAAAATAGTCTCAGAGATGGCTAAAATAGAATCTCAACTTATAGAAGAAGCACAGGAAAGATTCGGACCTTTACTACAAAAACTCAAGAAAAAATTACTCTCTTAGCTTTTATTATTTTTTCATATTTTAAGAATCAAAGAAAATGGTAATTGAAATTAATCTGGAGGATTTGAGGAAAGAGCTTATTTATGCATGTTATTTATCAAATGATAAAAGAAGAAAGGATTGTTTGTCTTACATTAAAAGTTTTTCTCAAAATGCAGAACAATTAAGTTCAGGGAATAAACCTTTAACATTGAAAAAACTTCAGGAGATTTATACAAAATAGTTTCATTGTATCAAGATATTTATTTAATACACCCTCCTGTTTAAGAATATTAAACTTGTTCTTTCTCTTCCTTACCTTGATTTCATCAGTTCTGTTATCTTTATCTCGGCTGCTGCTGTCGGCATGTCTAGTTGGAAGTTTTCTATGACTTGTGGGTTTAGCTCTCCGAAGAATCCTACTTCTTTTTTGTTGATGATTATCTTTGCTGCTCTTCCTTGTATGAATGTTTCAGAACTGTGCTCTTCTATTTCAAAGTTTGTGTTTGTGGTTCTGAGCACGGCATTTATTATCTGTTTAATCTTTGTGAAATCCGCGTCTTTCCCGCACAGAATTATTCCAAGATTTTTTTCTTCTCTTATTCCTGTTTCTGTTTTCTTGTCTTCTGTGAATACTGTGTTTATTTCAAATATGTTCTGTGGGTAGTCGTAGTGTTTGTTTTCTGATAGAACTTTTAGTAGTGATGGAATTATGTGTTTTCTTAGTGAGGTGTAGCCTATTGTCACTGAGTTTTTTATTTTTATGAGGTCTCCTTTGAAGCCCGCTTTTTTCTCTTCGCTTTCATTGGTTATGTTGTTTGTGTTTGTTTCCAGAAGTCCGAATCCAATGAGTATCTCGCTTATCTTTCTTGCGAATTTGTACTCATCATCTTCTTCCCCTATCGTGCTTATCTCTGGGAGTTCTCCTCCTATTTTGTTGTAGCCGTATGCTATTGCTGCTTCTTCTGCAATGTCAAATGCGTGTAGTATATCTGTTCTGTATGCGGGCACCACTGCTTTTTTCTTCTCGTAGTCCATATTCATTTTTCTCAGGAGTTTTTTCAGCTTACTCTCATTTAGTTCTATTCCAAGTATTTTTGAGATGTATTCTGGTTTGACTCTTATTGTGCTCGGTTTTAGGTTGGGTGTTTCTCTGTTGTTTATCTTTATTGAGTATACCTTTCCTCCTCTGTCTGCTAATGATGTTACGATTATGTTGAGTGTTTTTTCAACGGCTTTTTCATCTTCTCCTGTTACTTCTATGAATAGGTTTTTCGTGTTTGTTGTGACTTGTGTCCTTGAACTGTTTATTATTGGTGGGAAGCTCACAACTTCATTGTTTTTGTCGAGCAGGATGGGATATCTTTCTTTTCCTTCTAATATCCAGGAGTATGCTTTTCCTTTTGGATGCTTTTCAAGAACTTCATTCAGATTCATAGGTTCGTTTTCGTTTAGTGGTATGAACTCTATTTTTCTTGGTTGTATTGATTTGTATTTCAGTGGGAACTCTATTTTATCGTAGTCATGTATGCCAATTGCAACTTTTCTCCTGTTTCTCCCATATGTTTGGTGTATTTTCTCCTGCACTTGCATTAATGATTTTATTATGTTTTCTTTTATCTTAACATTTTTTATTATTGCTCCTGCTATGTAGGGCCTGACCTTTTTTACATTGTTTTCAACTATTATCTTTTCTTTGCTCTTATTTACTTTGTAATTTATTATTCCTGTTTTTATTCCCATAAATGCTTTTAGTGCTCTTGCAAATCCTTCTATGGTGAGCATGTCTGTTCTGTTTGGGAATATCTCTACGACTATTTCATCTTTGTCTATTCTTTTTAGGTCTGTGCCAAGGTAGCTTATGTTCTCACTTAGCTCATTGTCTCTTATCTTTTTACCTATGAGTTTCAGCAGGTCCTTTTTTTCAAATGTTAGGGTTGGCATTTTACAGCATCCACTCTTTTATTGTTCTTAGTTTTTTAATATCATTTTTGTATATTTCCCTTATGTCGTTTATTTGGTAATAGTTTTTGATTATCCTTGCTAGTCCAAGTCCCCATGCAAGGACTTGTGTGTCTTCACCTGTTAAGGTTTTCACAACTTCGGGTCTGAACATTCCTGCCCCTCCGAGTTCAAGCCAGGAGTCATGTTCTTTATCAAAGACCTCAACTTCAACGCTCATTTCTGTGTATGGGAAGTATGCAGGTCTTAACCTTATTTTGTTGTAGTTCATCTTTTTGAAGAATTCTTTTAAGTATCCTATGAGGTGTTTGAAATTTACATCTCCTATGACTATGCCTTCTGTTTGGTTGAATTCAAATAAGTGGCTCCAGTCGAGAGTTTCATTCCTATATACTCTTCCTATTGAGAAGTATTTTGCCGGTTCAACCTGTCCATTCATCGATGCTAATGTTCTTGCACTGAGTACGGTTGTGTGTGTTCTGAGCACGAGTTCTTTTGCTCTTTCGGGGTTCCATTTGTACCCCCAGCCGGTGCTTCCTGTGTTGCCTCCGTTTTCATGCACTTTCTTTACTGCATCAACTATTTTCCTGTTTGGCAGCTCTCCTTTTTCAGGTTTTTCTAAGAAGAAGCTGTCCTGCATTTCTCTTGCTGGGTGGTCTTGTGGTGTGAATAAGGAATCAAAGTCCCAGAATGCTGTTTGCACTATGCTCCCTTTCATCTCTTTGAATCCCATTTCTAACCATATCTTTCTTACATATTCTATTGCTTTATTGACAAAGTGTCTTCTTCCAAAGTATGCGTTTGGCACTTGTGCTTGTATGTCATATCGTCTGAATTTCTTCTTTGTCCATTCTCTTGTTAGGAGAACTTTGGGTGTTACTTTGTTTATTATGTTATCTTCAAATCCTGTTTTGAGGACTTCCTGTCCAAGTTCTGTTAGGTTTACCCGTTTCTCTTTTTCTGTTTCTATTTTTATGATTTTGTTTCTTCTCTTCATTTCATTCAATGTTTTTTTATCCTCTTCGTTCAGTTCATCTATGCTGATTGGCAGTTTTTTTAGAAATTTCTCCTCTGGAAGTTCTGTTGTGAGGTATTTTCTCCCCTCATCTGTTAGGCTTATCTCAAGCTCTTTCTTTTTTATTGCGTAGATTATGTTTCTTCTTCTGAGAATGCCTATGCTTGCGCTTATTTCATTCTTGTCAAGTTTTGTTTTTTTCTCAATGTCTTTTAGAGTAACTGTTTTTAAACCGATTGTGTTTAGAAATATCCTTTCCGGCAGGCCTTTTTTCAAGTATTCCTTTCCATTCTCATCAATTTTTACAATGTCTTTTTTGTTCTCTTCTGTTTCTACTAATCTCTTATTCTTCAGCCATTGTATGGCTCTCATCACTTCAACTGTTTTAAGTCCGGTTATTGACGAGAGCTCTTTTATGTTTTTGCTTTCCTTTAAGTATATTATGACTTTTCTTTCTAAAGGGTGTAAGCTGTCCGCTATCTTTTTTGCATTCATAGGGCTCTCTTTTAGTAAATAAGACATATATTTAACATTTTCTATTATGAAATGTTGAAATTTGTTTCACAAGTTTTATAAATCTCTTTTTTATCGTTGACTAAAAGGGAGGGTTAAGAGCTATTAGAACAAGTTTTTATTGTTTTTATTGTCTATTTCTATCCCCTTCTTATACAAAAAATTGTACATTATCTTTGGAGGAAGGTACTCCTTATTTTTATTTTCTCCATTTCTATTTTCCTTGTTGCTTTCTTCGTTGAACTTCAATAATGCACCTATTCCTTTTCCTGTCCAGTTGTCTTGTTTAACCATTACTTCAAGTTTGCTTTGTGTTGTATGTCTTTTTGTTACCGCTCCTATTCTTCCAGTGTAACCTGTAGTCCCAAGAATTGCAATTGCACCAATTAATGCAGCATATTTTTTGAAGCTCATTTTATTCGCGGCAAATTTTAAAGAGATATATAAATTTTTTTATTTTGGAGTGATGTTTTTAATAAAAAAGAAAAATTTTTGTTTATTTTCTTGACCTTTTAACTCTTGCTTTTGTCACGACTTTCATGTCTTTCCATGCAAGGTCAAAGAGTTCTTCCAACGCTGAGGCGAAGAAGGGCGTGTTTACCCAAATGCCTATGTCGTATGTTGGGTGAACTTCTTTGTCATCCATGACCATAAACATCATTTCCTTACCATCAACGACTATGAATCTTGCTTTTGTGTCAGCTTTTCTCACTTCTGCTATGCCCTCTACTTCTTTAGCTGCTTTTAGG
>JAMOQB010000047.1 GCA_027064225.1 Candidatus Woesearchaeota archaeon | reverse complement strand
ACAAGGAAGTTGTGGGTGTTGAAGTTGCCTTAAACATGTCATCAGGGACAGGAGAAGAGCATATGCTTATACTCGCATCAATACTGAAAGCAGGGCTTGGAATAAGATTGGTCAAGTATGAAGATGAGGGAGTTACTGAGCTTCTGTGAGGAGTTAGAATGAAAAAGGGAAAAACAATAGAGGAAATTCTCACCCAAAGGGAAATAGAAGTGCTGAGAAGAAATCCTAACCTTGTAGGTTTTACAATAGGAGACAAGCACCTTGTAACCTGCAATGAGATAGGAAAAGCAGAGGTTGTTTTTGATATTGAATTTTTACAGCTAATTCTAAATAAAGATACAAAAAACATTTACGAAACATTAATCTTAGCGGTCAATACCTTCTTAAGAACTTACAGAGAAAAAATTAGTGATGGAGGAGTCACTGAATTGGATAGTGTCCTCTCAAAAGTTTTAGATACTGAAAGAGAATTTTATAAAGAAGCATGGACAAAATCTTTTTATAAGAAATAAACAAGATAAATAAAAAAGGTTCTTACTTCTCCTCTGGCTTTGGAACTTCTAAGCGGACAGAGTTTGATTTTGTAACAAATGTTGTGTTCTTATGCTTGAACTTCACAGCTGCTGAGGGAAGCTTAAACCATCCAAGTATGGAAAGCTTTGACTTTATTGTATAATTAATTATTCTTTCTTCAAACTTGTCAAGGGTTCCTATCTCCCACTTAATTACAGTCCCTTTGACACTGTGCCTGATTATCTTAGATGGCTTTAAAGTGCCTGCTTTTATTGTCTTATCAATCTCAGCAATCTTTGGCAGTTTATCCAAGAGGACAACATTTTCAAAGACCTTAGCACTTCTATTTTTTATGTGTATGAAAACCTTAAGCTCTGATATGCCACCTTCTTTAAGTTTGATAATATGAGCCTCCTTCTTTACAACAATTGGATTTCTTATGAAGAAATAATAAAATACATATCCTAAAAGTGCGAGGAGGATTACTATAAAGAGAGGTGTAAAATTCTCATTAACTGAAACAACTCTTTGCTCATTTGGTTTGAGGTCAAAAGTCCAAACAAGGTAACGCTTCCCATCAATAAACTTGTAGGAAGCCCCATCTGCACTGGTAAACCATGAAGCAAACAACCTTACCGGGTATTTAACCTCTGCCTTTCCAGGAGCATTACCCATGTTTCTTATTCTTAAAGTAATACTTCTCTTCAAAAAACCTCTCTTAACAGAGCTCTCCTGCTTAAACTGAGAATAATTAAGAATTCTGTATGGTACATCAAGCTGAGTTATAAGCTGATTGGACGGAGTGAAAAGCTTAACAGACAACAAACCACTTTGAGGTTTTATTCTTGGACTTAAGTTTATAAGAAACTTGAACTGATTCCTGCCGTTGGCATCCAAGCTTATAATTTTTGAGGTTGAGAATATTGAACTGTTTATTTTAAGCTTCAAAGCTAAAAGGGGAAAATTTGCTTTGTTAGTGAAGCTAACTGTGAGATAATTCATTTCCCGCGGGTCAATAACATTTGGAAGATCAGCATTCATAGAAATGTAAGTAGTGTAATCCTCCAATGTTGGTGTAAATGGGAGAACATCTATTGGAAGAAGCTTTTGAACGACAAACCCTGAATCAGATTTAAGCTTCAAAGCAATGGCATAACTTCCAGGTTCTATTTGAGAAGATGGAGAATATTGCGTTTTGACAAACAAGTTGAAAGAAACCGTTTCGTTTGGTTGAAGATTCAACCCTGAGAGATAGATGTAATCAGGAGTTGTGTGGACAAATGACCATTTGGAAGGATCGTTTATAGGAACAAGTCGTATGTGATTATACTCCGGACCATTAATAATGGTAATTTTAAAAGATGCTATGCCATTTTGTCTTATAGTCTTATTTATCGGTTGAACATGAACAGAAAAGCTCTGAGCATTAACCAAAGACAAGGACAACATTAGAAAAGACAGCATTGCAATAAGGAAAAATTCTCGGTTCAGTTTCATGATTCCACCTCTAAAAGAGTATTCAATATAGAGTACAACATTTGTGATTTTACAAGATTTAGAATAACTCTATGTTTAAATAGTTTTCCCTGTATTTATACTTCTTGCTGAGAGTTTTGCCTCTAATTCTCTTTCTCAAGTTTGCTTGGACAGTTCGGATTAAAGCATAGCTTCCACGGCCTCTTTCCTTTCCTAATAACAAGAACTAAGGGCCATCCGCAGTGCGGGCACTTCTCATTTGTAGGTTTTACAAGTGCATTTTGAGGCAGTGAGAAAGTTGTCTTGCACTTTGGGTATTGGTTGCATGCTATAAATTGCTTACCTGTCTTCTTGCTGTGCCTAATAACTAAATCCCCAACATGACAAACAGGGCATTTACCAACAACCTTCTCAGTGCTCGTGTTTCTATTCGCCTGCCTAAGCTCCTTGCCAATGTTAAGTTCATTCTTCTTGAACTGCGACAGAATCTTTGAAACCACTTTCTTAGCTTCTTCAACCACTTTCTCAGGTTTAACCTTCCCCTCCCTAATTTTCTCAAGTTCATCTTCAAAGTGTCTTGTAAGTTTTTCATCTAAAAGAAGCGGAGAGTATTTGAGCAAGGTTTTTATTGCTTGAATTCCAAGCTCAGTGGCTTCAATTCTCTCACCCTTAACATACCTCCTCTTAAATAAAGTATCAATTATCTGAGCTCGGGTGGCTTTCGTCCCTAAATTCTTCTTTGTCAGCTCAGAAACAAGAGAGGCCTGCGTGTATCTGGGCTTCGGTTTTGTCTCTTTCTCAACAAGTTCAACAGAGAGTATTTTGAGCTTTTCACCCTCTTCAACATTTGGAATCAGCTTATCAGTAAATTTATAATAAGGGGAATAAAACTCTGTCCAACCAGGGTTCAAAATTCTTGAACCATTTACAATAAAGATTTCTCCTCCTGCATTTAAGGTGACTTTAACATTCTCTTTAACAGCTGGCTCGCCGAACACTGCCATGAACCTTTTGACTATTAAGTCATAAACTTTTCTATGTTGTTCATCAAGTGTTTTTGGTCTTATGCCCGTTGGATAAATAGCGGGGTGTGCAGGGTCGGACTTCTTGCCCTCGTGTGGTAAAAGCTTCTTCTTACTCAGAATCTTCATCACTAAATCTTTATAGTCCTGCTGTTCACTCAACTTCTCAAATATTTTCTTGAATCCCAAAGTGTATGGGAGCTTCTGAGAACTTGTTCTTGGATAAGATGTTAATCCCTCAATGTATAAGTCCTGAGCGATCTCAAGAGTTCTCTTAGGACTGATTTTAAAATTCCTATATGCCTCCATCTGCAAACTTGTTAAGTCAAAAGGCACAACAGGTTTGATTTTAACTTGAGTTGTTTTTTTCTCTTGAACAACTGCCTCTGGGACTTGAGCTCTTTTCTTTGATGCTTCTGCCTCTTCTTTGTCAAAGAATTTATCTTTTTTATGAGCCGCCTCCAAAATCTCTTTGTTTTTAGTGCTAGCTTTTAGGAAGACCTGCCAATACTTTTGAGGTTTGAACTTTCTTATCTCTTCCTCACGGTCAACTATAATTTTTAGAGCTGGACCTTGAACTCTACCGGAGCTCAGAACTTTGAAAGCTCCTGCTTTTTTTATTGAGGAGGTCAGGGCTCTAGACACATTAACACCGTAATAATAATCAAGAAGATGTCTTGTCTCCCCTGCCTTTGCTTGGCTCCAATCAAGAGTTTTGGATTTATTTTCATAAGCTTTCTTAAGCTCTGAAGGTGTTAAAGTTGAGAACTTCATCCTATTAGCATCTTCTCTTTTTAAAGCGAACCTAACCACATTTAAACCAATAACTTCCCCCTCAATATCATAATCTGTTGCTATGGTAACTTCAGACGCATTTTTACCAAGCTCCTTCAAAAGCTTAATGTATTTATTGACATAGGCGGCATTCTTCTGAGCTTTAGAGGTTGACACCCACTCCACATCAAAGACAGGATATGTCCACTTGTTGCCTCCCTTCTCCATAAGAGTAAATAAGTGACCAACCGCGGATGCAACAACTGCAGGTTTACCGTTTATCTTCAACTCATAATAAGGAATTTTATCATATGATTTCTTCTTCAAAGTGCCCTTGTCAGCTAATGCAAACGCGATTTTAGCGGCTGCCTTTGGCTTCTCAGCGATGATAAGCTCGTAACCTTTTAGAGAAGTTGCTTTGTTCTTAGAAGTTTTTGAGCTGGATTTTTTAGCTAGAGATTTAGCTGATTTAGATGAACTCTTTTTTGTTGAGCTGGATTTTTTCATCCCTGTTTTGCCTTTGGACTTCATTTTTTAAATAAAGTATTTGCAGTTTTATAAAAAGGTTTTCATAAAGGTTCAGCTATTTTTCTATTTTATGAAACAGAGTGTTTTTCCTCGAAAAACCTTTTTTATTTTCTTACAAGTTAAAACAAAAGTTTTAATATAATCATAAGAAGTGTTTCAACAGGTGATAAAATGGTAAGAGTGGCGATCAATGGCTTTGGAAGGATTGGAAGAATGGTCTTCAGAGCCGGGTATAAAGATCCAAATATTGAGTTTGTTGCTGTAAATGATTTAACAGATACAAAGACATTAGCTCATCTTTTAAAGCACGACTCTGTTCACGGCCCGTTTGATGGTCAAGTGTCTTACACATCTGATGCGTTGATTGTGAATAACAAAGAAATAAAGGTCTTCGCAGAGAGAGACCCTGAAAAGCTTCCATGGAAAGAGTTGAATATAGATGTTGTTGTTGAAAGCACTGGCTTCTTTAGAAAGAGGGATTTAGCAGCTAAACATTTAAGAGCAGGTGCTAAAAAGGTTTTGATATCTGCTCCCGCAGAGAACCCTGATATAACAATAGTAAAGGGCGTTAATGAGCATCTTTATGACAAGAATAGAGACAACATTATAAGCAATGCTTCATGCACGACAAACTGCTCAGCTCCAATCATAAAGGTGTTGAATGACAATTTTCATGTTATGCACGGATTCTTAACAACTGTGCATGCATACACAGCTGATCAGAGGATTGTTGACGGCCCGCATCATGATTTAAGAAGGGCGAGGCACGCTGCCATCAACTTAGTGCCTACAACAACTGGTGCTGCGAAGGCAGTTGAGCTTGTTGTTCCAGATGTTAGAGGGAGGTTAAGGGGTATGGCTATAAGAGCTCCTGTTGCAGATGGGAGCATAATTGTATTTGACTGCAAGGTCGCAAAACAGGTTACAGTTGAGGAGGTTAATGAGCTGTTTAGGAATGTTTCAAAGTATCATCTAAGAGGTGTTGTGGAGTATACTGAAGAACCAATTGTATCAAGTGATATTGTTGGCAATCCTCACTCTGCAATATTTGATGCTTCTCTAACAAAGGTCATAGATGGCAACTTTGTGCAGGTCGTTGCTTGGTATGATAATGAGTGGGGATACAGCAACAGGATGATTGATGTCATAAAGATTATTGGCTCCAACCTTTAAGAATTCTCATTAAACTATTCTCTTTATTTTATTTCCTTTATTTCTTATATTTTTTACTCCTGTTTTTTCTCGTGCTTCTGTTTCTCTTCTTTGTGCTTTTCACATGCTTTTGTCTCTTATTATTCTTTTCTCTTTTCTTTGCCGTTTTGCTCTTGCTATACTTCTTTGTTTTTGATTTTCTCTTATTTACTTCTTCTTTGTTCTCCTTTTCTTTTTGATTTTTCTTCCCCTTCTTTTTCCTCTCTTTGTTGTTTAGAGAATTCTTGGATTTGGACAAATCGTCTAACTTTTTGTTTATAATACAAATTATTTTCGCAATTCTCTCCTTTATTGCCTTAATTTTTTTTCTCTCAACGCTGTTTAAATTATACTTTTTTTCAAAGGTTTTCACATCTGACAGAAATCTTTTCAGGGAGAGTAATTGCTCTTTTAGCATGATGCGTTTTTTCAAGTTATTAATCTTAAGCGTCTCTTTATCTTGAATTAATCTTCGTTTAGCATCAAGGTAAAGTTCATCTACAATTAACTCTTTCTTTTTCTGGTTGGATATGCTCTTTAAATATTCTAACCTATGAGTTGCATATATGAAGAAGGGTTTGTCCTGCTCCTTCAATTTTTTGATTGCAACAAGTAATTCTTTTATCTTTTGTTCATAAGTCAAACTTGCAGGATTGTTCTCAGAATTGTTTTCAGAATCACTCAAAGCTTCACTGCTTTTTCCAAGAAGAATAAGGAATCTCTTAAATTTTTTTAGGTTAACCATTTTAGAAGTTCAGTATGTGCCTCTTCTTTTTTGGCTTCAGCTTTAACGGAGTGTTTTGTTTTATTGGAGTTGGTGCTTTTGGGATTACTTGACCCTTAAGTTGAGCATTGCTCAACTGCTGGTTTTGAATTGGCTTTGCTTGCATGGTCGAATTTGAATTTACATTTTGATTGTAATTGGAGTTCTGCATAACACTTTGGTTTGGATTGTTGTAAGGATAAGGATAATTTTGCGGGGGAGTATTTTGTTGAGGATACTGAGCGTAAGGGTTCTGAGTGTTGCTTTGAACACCCTGTGTTTGTGGGGGTATAGGTATTCTTATGTATTTTATCTTTGGTTGTTGCAGCAAGCCCTCTGTGAGTTTTTGGAGATTGTTCTCCAATAAGTCAGCAAGAGCCACTATTCCCTTAGCAATCTTGTTGTTCTGGTCTATGAGAACATTTATTTTTTCATTAAGTTCTGCGTCTCCTTGAGAGCTATGCTTAGAGTTACGTTTTTCCTTACCTGATTTTGAACCATCAGAAGAATTATCTGAGTTTTGGTCATCCTCTTTTTTTAACTCATTAACTGCTTGCTTAAAAACAAGTGTAAGCTCTTTTATGGCAAGGATAAGTTGATTTGTAGGGTCCTCCTGTTTTTTACTTGAATTAGAAGAATTCTTTATGTGAGATTTTAACTCTTTAATTTCTTTTTTAAGTTCGGAGATTTCCCCTTCAGGAATAAGTTCATATTCATTGACCATTCTACCACCACTTTTTCAAGTTAACAAGTCATCTCAATTTATAAAATTTTCCATAAGAAACCCACCGAAAAGAAATAAAAATTAAGAACAAAAAAAGGTTTAGTAACCACC
>JAMOQB010000046.1 GCA_027064225.1 Candidatus Woesearchaeota archaeon | reverse complement strand
CAACGCTGAGGCGAAGAAGGGTGTGTTTACCCAAATGCCTATATCATATGTTGGGTGAACTTCTTTGTCATCCATAACCATAAACATCATTTCCTTACCGTCAACAACTATGAATCTTGCTTTTGTGTCAGCTCTTCTCACTTCTGCTATGCCTTCTACTTCTTTAGCTGCTTTTAGTCCTTCCTTTGTTATCGGTGCTGCAATTCTTATTCTGACTCCTCTCTTTGCGACTTTTTCAAATATGGGTTTTAGTCCTTCCACTTTTCTTATAAATCCATCGCTGGTTGTCATTATTGTTACAGTTTTCTCTGCTCCTTTAATCATTGTTTCCATATGGTTGTACAAATTGTGTCTTCCTCTTAAGCTTCCTGACAGGTCAGTTGGCTCAACGAGTTCAATTCCCTGTTTGTGGAGATTCTTTAATTCATCGAGGAGCTCTGTCCTCCCTATCTTATCCAATCTTTTTATTCTGTTTTCTGCTTCTTCTTTCATGTATTTTTTAACTCTCTCAACAACCTCTTCGGGCTGGACTGCTATATACTTTATTGGTTTTCCAAACTTCATTATTACAAAGCCCTTTTTCTCTAAGCTTTCTAGAACATCGTAGCTTCTTGACCTGGGCACATTGGCTATGTCGCTCAGCTCGCCTGCTGTTGCGACGCCTCTGCTTAGCAGTGCAAGCCATATCTTGGCTTCGTACAGGTTCAAAGAAAAAAAGTGCCTGATCCTGTTTAAAAATTCATCTTTTACCATTGCCATTTTGTTGCCTCCTTTTTTAAGGGTTTGTTATCCCTGCGTTTCTGTGAGTATAATAAGTACAATTACCTCTCACCCCTTTTTTTTGAGCTATGCTCACAGTAGTTTAATGACAACACATATATAAAACTTACTTTATTTTGTCATTTTTAGAAAGTGATGTGCGTTCATTTTTTACTAAAATAAATGTTTTTTACAATTCTGTTTCAGTGTTTTGCTTTATTTATTCTCTAATCGTTAATTTTGAATCTCAGTTCTGCTGCGATTCCGCCTAATCCGTCAAGCTGCTTTCCAGGTTCAAATTCTGAGTCAAGAATTGATGTTTCTGCTTTTTGTGCTTCTGCCTTTCTTATTAATTCCTCTGCTTCTTCATCTTCTTCTATTTTTCTTGTAGTTGTTAGAAGTTTTTTCACAGCTCCAAATTCCACAGCTTTTTGAACTTCTTCTTTTCCATAAGCCACTTTTCCATTTTGGGAGATTAACTTTAATATCTTGTCTATTTCTTCTTCTTCCTTTTTTATTCTTGTTTTTTTTAGTGCTGTTTCTGTTTCGGGTCTTTTGATTATCTCATTTATTGCTGTTTCACCTACTGAGCTGCATGTTGCACTGATTGTTTTCTTCTTTACACCTTCGTCAAGTTCTTTTATGAGGTATTCCTTCCAGAAGCTTGGACTTGCTATGATTATGGTTTCAGGTTTTATCTCTTCATTGTATTTTTTGAGTTTTTCGCTTATGTCTTTGAAGAAGCTTTTTTTAATATGTTCTTCAAAATCTTTTTTCTTCACATCGCCCCTTATCTTGCTTAGAATTTCGTATCCTCTCTTGCTTACTTTGTAAAACAATGCTTCCTCTCTGTCAAACACTGCGATGAGTATGTTGTATGGCTTTGAGCTTGCTTCGCTTAGTTCATTCAGTTCTCTTTTGAGAAAGTTTTCCTTTTCTATTGTTACAATTGTGTTCTCTTCAATGTTTATGCTTTGGTAGTTTCCCAGAGGTATGTCCCCATCGTTGCATTCTATTATTTTTCCACTTATCCTTAAGTTTCCATCTTCAAACTTGTTTTTGTCAGCTTCTATTTTGACAAATATTTTCTTTCTTATGTTTTCATTGCCCTTTTTTATCTTACGAGTTGTTGTTGCACTTATTAAGTCGCCTCTTTTTATTATCTTATGTAGGTACCAGAGGTCATCTTTGTTTTCTACTTTGACCCTTATTAATCTCTGTTTCAAATCCTTTTTTATTATCTTCATGGTTATCCCTAAATAGAAAATAATTTATACTAAAACTATTTAAAGTTAATCATTGGATAGTTGAAATATCCTGAGGTGGTTTTATGTTTGGTTTTAAGAACAAGCGCGCGGATGGTAAGATTGTCTCTACAAATGCTAGTATGGCAGGCACTTTAGTTATTGTTATTGGAGTTCTCCTTGTGTTTTATATACTCCTTGCTCCTGATTCTGACCAATTTCTCGGATTAAATACTTCAGACTCTTCCACGACTTTGGACAGTTTAACTTCTCAGCAAGTTGTTCTATTAACTGCTCACCCTGGCTTACTTAAGTCGCCTCATCAGGATTCTATGCAGTTTAAGAAGTCCTACTATGTTAATGATGTTGTTGTTAAGGTGGTTACTCAAGCAGAAGTCATTAAAAAAGTCAATCCTTTTGTTGTTAGTTCAAATCTGTTTTCTACTCATGACAAAACGATCATCTTTAATGTTCAAGATGTTTCCCGCTATAAGAATGTTCTGCTGTCCTTTACTTCTCCCAGACACAGAGGAATATTGTATATAACCCTTAATGGTTATGATGTTGCAAGTCTTGATTTGTCTTCACCCAACCCGCAGCCTATTGACCTTACTGATTATTTGCAGAATGGGAAAAATGTTCTTGTTTTCCATGTTTCTCGCGGATTCTTGTTATCTGACTTTTATGACATTTCAAACTTTAAAATAACATCTTATGTTACGGACTTCAGCAAGGCATCTGCTTCTGAACCTTTTATCATCTCTCGGGACGCTCTGTCAACTTTTGACAGTGCTTCGTTGGAATATGTTGTTAAGTGCTTCGGACCTGCGGAGGGGAAACTTTCTGTTTCAATAAATGGTTTTAATCTCTCGTCAACTGTTCCTGATTGTGATAATGTTAGAAAGTTGGACTTCCCGGTTTCTCAATTGTCTTCGGGTATTAATTATGTTTCTTTTGAGACAACAGGTGGAAATTATTTGATATATGATATTCATATAGTTCCAAAGTTAAAGAGTGTTTACTTACCAATATTCTTCTTTAAACTTCTTCCAGAGCAGTATGACCTCATTAGGAGTGGCGGTGCGAAGGTTGTTCTAAACCTCACATTTTCTGATGACTCACCTAAGCAGGGTTTTATCTATCTGAATGGTTATAAGACAGGATTTTATACAACAAGTTCTCATTACTCTACTGTTTTGGACAATGCGTCTCTGCAGGTTTATGATAATTCCATTAAGATTGTGCCGTATGATACTTTGGAAATAACGAAGATGGTTGTTGCTTTTGAAAGATAAATTAATAAACTTCCGCTCTTGCTTATTAAAAAAGAGGTGTTGCTTTGGTTGATGAATCTAATGTTAATCTTAATAGTCAAGAAGATCCAAATAGAGAGGGGGATACTCAGGAGACTGCTCCAAAGCCTTCAGGGGGAAGAGCCATTAAAAATTTTATTGTTTCTGGCTTAGGCAAAGTTGGTTCTCACTCTGAGCTTATAAAAACTGTCTTTAAGTGGGTTTTTGTTGTTGGCATGTTTGTTGCTTCTATTTTTGTTTTTCTTTCTCACAATTGGTCTGTTGCAAGTATTCTCCTCATTATTTCTCTTATTGTTTTCAAGTTATCAAAGAATTCTTTTTTAAGAACACTCTCACTTATTTTTATTTTTGCTTCTCTCGCTATATTGGCATCGTATATTTCCTCACCTGTCATTGACGCATTTTCTCATAAAAACACACCCACTCCTTGGCAGGACACAACTCATGATAAGCTCGCTCGGGGAGTTCACACTTACAACACTAAGTTTGCTAAGCTTGTTAAATCTAGTCGGGAATATATTCAGCATCAAGTTGATTGTGCTGAGGGGAACTGCCCTATGGGGGAGTCAGAGGGGCCTCAGGTCGGTATGATGCTTTCTACTCCTCAATTGATGTATGCTCATCATGTTTTGGTTGGTGATCCTCTTGACTTCTCATCTACTCTTACAGGTATCAATCTTGACCTTTATCCAGATGTTGTTGTTTATCCCTTCTGCAGTGTTGAGGGCGAAACCTCTTTTGAAGGGGTTAACTTTAATGTGTCTCCTAAAAAAATATACATGTCGGATTTGAGTAATGGTGTTGTTCCTATTATGTGCAATGCTGTTGCAATTCCTTCAACTTATTTGATGAACACTATTGAGACAGGTGTTCGTTTTAATTTCACGACGACATCTGATCTTCGCTTGGTGATTATGAAGTCTACGCTTAGGAACGCGTTGGAGTCAGTTTATGGAACCAATTTTTTGCCTTTTGTTTTTGAAATAAACTCAAGTCAAGTTGCTTATTACAATGATGGCCCTATTAATCTTGGTATGAGAATAAGTCAAATGCCTCTCGCTGCTCGTGCAAAGGAAAACTCTGCTTTTCTCATATTTGCTTTGAACAATCAGTGGTATTCCGCTAATGGTGCTATCTTGAAGATTAATTATATGAATATTTCTCTCCCCGATGGTTTGGTTCTGATTCCTAAGAAGCCTTATTGTCCTTTTGTTGAAAAAGGCAACGGCGTTTATTCATTGGACCCATCATTCAAACTTAACTCCCCCGTTTCAAGTGTTCTTTCCTTCTTCTGTGGAATTAAGGTTTCCAAGTTTAATTCTCAGTTTCCTGTTTGGACCCCGCACATTGATGTTTCTGTAAATTATGAGTATGAACTTAACTCTTCCAATGACATTCCCATATATAAACCTGATGAGTCCAATCGTCCTTACAGTTATGATGGTTCATCATCCTTTGCAGACCAGAATTTTTCTAAGGACTGCTCTTCGCTTAACATTGATCCAAATAATCTTCCGCCGTCAAAGTATGTTAAGCAGTTTACTTCTTCACTTTATGCTCAGCAGATTCAGAGGGGTGTGGAAGATGGGGCTTCTAAGTATGGACTTCCCGGTTTTAGTAAGGTTCAAATGGAAGCTCTCCTCCTTGGAATTATGGTAATGGAGACAGGTGTTGGTTCTAACCCTGCCGCTGATGGTGATGGTGATGGCATCCCAGACCACATTGCAGGTTGCACCGGGTGTTCCTCTGGTTATAACAATGTATATAAAGATATAGTTAATGCTGCTAAGGCTTTGAAGTGGAATTATGAGGATAATTGTAAGAATTATTCAGCGTATCCATCTCGTTTGGATTGTGCTTTACATGCTTACAACAAAGGTCCCAAAGCTGATCCTAATGATAAAACTAACAGAGATATTTACCGACCGACTGTTAAAGCAGCTATGAATCAATGGATCAATTACCTGTGCTCATCTGCTAATTCAGGAGGTGTCTCAAAGTGAGGTTTTGGTCTTTGTTTTTGGTCTTTGTTTTCCTTATGTTTTTGTCAGGATGTTCATCACAGTCGTCCTTCAATGTATTTAATCCTTATACTGGTTCTGATGCTTTGGTAGTTTCGCTTATGCCCTCTGCTCCCCCTGAAATCACTTATTCAGGAATTCCTTACAAAATAGGTTTTAAACTTACTAATTATGGTGCTTTGGATATTCACAATGCTTACATTGTTGTTGGCACAGATGACTTTGGCGGGGCTAAGATCAGCAATCCCTCAGCTTCCTTTGACTTAAAGGGTAAGAAGAGCACGCATTTTTTTAGGGGAGAAACAACTTACAAATTCTTTGATGCTGTGGCTCCAAAACTTACTTCTTCCCAGCAGGTCACTAATATTCTCCTGACATACTTGGTCTGTTATCCTTATGAGACAAAGTCTCAAATAAGCTTATGCATCGACACTAACCCTTATAATCCCTCCTCAGGAGGCTGTCGGTTTTCACCTTCTGTTGATGTTGCTCCTGCAGGCGGTCCTGTGAATGTGGTTAATGTTAAGGAGTCGCCGGTTCCACTATCATCAGATACTATTAAGCTTAGGTTTGTTATTACTGTTAAAAACTTGGGTAATGGGTTGGTGTTATCTTATGATAATTATAAGTCTCTCTGTGACGGCTCTGTTGATTATAAAAATTTAGGGAAGGTTAAGGTGTCTGCTTCGTTGTCCGGTTCGCCCTTGGAATGTTACCCTTCTTCAATCTCGCTTATGCCTTCAAGTGCTAATCCTGAAACTGCTGTCTTTACCTGTTATTCTTCACCTATGAAAATGCGCAGTTCTTTCACATCTCTATTGACAGTTGATTTGAAGTATGGTTACTTCCTGTCAGGTTCTAAGAAGTTACAGGTTTATAAGTTGAGTTAATATTTATGATAAAGTTTTTAAATTAGTGGACTTTATTCACTTGTGAATAGGTGAGTTTTCATGAAAAAACTTTTTACGATTGGTGCTTTGATCTTACTCATCTTGGTTCTTTCAGGATGTTCTTATAAGTCAGATAACTCAGCATCAAGTTTTGATAAGGGAACTAAGGGTGTTGAAGCTCACTTTTTTCAGAACACGCCTCCCCCACAGGTTTATAATAATCAAGAGTTAGACATTCCTATTTTGGTTGAGAATAAGGGCACTTTTGACACTACTGCAAGTGTTTTCCTTGTTGGCTTTGATAAAAATATCCTTGAAGGTCAAAATTCAGCTTCCTTTTCTTTGAAGGGGGTGTCTCGTGTGATGCCTACTGGTGAGATAAAAGATTTTACTTTTAAGCTTAATCCTCATCTTCCTCAGGACTCTGATATGTTCACTACACCTATCTCTCTTTATGTTTGTTATCCTTATGAGACAAAGCACACATTTAGTGTTTGTGTTTCTCCAACTATAACTTACTCATCATCTGCTCAGTGTGATCCTAACAAGCCCTTATCTTTCTCAGGGGGTCAGGGAGCGCCAGTTGCAATTACGGGAATTCAGCAGGTCCCTGGACAAGGACTGACAACCTTCAATATTAACATTGCAAATGTTGGAGGGGGAACTGTTCTTGATTCTAGTAAAGTAAATTCTTGCTTGGAAGCGTCAAAGATGGACTTAAACAAGGTTAATGTCGGCGATGTTACTATTCCTGGAGCAAGTGTGTCCTGCTCTCCCAAGGTCGTTTACCTCGTCAATGGTAAGGGCCAATTTACATGCACAGCTACTTTCTCTCATGGTTCCGGGTCTGCTCCTTATGTTACCTCTATGAGCATTATTTTAAAATATGGTTATAAAAAGTTGGAGGAAAATAAGCAAATTTCAATAATTAGGTCAGTAAAAGGTTGAGGTGGTTTTTATGAATGCTAAAACATTTTTGTCTATGGTAATGCTTGCAGCTGTTTTATTGTTTTTTTCAGGGTGTGGCAATAGCTCTAATGGTTCTGTTCAGAGGTCAAACCCTTACATATCTGGAACTGAGGGGTTGTCCGTTTCCTTTGAGCCAAATTCTCTT
>JAMOQB010000045.1 GCA_027064225.1 Candidatus Woesearchaeota archaeon | reverse complement strand
GTTCGGAGATTTCCCCTTCAGGAATAAGTTCATATTCATTGACCATTCTACCACCACTTTTTCAAGTTAACAAGTCATCTCAATTTATAAAATTTTCCATAAGAAACCCACCGAAAAGAAATAAAAGTAAGAACAAAAAAAAGGGTTTAGTAACCACCCATGCCTCCCATACCGCCCATTCCAGACGGCATTTGAGGTCCTCCTGAGCTCTTTGGAGCTGAGGCGATCACATCATCAATTCTCAATATCATTATAGCAACTTCCGACGCTGACTGTATTGCTTGGGTTTTTATCTTCAAAGGTTCTATGATGCCTGCTTTCCAAGCGTCAACAACCTTCCCCTCAAAAACATCAATACCTGCCCATTTGTTGCCTTTTTCATGTTCTGATTTTGTCTCTGCAAGAATATCTATTGGGTCAAGACCAGCATTCTCCGCAAGAGTTCTTGGAATTACTTCAACCGAATCTGCGAAGGCCTGGACAGCCAACTGCTCTCTTCCGCTTAAAGTGTTGGCAAACTTTCTGAGTTCATTAGCAAGCTCTACCTCTACTGAGCCAGCTCCACCAACAACTAAACCGTATTTCAAAGCAGCTGCCACATCTCCTATCGCGTCTTCCATAGCTCTCTTTATTTCATCGATAACATGGTCTGTTCCGCCTCTTATAAGAATAGTCACTGCCTTCGGATTCTTGCATTCTGTAATGAATGTCATTGCTTCATCGCCTATCTTCTTTTCTTCAACGAGCCCTGCATATCCAAGGTCTTTTTCTGTTATGTCGTCAAGATTACTGACGATAGTTGCACCTGTTGCTCTTGAAAGCTTTTCCATATCTGACTTTGTAACTCTCCTAACAGCAAAGATACCTGCCTTTGCCAAAAAGTGTTGGGCAGTATCATCAATTCCCTTCTGGCAGAACAGGACATTTGCTCCTGTCTTCTGTATTTTATCAACCATCTCTTTAAGCATCTTCTCTTCCATATCTATGAATCCTTGAAGCTGTGAAGGATCTGTTATTTGAATCTTAGCATCTGTTTCAGTGTTCTTTATCTCAACTGCTGTATCAAGCAACAAGACCTTCGCATCCTTAACAGACCTTGGCATAGAACTGTGAACTCTTTCCTTGTCAAGAACAATTCCTTTGATAAGTTCTGAGTCCTCAATTCCGCCGCCAACCTTCTTTTCAATCTTAATGTTTTCAGTGTTGATTATTTTCTTCCCATCAGATTCATCAATGATGCCTACAACAGCTTCAACTAAAAGTGAGGCAAGCTTTTCCTTTGCATGTTCAGCTCCCTTTCCAGTCATAGCAGTCATAGCAATATTCTTCAGGAGCTCAGTGTCTTTCTCTGTGATTTTCTCAGAGATCTTTTTGAGAATTTCTTGGGCTTTCTCAGCTGCAATTCTATAACCCTTTGATAAAACGGTTGGATGTATTTTTTGATCTAAAAGTTCCCCAGCTTTTTTCAGAAGTTCTCCTGCCAAAACAACTGCTGTTGTAGTGCCATCTCCTACCTCGTCTTCCTGCGTCTTGGCTATTTCAACCATCATCTTAGCAGCAGGATGCTCAATCTCTATTTCATTTAGGATTGTAACACCATCATTTGTAACTGTTACATCTCCTAAAGTGTCTACAAGCATTTTATCCATGCCTTTTGGACCAAGTGTTGTCCTAACAGTATCAGCAACTTGAATAGCTGCTTCTATGTTGTTCTTCTGAGCTGTTTTTCCAGTTGTTCTCTGTGCTCCTTCCGGCAATATGAATATTGGTTGTATTTGTTGACCCATTTAAACCACCTCCAATGGTAAAAATGCATACAACTGGTTATATAAAAATCTTTTGTATTACTTATTCAGTGAAAATAAATAAGAATAAAATAAGGCAACAAATTTTTAAAGGAGCAGAGAGTTAAAAAACAATATGATCATCGCAGCCAGTAAGATTTTAGAGCTTAATGAAAAGTACAACTTCATATCAGGAATTTCTGAAAGAGAAAAGAATCCGGGCGTTGGTTTTGATGTGAGAGTAGGTGAGATATTTAAAATAAGTGGAGAAGCTTTTTTAGGCGTTGAAGACAGACAAACTCCAAAATTAGAGAAGGTTGCAGAGTTTGGAAAAGACAAATTCTTTATTTTAAAGCCTGGAGAGTTTGTGCTTGTTAGAACAGTGGAAGTAGTTAATCTCCCGAAAGAGAGAGTGGAAATCAATGGGAAAAAGTATTTTATCATGCAGGATACTTACCCAAGAAGCTCTCTGCAGAGGTGCGGAGTGTTTTTAAAAACAACTTTAACGGACCCAGGTTACCATGGAAAGTTAACCTTTGCAATGAAAAACGAGGGCAATATTAACTTTAAAATAGAGTTGGGAGCAAGAATAGCAGCAGTAGTTTTTAAAGCTGTGCTTGGTGATACAATTAGAGGATACTCAGGAAGATATAACGGCGGTAGAGTTTCAAGCAACGGAGTGGTTGAAAAACAGGTGTAGGCCAGAATCAATGCCAGTTTAGAACAGTGTGTTTAGCTGACTCTGCCCACTCATCAATGAGATGAATTATTCTCTCCTTAAGTTTATCCCTATCATTAATAGTGTAATAATATATGTAACCGCCGTTGTCTAAATTGAGTTGTCTTCTAATAACGAGATGCTTACTAAACAAAACCTTAACTGCCTTTTGCACAGTTGTTCTGTCCTTCTTTAGCTTAGACGCAATTTCAGAGATGGTCATAGCTCTCTTGGACCTTGATAGGAGCATGAGAATCTGATACTGCGTTTTGTTAATATCAAAACTGCATCTAATGATATCCTCAATTTTAATAATCTTACACGCAAATGACAAGTTTAATGGGCTCATAACAAACACCTAAAGAGTTAAATAAAATGAATAAATAAAAAATTACTGATACCCTCTTAGCTCTTGAGCTTTTGCAACTCTGCCAATCGCAAGTATATATGCAGCGGTTCTCATGTCAACCTTCTTCTCTTCATGGATTTTATAAACCTCCCTAAACGCTCCTGTAATAATTTCTTTCAACCTCTTATTAACTTCTTCTTCAGACCAATAAAACTTGTAATTGTTCTGCACCCATTCAAGGTAGCTAACAGTAACACCGCCAGAATTTGCTAGTATGTCAGGCACGAGGAATTTACCATTCTCATAAAGCTTCTTGTCTGCCTCAGGAGTTGTTGGGCCGTTAGCAAGTTCAACTATGTAGTCAGCTTTGATGCGGTCAACATTATCAGCCCTAATCTGACCTTCCAAAGCTGCAGGAACTAAAACATCAACATCAAGCTCCAAAAGCTCATCATTGCTTATGGATTCTGCACCTTCAAAACCAACTACTGAACCTGTCTTCTTTTTACGTTCAAACACCGCATCAACATTCAAGCCATCTTTGCTGTAAATAGCTCCTTTGGAATCGCTCAACGCCACAACTTTATAACCTGCATCAAACAACAGCTTTGCAAGCCCGCCACCAACATTTCCCAAACCCTGAATTGCAAATGTCTCAAACTTCTTGTTCAATGTTTTCTCCATCTCCTGAATCACATAAAATCCTCCTTGAGAAGTTGCCAGACCTCTACCTAAGGACCCTCCAAGTTCTATGGGTTTTCCAGTTATTAAATTCGGAGCATGCTTTCCAAGCATTTTCTCATATTCGTCAAGCATCCAAGCCATGACCTGCGGATTCGTGTAAACATCTGGAGCAGGCACATCAATATTAGGACCTACAAACTTAGCTATGGCTTTTATATAAGCTCTGCTCAACCTCTCAAGCTCTGATTGAGAAAGCTCTTTTGGATTTACAATAACACCTCCCTTTCCTCCACCATAAGGAATGCCTGCAACAGCACACTTCCAAGTCATCCATGTTGCAAGAGCTTTAACCTCACTGAGTGAAACATTCTGATGGAACCTTATGCCTCCTTTAGACGGTCCTCTTGCATCGTTGTGCTGAACCCTAAATCCTTTAAAGATTCTCACAGAACCATCATCCATTTTAACAGGAAATCTAACCTGGATAATCCTCTTTGGTTCAAGAAGATACTCCTTCGTCTCCTCTTTAAGGTTCATAAGCTCAGCTGCTTTTAAGAATTGCTCTTGTGCAATTGAAAAAGGGTCTTTCATATTCTTAGCATTGTTTGTATTTTGGTTCATAAAACCACCTCCATGTGAAAATAAATTTCACTAGTGATTGTTACTTGCACAACTATTTAAAGGTTATTCAGTTGTGAAATAGAACTTAAAAAGGCGAGAACAACCAAAGCAAAACAACTTACAAAACATTTTTATAAAAAACAAACAACACACAAAGCATGACTGAAACAACAGAACACATAAGCAAAGAAGTGAATGAGGAAATTAGGAGATTTGCTCTCCAAAATGCAATCCTACACAACGGAAAAGCGAACCCAAAAGCTGTGCTCGGAAAGATACTTGGAAAACACAAAGAATTACGGTCAAATGTCAAAGTTTTATTAGAAAAATGCTCAATAATATGTTCTGAAGTGAATAAATTAAGTGAAGATGAGCAGAGGAATGAACTTAAAGAAAAATCGCCCGAACTCCTTGAAAAGAAGAAAAACAAAAAAGACCTGCCAGAACTGCCAAACGCAGAGATAGGAAAAGTCATAACAAGAATTCCCCCAGAACCATCAAAATATGCACATATAGGTCATGCATTATCTTTTCTGATTAATTATCTTTATGCTAAAAAATATGAGGGAAAATGTGTGTTCAGATTTGAAGACACAAATCCTGAAAAATCAAAGCAGGAATTCGTTGATGCTATGAGAGAAGATGTTTTATCGTATTTAGACATCAAACCAGACATGATAAAATTTGTGAGCGATGATATGAATAAATTTTACGAACTTGCTGAGAAGCTTATCAAAGAGGGATATGCATATGTGTGCTCATGTTCAAGAGAAAAAATACATGATTTAAGAAGCAAAGGAGAAGCGTGTGAGTGCAGAAGCAAAAGTGTCGATGAGAACCTTAAAGAATGGAAAGATATGCTCAACAGAAAATTCAAGGAGGGTGAGAGGACTCTAAGATTAAAGGGAAATATGAAATCAAAGAATTATGTTATGAGAGACCCAATAATATTCAGAATAAGCTACAAACCGCATTATCGACACGGAGAAAAATACTGCGTATATCCATTATATGACTTTGAGAATGCAGTTGAAGAAGAGCTCTGCGGAGTGACACACATACTTAGAAGTGCAGAGTTTGGAAGCATGAGAATAGAACTTCAAAATTACATAAAAGAACTTTTAGGATTCAGAAAACAAACAGTAATACAATATGGAAGGTTCAACATAGTGGGAGCAACAACACAGGGAAGGGAAATAAGAGAAATGATAGAAAAGGGAGAAGTAATTGGTTGGGACGACCCAAAACTTGTAACATTAAAAGCACTCAGAAGAAGAGGCATCCAAAAGGAAACATACTATAAACTTGCAAGGATAATTGGTCTAAGCCCAAACCCAACAAACATTGACTGGAACATAATCGCATCCATAAATAGAAAGATTGTAGATAAAAAAGCGAGGAGATTATTTTTCATAAAAGAACCTGTGAAGATTAAGATAATAGGTGCACCTAAGCAAAACATAAAAATAAGATTTCACCCCGACAATGAAAAGCTTGGATTCCGCAACTTCAAAACAAGTGATGAATTCTTTATAGAAAAAAGAGACCTTGAAATGCTTGAAGAAGGAAAACTCTACAGGTTAATGGACTGCTTAAATTTCAGGAAAGAAAATAATAAACTCATATTTGAATCTATTGAATATGAAAGGGCAAAAGGCAAATTAAACAAAATAATACACTGGTTGCCCTGTGAAGAAGTTGAAAAAGCCACAGTATTCACACCAGAGCATGAACTTATAAAAGGAATCGTGGAAAAGAATGTTGAAAAGATAAAGCTCAATGAGGTTGTGCAGTTTGAAAGATTTGGATTTGTAAAACTTGACAACATAAAGTCCGATGAGAACAATGAAAAAACCTACAACTTCTGGTTCACACATAAATAAAGAAAAAATAAGCCCCTGTAAACGCGGGAAAAAATGCAATTTTAACAGATTTAGCACAAAATTTATATATTAGTTTCAGATTCTTAGCTACTGGGGGTTGTTTATACTTTTTGTTTATACTAACATATTAGATGTATTGCAACTCATCAGGTTAAAGTCACACTTATGGGGGTGTTTAAATGGTAATTTTGTTCGACAGGTTCAACCTGCCAGAAGACATTTATGAAATAATATTCGCAACGGAACAGCAGATAATAGTTGCAAAAGCTCTTGTAAGATGGATGAAGGAGAACAAAGGAGAACTAACAAAACCACAGATGTCAGAATTCGCAACAAAACTGCATGAAGGGAGGTTAATTACAAGGATAGACAGACCTCCATATGTAGGTAAAAAGGTAAGGCTCTCCTACAATAAAAGACAGTTCTACGATAGAATATTAACACCAATGAAAAGCATGGGCTTAATATACTATGACCTCTACAAGAAGACATACAGATTGAGCGATGCATTCTCAAGAGAGCTCATGAAAATCGGCGAAATGTGGAATCAAGAGTTAAAAAGAAAAATTTGAATTCACTAAATTAATCATCAACAAGAGTTGTAACTATAGGTCCATCATCAGAGACAATCATTGTATGTTCAAACTGCGCAACCAGTCCTTTTGAAATCTCAGCTAAAGGAGGAAACTCCAAAAGCATGTTCTTCCTCCTAAACTCCCTAAACGCCTCATTAACCAAAAGCTTTGGAAAATCCCTATAAAACCATCTTATTGTAAAGGGAAGGCCGTTGAACTCATGGATTTTTCTCAAAATCTTACGACCTGTCAAACTACGAACAGGCTTGTCAACGCGGAGCATAAAAATAGTTGGCTCACCCGACTCAACAACTATGCCTCTGCCCGAAGTTGCAAACGGCTCAATAGCAATCACTCTATTCTTCTCTAAAACAACTGAGTTACCATTATCATACGCAGGAATTACAGGATCATCATGAACAATATATTTATCCAAACCATGACCTGTGAGATTTCTAACAGGAGAAAAACCTGCTTTAGTGATAGTGCTGTTAATTTTAGAACTCAACTCGCGGACATCCACACCGGATTTAACTATAGAAATTGCATTCTGCAAGGCGGACTTGGACGCATTCAAAAGCTCATCGTGATTTCCCAAATCAACAGTTAAAGCTGTGTCAGCGATAAAACCCTCTATTTCACCACCAATATCCAGCTTAACAACATCGCCCTCACGAAAAACAACGGACTCATCAACAACAGCAGAATGAGCTGCGATGTGGTTAACACTCAAAGCAGCAGGAAACGCCAAACCAACACCCCTATCAATCAAACGCTGTTCAACCTTATCAAGCACTTCAACATGAGAAATGTCAGGTTTTATAAGAGAAGCTCCATAATGAAGAACCTCACCTGT
>JAMOQB010000044.1 GCA_027064225.1 Candidatus Woesearchaeota archaeon | reverse complement strand
GTGTTTCTTCTGGTATTGGGAATCATAAGTATTGTTGTGTTCCTAAATCTGTTGAGGATGCTTGTGGTGGTAAGTGTGGTATTTCTGTGAGTGATGGTTGTGGTGGCACAATTCACTGTGGAGATTGTTCAAATAATGAGCTTTGTTGTAATCATCATTGCTTTTTAAAGTCAACTGGTTGTCCAAGTTAAAAAATTCTTCCACAACCTTTTTATAATCTCTGGTTTGTTTTTGTTTTATGATTAGGCATTTTGGAAATATAACTCTCTTTGGTGGTTCTCATGTGGCTGAGGAGAGTGTTGTTTCTTTGAGGCGTTTGTTTTCCAATAACAGTTTTGATGTTGTGGCTTTGGAGCTTGACTCTAATCGTTTTAATTCTCTCATTGCTCGCATGGATAATTTGGATGTTTCTAAATCTTATTATTCACCTTCTAAGATTGGTTTTCAAGGTTTTCTGTTTGCTAGAATCGCTTCATTCATTCAGAGTAAGCTCGCTTTTCGTTTAGGTGTGCAGCCCGGAGTTGAGATGGAGGAAGCAGTTAAGTTTGCTCGTAATCACAACTTGAGAATAGCTTTGGTTGATGTTCCTATTGAAGAAACTTTGCGAAGGTTCTCTTCTGATATCCCCTTGTCGGAGAAGTTGAAACTTCTGACAGATCCTCTTCTGAGTGTTTTCAACAGAAAAAATTACAGGTCTTTTGATTTGTCAACAATTCCTTCTGAGGAGTTAGTTGATGAAGCAATTTCTCTCATAAAACATCGTTATCCTCACCTGTTTGAGGTTTTTATTGATTCTAGGAATAAATTCATAGCGTCAAGAGTTTTTGAATTTTACAATTCAGGCGATAATGTTTTAGTTGTTTTGGGAGCAGGTCATATTAAAGGGGTGATTCACTATCTCCATAAGCTGAGGAAGAGCAGGTCCTCATTGCCAAGTTATAATTTTTCTTTTTCAGTAAGTTTTAAAAATTAAGTTCGCTTTGTCAGAGTATGGCGAATTTTTACGACTACTGGGATATTGTTAAGCGGTATTTTAAGTTTGACAGTTCAGAGGTAAGAGCTTTATTAATCACTGCGTTCGTCATTGCTTTTTCTCTAAGTTTTAGGAGGTGGGGTAATGGTGATGTCTTCAATTTTAATATTGGCTTGTTTAATTTTGCGAACTTTTTTGTTGTAGTCCTGCTGGCTTTACTCGTTAATGTTTCTGCGAAAAAGCTTTACGCTCTGCACATTGGTTACAAAGTTAAGTATGAGCTTTGGGTTTTTGGTTTGGTTTTTTCTCTGCTTTTGGTTTTCGTGACGAATGGCTACTTATACTTTTTGGCCGTCGGCAGTTTTTTCATGTCGATGATTAAGGGCCACCGCCTCGGCTATTTTAGGTACGGCTTAAACTACTTTGCTTTGGGTGTTGTTTCTTTAATAGGAGTTTTGGCTAATATCTTCTTAGCAGCTTTTTTCCGATTCTTCTCCTTCTCGCACTCCCCTGTTTTGGAGGAAGCAGTGCTTGTTAATCTCTTAGTTGCTACTTTTTCTATTCTGCCCATTCCCCCATTGGATGGAGTTAAAATATTCTTCGCATCTCCTTTCTTATATGCGTTTTCGGTTGGTTTAGTAGTTGGTGCTTGGGTGTTCATTTACTCTCCCAACTTTTGGTTTTTCGTGCTTGGTTCGCTCCTCTCCGCTTTCGCGGGTCTTTACTTTGTAATCAAAATAGAGGAGCCCTTTTCTGTCAGTTAGCACTGGACTTGTTCCATATAAAGCTTTTTAAATACTTGAAGCTTTTTTGTTGATATGTTTTCCCTTAAGAACTTTGAACCTCGACTTTATCAGCAGACAATATTTGCATCAGCTTTTGATAAGAATACTTTGGTAGTCCTTCCAACAGGACTTGGAAAAACAGCTGTTGCAATGCTTTTAACTCTGAAGCGTCTGAATGATTTTCCAGATTCAAAAGTCGTATTCTTAGCTCCGACAAAACCATTGGTCGATCAACACTTTTCATCTTTTATTGAGCATACAACTATCCCAAAATCTTTGATGGCGGTTTTTACAGGTTCAGTTAGTCCGAAAAAACGCCTTGAAATGTGGAAACAGGTTAGAGTTGTATTTTCAACACCTCAGGGCTTGGAGAATGATGTGATATCTGGGAGAATATCTTTAAAGAATGTTTCGTTGGTAATCTTTGATGAGGCACACCGTTCAGTTGGAAACTATTCATACACATTTATTGCAAAACGCTATGTTTCTGACGCGGATTTTCCAAGGATACTCGCTCTGACGGCTTCACCTGGAAGTGATGTTGAGAAGATTAAAGAGGTTTGTAAGAATTTATTTATTGAGAATGTTGAAGTACGCACAGAAGATGATCCAGATGTAAAACCCTATGTTAAAGAGGTTGTTATTGATTGGATTGGCGTTGAGCTTTCAGGTAAAATTCTTGAACTTAGAAACAAGCTTTTGAGAATTTATAAGAGTCGAATAAAGAAGATTAAAGAGATGACTAATCTTAATGTATCAGAGAGGATGAGTAAGAAAGACCTTTTGACTCTGCAAGCTGAACTGAGAGCAAGAATCTCTGCTGAGAAGGATTATTCTGATATGGTGGCTTCATCACTTTTAGCTCAAGTTATGAAGGTTCAATACGCTTTGGAGCTTTTGGAGACGCAAGGAGTTTCAGCTCTTAAGAAGTACTTTGACAGGTTTGTTCAATCCGCGGGCTCATCAAGGGTTAAAGCTGTTAAGGCATTGATGAGTGATGAAGAATTTACATCAGCAATAGCTTTAACCACGCACCTATTTAATGAGGGTTTTGAGCATCCAAAACTTGACAAGCTCTGTGAAATTGTTCAGTTGGATTTGAAGAACAAGCCCGATGCAAAGATAATAATTTTTACTCAATTTCGTGACTCTGCGGTCATGATTCATAAAAAGTTGGAAAAACTTGGTGTCAAAGCTAAAATATTCGTTGGTCAGCAGAAAAAACTTGGCACGGGTCTTAGTCAGAAAGAGCAGAAAAAGATGATTGAAGAGTTTAAAAACAACACTTTCAATGTTCTAATAAGCACATCTGTTGGAGAAGAAGGTTTGGATATTCCTCAAGTTGATAAGGTTATTTTCTATGAGGCAGTTCCGAGTGCAATAAGACAGATACAGCGGCGGGGGAGAACTGGCAGGCAGAGTAAGGGTTATGTTTCCATTCTTTACACTAAGAAAACAAGAGATGAGGCGTACCTTTGGGTTGCTCGTCGGAAAGAGTCAAGAATGAAGAGGACGCTTCTCTCATTGAAAAAGGAGCTTTCATTTGAATCAGCCCCAAAAAAGGGTTCAAACAAGAAACTGAGCGATTTCAACGAGCAGAAAATAAGAATAATAGTTGATTATCGGGAAAAGAATTCTGTAATTCTCCATAACTTAGCTGATAAGGGTGTTTTGATTGACCTCAAAAAGTTGAATATTGCAGATTATGTTCTCAGCTCAGAAGTAGCTGTTGAGTTCAAGACTGTGAAGGATTTTGTCGATTCGCTTGTTGACTTAAGATTGCTTTCCCAAGTTAAAGCATTGAAAGAAACTTATTCAAAACCCCTCATAATTGTTCAGGGTGGTGAGGACATCTTTTCTATTAGAAATGTGCATAAAAATGCAATCTACGGCATGCTCATTACAATCACTTTAAATTATGGCATTCCCATACTTTTTACAAGAAACTTCAAAGACACTGCAGACCTGCTTTATCAAATTGCTAAAAGAGAACAAGAATCTTCTCATAAAGAGTTTGAATTTCATCACAATAAGCCGTCTTCCCTCAAAGAACAGCAGGAGTATTTTATCTCAGCTCTTCCAGGAATTGGCTTGCTTACTGCAAGGGAACTTTTAAGGAAGTTTGGTAGCGTGTCTCAAATTGTGAACGCGTCCATCAAAGATTTAAAATCTGTTCCTCTCATAGGAGAAAAGAAGGCGGAGAAGCTCAAGCAACTGTTTGACAAACCTTATACATAAAACAATTTGATTAAAACATATACTGGTATAGAAAAGTTTATAAATATCTTTTGTTTTTACTCTTTGTCAAGAGGTGATTTCATGTACAAGCTTAGGTCAGTCATTAAACATAAAAAAGGCGGTTTAGATGTTTCTGTAAACAGCATTGTCATCCTTATATTTGCAGTTATCATCCTTGGTTTAGGAATAAGATTCATTAAGAGTATGTTTGGTAAGGCATCGGCGAGTTTTACGGAGGTTAGCGATACCGCCAAAAGGGAGGTAGAAAGCACTTTGGCTCAGTCAAGCAAACGAGTTGTACTCTCAAATAAAGATTTTAAAGTAGAACCTGGTCAATCTATAAACGCTTATTTAGGTATAAAAAATTATTTAAAGAGTGCTGAAACTTTTAGTATACTTTCTGACTCTAACGCAGGGTTTAATTCGGACGGATCTCCTGCAGACCCTTCAAAGTCAAGTATAGCTTGTTATTACTTCATTCCAGGTGACGGTCAAAGTGATCAATCAGATGCAGAGGAACTAATAACTTTTAACACCTTACCATCAATTAAGCTTGCTCCAGGCGAAGACCAAGTTCTTAAACTTATTATTAGAGCGGACAACTCTGCACCAGTAGGAACATATTATTGCAAAGTGTATGTGGCCAACCCAGACAGTCATAGTCAAAACAAAGAGTATGCTTCCTTCCCTTTCAATGTTGAAGTGGTTAAAAGCAGTTGAAGAGGTGTCTAATGTTCCACAACAAGAAGGGCTTTGAGCTGTCAGCTAACTTTATCGTTATGCTGATACTTGCGACCGTGGCTTTATCATTAGGCATTGTTTTGGTTAAGCATATGGGTTCTTCATCAACATCTCTCACTCGAAAGAGTTATGAGAACTTTATGGACCAACTGATAAAGGTTAATTGCGACACCACTCAAAAGGCATGTATTGCTCCGCAGACAGTTTCACAATTTCCTGGGAAAAGCGCGGTTTATTCTCTTCAAATAAACAATAACTTTAACAAACCCCTGTATTTTAAGGAAGATACTTATCAAGTTGATGATAATGGGGATAAAATAAGCTCATCTATTTCAAAGGTTAAGAGTTTGCCCACGCAATACTTTGGTCAAATTCCTTCCTATTCAAGCAAGACCTTTCCTGTGGTTGTTATGCCTGTTCTTGGAACTCCCCGTGGAACTTACAACATTTTAGTGAATATTTCATATTCAGAAACTGGAGAAAGTGGCTCTTGGAAACAGTATGATAAGGAGCTTGTGCAGTTAATTGTTAAGTGAGAATCCGTTCAGCAGGTTTGTTATTGCCTTCCTCTTATTCTTAGCTTTTACAACTCCTGAAGCAACAAGCACTCCTGAAGCTCCAAGCTTCAAC
Source organism: Candidatus Woesearchaeota archaeon (assembly GCA_027064225.1). Taxonomy (GTDB): domain Archaea; phylum Nanobdellota; class Nanobdellia; order Woesearchaeales; family WAPY01; genus WAPY01. The sequence continues at coordinate 2,260 of JAMOQB010000044.1, read as the reverse complement.
GCCTTCGCAACATCTTCATCATTCTTCACTCCTGCCCCGCACAGTAAGGGTATCTTGTACTTACTACTCACATCATAAGCTCTTTTTATCAAGCTTGGCTTTGCTGTTGATACAGAGACATTTCCACCTATCAATTCCTTTGGCTCAACAGCAACTATGTCCGGCTTCAGCTTAACTATCTTCTTTAACTGATTGAGGTTTTCTGCACAGACAATGCTTTTCATCTGTAAAGTTCTCGCCTTTAATATTAGAAACTTTATCGCACCCAAACTTATCTTGTTCTCAGAGTGGTTTATGAGTAGTCCGTAGGCACCGTTATCCTTTAAATCTTCGGCAATAACAGCACCTGTGTGCCTTCCAAAGTCAACGGGGTCTGCGACGCTTATGACTTTGAGCTTTGTTGAATGTGAAACTCGGAAAACATCAGGTGGCTCTGTCACAACCATCGTCTCAACATGTTCATACTCTGAGGCAATTTCCTCTATGAGCATTGCGAGTTTAACAGCTCTACTACCAACTCCGCCCCGATAGTTCTTGAAGTTGACTATGAAGATCCTCTTCATAGGTTGTTATAAACAACAAGCACTTATAAATCTTTTTGAGTATTTTTAAGAGAAACAGTTTTCAAAAGTTTTTTATATTCCAAATTCGTTTTTTATATTATGATTCCTTACCACCCCATACATATCTTGTTCTCTGTGGGAAAATTTCATGTTTACTCCTGGGGCTTCTTCGTCAGTTTGGGCGTGTTTCTGGCTTTACTCTTTGCTATTAAGGATAATAAAAGATATGAGGATGAGATTATAAATTCCTTTTGGGTCGTTGCTTTGTTCTCTATTATTGGCGGTCGGCTCCTCTTCGTGTTTGGTGATTGGTCATACTACTCAAAGCACTTCTCAGAGATTTTTAATTTTTCAGGTGGGGGGCTTGCTTTGTTTGGAGCAATTGTGTTAGGATTATTATCCTTCATAATCTACTTTAAATTAAGACATAAGGATTATAAAAAATTTTTAGATATTTATGCACCTTACATTCCTTTGGCTCAATCAATTGGGAGAATTGGATGCTTCTTTAATGGGTGTTGTTATGGTTCTTTGACAAGTGTTCCTTGGGGCATAACTTACCTTGGGGGGATAAGACATCCTGCTCAGCTTTACGAGTCAGTTCTTGACTTTGTCCTTTTTCTGTTTCTAAGAAGAATAAGACACAGGAGGAAGCTTTCCCTGTTCGGCACGGATTTCAAATTATTCAAAGGAGCTAAGTTTATAATATACTTGACATCATACTCAATCATAAGGTTCTTAGTGGAGTTTTTCAGGCAGGACATACCCGCTAATGTCTTTGGCTTTGTTATGCAGGGAAGATACTTTAACCAAATTGTCTATGGTTCTGTTGCAGTTCTCTGCTTAATAATATTTGCAAGGAAGATTAAGAAAAAACAGGTACCTGATTAAAGTTCTCGACTTTTAAACCTCTTCCAATCCCATAACCGACCATAAAACTGCTTTTCGAAGTTAGCTCGTTCAGTTTCTCAAAGAAACCTTTTTGGCTTTTGAACACATACACGCTTGGAGTTTTGTTTATCCTCTCACCTGCAAGCTTCACAGCATCTTCAAGAGTCCCTATCTTATCTATAAGGTGGAGTTTTAACGCTTGACTGCCTGTGTAGAACAATGCACTGGATATGTTTGTCTTCTCTTCTTCAGTTAAGTTTCTTCTTTTAGCAACTGAGTTTAGGAAGTAATCATCCATTATCTTTAATCTTTCCTCATAAATCTTTCTTTCGTTAGGACTCATATTCCTAAAAGGTGTGCCTATGTCTTTATACTCTCCAGCTGTTAATCTGTTGTAACCTATTCCATACTTCTTTAAAAAACCGTCAAAGCTCAAGTAAGAACCTAGAACTCCAATGCTTCCAACAATGCTGACATTACTCGCTATTATTTCATCTGCTCCACTTGCAATCCAATAAGCTCCGGAAGTTGCCTCGTCTTCAACAACAGCAATTGTTGGTTTCTTCATAGAGGCTACTTTATTAGATATCCTCTCGCTGTCAACAGGCATTCCTCCAGGAGAGTTTATATCAATTATGACATACTCTATATTTGGCATTTCCTCAGCTTTATTTAGTTCACTTACCACTTCATTTGCATTTACTGACTGTGAATATGCACTTCCCCCTATGTTCCCATTGATTCTGATAATGGCTATGTTCGCAGTGCTTCCCTCTATTTTTGTTGAGGAGCTTATCAGAACTGAA
>JAMOQB010000043.1 GCA_027064225.1 Candidatus Woesearchaeota archaeon | reverse complement strand
TTTTTCAAAGGCTAAAAAAGGCACCAAACTAAGAGAGGATAAAAGTGTTTTAACCTTTTTATGAAAGTATAATTGCTGATACTCCCATATTTGATTATCCGCAGATAAGATTTCCTCAGATGTTAAGGGCGAGACAAATCTATTCTTAGATTCCATAAGTGGAGAGATAAGAATATTTTCAGGAGCAAGTTTATCTAAAAACAGCAGGATATTCAATAAATTGTTTATAGACTTGTGAGAAAGGACCAAAGTGATTCTAAATGGGTAGTGTTCTGCCTGTAAAAGTTTCACAGCTCTCATCACCTTATCAAAACTTCCAGAACCATCAGGAAAAACACGATTAGCATCATGAACAAAACGAGGACCATCCAAACTAATATTTATATCAACATCAAATTTTTTCAGAAAGTCAAGCTTATTCTGATCTAGCAAGGTCCCATTAGTAAAGAGCATAAACTTGTTGAAATGAATGTTTTTTTCTTGTGCAAGCAATATAAACTCTTTAATCCAATTAAAATTAAGCAGGGGTTCACCCCCAGTGAAAACAATATTCTTAAAGTGTTTTACTCTCTCAAGAACAAGTTCTGGAGTCAGGCTCTGATCTTGATTTTCCCTTTTAAAAAAGCAGTAGTTGCAGTCGAGATTACATCTGTTTGTAACAATAATCATACACGTAGAAAAATCAGGTGATTTCCTAAAACCCCAAGTTAAAAGGATCATGAGATTAACAAGTAGTGCCACTACTAGGCAAGTGGACAGTATGTGCTGAAGCAGTGCAGTTGCTATGAGTAGAATGAGTACTATGAGTAGAATGAGTACTATGTGAACCGTGAGAACTGTGAGTAGAATGAGTACTATGAGTAGAATGAGAACTGTGAGCAGAATGAGCACTGTGAGCACTATGTGAACCGTGAGAACTGTGAGTACTGTGATGCTGATGGGTTCCAACAGCAGTTGTTCCAGAATAGCTCACACCAATATTATTTGAATGAACTATTGTAGCATTAACAGGTTTGGATAGTAAACTAAAAGATAATCCCGCCATCAAAGAGCTAACTCCCAAAAGAACCTCCTTAGAGATTTTCCCATCTTCCTCATTAAAGAAAAGTTTCAAATCTTTAACTATCCTCTTCATTTTAACCCCTCACAATCTTTGTTCCAATTTTCTCTTCAACAGCTTTAAAAAACTCCTCACTCTCTTCTTTATGCTTGTTGTACCAAGGAATAGTTATGCTTTCCGGATCGCTATCAAAGTCAAGATTCTCAGTATCTTCAATGAACTTGTCAAAATCGGATTTGGACTCTTCCGACTCGCAAGATTCTCCTTCATCTTTTTCTGTATTGACATCGGAAGCGTTTGAAAGCAAAGCTCTAGCTAAGAGTATTTTTCTAAGGTCCGCGGTTCTCTCAGATTGCACTAAATAAACCTTATAATTTAAAAGTTGATTGTTAAACTCATAAGCTAATTCTTTTAAATCATTACTACCATCAGGAAAAATTGAAACTTTAATTTCCTCATTGGGATTCCCATCTAAAAAGATGTGTGCCTTGCCTATCATAACATAAGCCGCCATCAGCACAACGTCTAAAGGAAAGATAGCAGGATTAACTCTTAAGACAGCGTGTCCATCTTTAATCTCAATAAAATTGTCTGACATTAAATGAAAGATTACACTGGTATTTTTAAACTTTTCTACTCAGCGCGAGAAGAGTAAGAATCGTAAAGCAGAAAAGATATCCCCTCTAAAAAGCAGAGTCAATAAAACTCCCAGAAAGACAAAATGTGCAAATGCAGTTGGAACCTTAACTTCAACATACTTTATATTCCTTTCCTTAAGAGCCTTGATCAGAGCTTTCCTGTTTTTTAAGGTGACTTTTTTACCACCCAAATTTTTATCATCTAAGAGCAACTCCATCCCAACTTCCAATTCCTCCACTTTAACCTGCTTCTTAAATGTTACAGAAGCTAAATTAACAAGAAATGCTCTAATGAAGAAAAGAAAAAAGATGATAAGCGTGTCAAATTTTAGTTCATAAAGAGAAGGAAAATCTTTGAACACCATCCTAAGTAAGAATACAGCAATTATAAAATACTTTGATTTTTTAAGCTTGGAAAGCAAAATCATAATAAGGAATATTAGGATAATTGAAAGAGAAAAGTTGTATCTTGTCTTAAAAAAAGGAATTATAACTCTAACCAGCCACATGAAGGCTATGATCGCAATATATGCAAAGAGTATAAGCTTAAGATTTATAGCTTTTTTCAAAGCATTAAGCTTATCCTCCAATGAGGAATATTTTAAAGCAAGGAAGGAAAGATAAATGAAGATAGGTGTAAAAATATTTATCAGAAGAGCAGTTCCTGGAAAAAATTTTACATAACCATAATGATAAAAATTGACAGGCACTAAAAAAGTATAAGCGAGGATGAGCTTTGAATCTCCCGCATTCAACAGTTTTCCTTTCCAAAGATAAAAGACAGAAAAAGCCATTATCAAAACATTTGTCAAATAATCAATAATGTATGAAGAGTTAGGTTTTCCACCAAGAATAAGAAACAAGAATATTTTAAGAAGAAATAAGAAAAAGCCAATAGAAATCATAACAAGAATATTCTCATTGCTTATCTTTCCATACTTCAAATCTTCTCTCGAAGTAGCCCAGCCAAAATAAAGAATAACCAAAATATTAACATAATCCAGTAAAGTTATGATAAACATGAAAAATCACTCAAACGAATTTTTTGCCTGAATTTCGCAGGAACTCACATTGTAGGAGTACCTACAAATTGACAGATTTCTATTCTTTATTGAAAGCATAATCACACAATAATCTTTCTGTTTAGCAGAATGAACTGACAAACATTGGGACAGATTATTTTTGACAATAGCACTGCAAGAATTAGCGATTGATAAGTTGCTAATTTTACCACACAAATTTGAATCCTTCCAATTAACAGCCAAATCCTCAAAACATAAATCAGCATCCGATGAGTTAAGCAAATCTCCACAAAAGTTAGAATCATGCGTAACATAAGCGTAGCACAAAACTCGTTTATAATTTGAAGGAATAAAGTTGCATAAAGATAAATTTCTCTCTAAAAAAGCGAGACAGAAAAAACTCTGACCAGCATCATTTGAAAGGCAAGAAGAGAAACCCGTTTTGTTAACAAAAGTATTAGCAGATTCAACAATCCAAGACCTGTTAACAAATGTGCATTTCGGAGTTACTTTAACCTCATACTTACCGTTAGGAATGTGCAGTTGAACAAGAAAACTATTTGTATCTAAAGGATTTAAGTATCCTAATCTCACATTGTAACTTTTATAATTTTCCACATACAAAGACACATTACAAACAGCAGGGAGATTTTCTGAATTAGAAACATTAAACAGCAAGTAAACAGAATTATTAATATGAATAAACTTCAGAGGACTTGTTACAAACGGTTGCTCTTGCTTATGTCTGTTTGAACAAGATAAAAGCACTATCAAAAAGAGTAAGACTAAAGACAAGAACAAAAAAATCTTAGCCAAATTGAACTTCTCAATTTTACTTTTCCTCTTTTCCATTTTGATTTAAAAAAGTTTTAACATCCTTAAACAGAGGGTATATCTCCTTACATTCATACACTTTTAAGTATTCCCTTTTTATACCTGGACAAAGAGGCCTCATAAAGCAGTATTTACAAGCATCACAAACGCCATAAGCTGAGGAAAAGAGAGACTCATTGAAATTAAGCAATGAGTCAATATCACCGCTCTTGCAGGTGTTGAAATCTTTCAAAATCAAATTAAGCTCATAAGATGAGCTTTCATGATCACAGCAGTAACATAAGGGAATTCCTTCAACAACCACACGCAGTTTTGCATTATCCAGAATATTAAAAGCTCTAAAAAGTTCCAGTTCAGTATCCATAAATCTTGGCATAACCAACGAAAGTTTATTCTCCGAGGCCTCATCCAAACTAACAAACTTCAAGTAATAAGAATCCACAAGCGGAAAAGAAGAACTCAAAAATGAGATTAATTTTGACAGAGATTTATAATTAAGAAAAGTGATGACTACTTCAAAAGAAAGTGAAAAATTCGCATCCAAAGCGTTTCTAACAAAGGACTTGATTTTCTTGAAAGGATTCTCAACACCAATAAGATCTGAAAGAACTACCTCACTAGAAGAGTCAACTCTCAGAACGAAGTAATCTAAACCTGATGATTTCAAACTGGATAAATCTTTATCATTTAATTCCACTCCAAAAGTCAAAAGCCCTGTTTTAAACCCCTTTGAATGAGCGAAAGCAATTAATTCAAGTATCAAACTCTTATTTTCATCATGAATGTCTGTATAAATAAGAATTTCATTATATATAGAAGAATCAACACTCTCAATTTCTGTTTTAAGTTCTTGAAGGGGACGTGAAGCGCGACTACCAAAAATTTCAGAGCCTACTCTTGGAAGCCCTACCTTAAGCTTATAAAAGTTAGCAAGCATAAACAAAAAGTTACTGCACAGTTTTTAAACCTTTCCATGTTAAGAGTGCAACGCCGACAACAACCATCGCATCGGCCAAGTTAAAACATGGCCAAAACGAAAAACAGATATAATCTGTAACATAGTTCAGAAAAAACCTTCCCAGCATGTTTGATATTAGTCCGGAGAGTATGAGATTCACCGCTATTTCAGATACAGATGCGAGCTTGTCATAGTTTAAGAGGATAAAACCTACCAAAGTTAAAGATAAAAATGCCAGTGTCAAAGCCGTGTTTTGAAACGCTCCAAAGAGAGCTCCTGTATTTGTAGAAAGTTTAAAAGATAAAAACCTCCATTCAAACATAACTTTGAAATGTCTAAAGTACAATTTCAAAAATTCGTCAAGTAGAAAGAGCCCCGCAGGAATAAAATACTCCCTCTTCATACCAAGTAACAAAAGGAAAAGCTTTATAAAATCTCGGTTTTAACTTATAAGTTAATGTATAATCGGCGAAAGAAAAAGAACAGCAACAACCAATCTCAGCCGTACAGGATAAGGTTAGTTAAAGGTAATGAGGTTTTGGGTATTGTTGAGGAACGACTCGGAGCTTCTCGGGTTAGAGTTAGATGTTTGGATGATAAGGAGAGGATTTGCAGGATTCCCGGTCGTCTCAAAAGTTCGCTTTGGGTTAGGCCCGGCGACACGGTTATTATTCAACCATGGGAGTATGGCGGTGACAAAAAGGGGGATGTTGTCTTTAAATACAGGAGGTCAGAGGTTCAATATCTGGCGAGGAAGGGCTACTTAAAGGGTTTAAATGAATTTGAAGAATTTTAAAATAAAAAAATTACTTCTTCTTCCCCGTTTTTATTCCCCACGCTTTCAACACTTCCAATGGCACTGCAAGCACTATCTTAGTGTTTGGATCTGAACTTATATCATTCAGTGCTTGTAAGGTCCTCAAATGTAATGCCCCAGGTGATTTTGATAGGTTCTTAGCTGCCTTTTGAAGATTCAATGATGCAATAACATCTCCCTGCGACTTTATGATAACAGCTCTCTTCTCCCTTTCAGCTTCTGCCTGCTTGGCCATGACTCTCTTCATATTCTCAGGCAGCTGTATGTCTTTAAGGTCAACTATCTCAATCTTTATACCCCAAGGGTCTGTAGCTTGGTCAACAATAGAAGAGATCTTAGCAGCTATTTTCTCACGGTTTGCTAAGAGTTCGTCCAGCTCAACTTCACCAATAATGTTTCTCATAGTTGTCTGAGCTAATTGAGAAACAGCATACTTATAATCTTTAATTTCAAGCACTGCTTTATCAGGTGCGATTACTTTATAATAAACAACCGCGTTTATCTTTGCAGAGATATTGTCCTTCGTCAATGCTTCCTGGTAGGGCACATCAACAACTTGAGTTCTCAAATCAACTTTGACAAAGGTTTGGAATATTGGAAACACAAAGTTTAATCCAGGATTCATAAGTCCTGAGTATCTTCCAAGAGTAAATTTTACTCCCTTCTCATATTGTGAAACAACTTTTATACCAGAAAGGATGTACAAAACCAACAAGAATGCTATGGCCAAAATCATTTTTTCACCCAAGATAAGAGTAAGAAGAGAGCATATAAAGATTCTTAATCATTTTCAAGTAGAAAAATCCAAAAAATTTATATACTCCCTGTATTTCTTTAATAGTGGTGGGAGTTATGAAAAGCATCGAAAAAAAGAAAATCATTGACCTTTTGGTTGCACTTATTCTTACAGGAGCCTTTATTCTTTCAGAGTTTGTTAAGATAAATCTATACGGGTATGAGCAGATTGTAAAGTGGCTCATGATAATTACTTTGATAGTTGCCAACATTTCATTAATGGGTAATTCTTGGAAGTCCAAGTGGAAGAGAGAAGACTGGTTTGAATGGGTTTCATTCATTTTTATCAACATATTTTTAATAATGCTTATTATTGGAAGAGCAAACATTTATTGGAGAATCGCAGCTTTGGTTGTAGTGTATACTCTACTAATAATACCTAAAGGTTCGCACACCAAAAAGCTTGAGGAAATAAAGAAAGAGGCGAAGATTCTTGAAAGTGCAGAGGAGCGATTTGAAAAGCATTTGAACGAAGCAAGTAGACAGAACAAGAAATATTTTGGTTCAAAAACAGGCCACATTGTCCACAAGGTAGGTTGTCCCATCGGTGAGAAGATAAAGAGAGAAAACAGAGTTTACTTTTCAAGTTCAAAGGAAGCGAACAGAAGGGGTTATAAAAATTGCAAGGTCTGCATGAAATAAAACTTGAAACATTTTTATATAACTTATTCTTTTCTATTTACCAATGCCAAAAAAGAGAGAGTTTGAACGGGAAACAGGTCTTGGTTCTAGAATGCTTGCATTTATAATAGACACAATTGTAATTGATGTTATTATCATTTCTGCATTTAGCGAAAGATTAGAAATAATATCCATAGGAGGAATAAGGACAGCAATAACAAATCCTTTTATGATAAAAATTTACATGAGCACAATTCCTCTCTTTATCTTGATCGTTGCATATTTTTTCCTGTTTGAGTATCTTATACAAACCACCCCTGGAAAATTCCTACTTGGCATAATTGTCAAAGATAAAAATGGAAAGGCACCAAACGCATGGAAGTGCTTCTTAAAAAATATGCTTTACTATCCAAACCTACTTTTTTTAATCTGGTGGGTAATTGATATTTACTATTTGGTAAGGCACAAGGAAAGATTAACTGAAAAACTGTTGAATTTAAAAACAGTTCAAGTGATAGAGTGGTAAAATGGAAAGGAATTGGAAGACAATAATAATCATACTTGGTTTGATATGGGTATTTTCAGTTCTGATAAGCTCCTCAACAAAAATAGAGGGAAGCACTGCGAACATAGCCATTATCAGAATCAATGGGAACATAGGGGGAAGTGCATATTCACAGTCAGTAAATGCAAATGAAGTGGTAAGCGAACTAAACAAAGCTGAGGAGATGCCAAATATAGAGTATGTCATAATTGATATAAACTCTCCCGGAGGAATGCCTGTTGACAGCGAGAGAATATCTAATAAAGTAGCCTCCATGAAGAAACCAACAATTGCTGTTGTTGAAGACGAGGCAACTTCCGGAGCTTATTGGATTGCAAGTGGAGCAGATGAAATAATAGCAAGTAATGTCAGCATTGTTGGAAGCATTGGAGTTCTAGGTTCTTACTTGAGCTTCGACGGTTTTTTAAAGAAGTATGGAATAGGTTACAACAGATTAACAGCTGGAGAGTATAAAGACATAGGCACACCTTTTAGGAATATGAGTCCTAACGAAAGAAAGATTTATGAGGAAAGATTAA
>JAMOQB010000042.1 GCA_027064225.1 Candidatus Woesearchaeota archaeon | reverse complement strand
AGGTTTATAATCTCTAAAACATAATCCGTTCTCAAAAGAAGCTTTGCCTTCTCAGGATTGAAGCCGCGACCGATAGCATTTATTATGTCTTTAACCTTGTAAGTAGTGATGGGGTCCTTACCCTCAATTTTCACAACACCTGTTTCAGAGTTGATTAATATTCTCACACTTGTCTCATTCATCAACTCCTTTTTAACACTGCCATTTTTGCCTATTAAAACTGCCACTCTCTCTTTTGGAATCTTTATGTATAAAACATAATCCTGATGAATATCCCCTGTTCCTGCGGTCTCAACAGAGTTGTTAGAATCCATAAAAATAGAAAAAGCGTTCTCTTTTTAAAGTTTAGGTTTTGTAATTTATCAAGCAGTATTAAACAGATTCATCCTTGACCTTCCGCGCCTTTGATTCTATGGCTTTTAACTCCTTAGAGAAGTCGAGGAGACAGTCAACAGAGCAGAGGTGAGCTCTCCTCTTAAAGTCAGGGGTGCCATAAGTCACAACAATCTCAAAATCTTTCATGGGATTTATTTTCCTACCGCAGTTCGCACAGACATGCATATTTTTCTTCTCAATCTCTTGAATCTTCCTGTTTAGAATTCTTTTCAAATGAACAGCCCCATTGTCAAGGTCATACTTCAACTTGATAAGGTTGTCATAATCCAACTCTTCTAAGATTTCTTTAACATTCTTTTTCATCATACCACCTTGCTCGTTCAAACGCTTGCTTGTAAAATAACTATTTTTAAGTAAATATAAACTACTTTTTAAAGATTTCTAATTCTAAGACAATATTTATAAAAGATGAATGAATAGATAATTTGATGTTCATCGTTAAAAAAGACAAGAATAAGATATTCAGTTTGCCGACGCAGGAGATAAAGCCAGAGCAGATGAAATATGTAGGTTCAGAGCTCGCTTTAAAAATACTTAAATACTTATCAGAAAATCCGGATTACCCATCAAATGTCGCTAAGAAGCTCAAAGTCAATGAACAGAAAGTATACTACCACATAAGAAAACTTGAGAAAGCAGGCTTCATAAAAATCAGTGGAAGAGAAGAACACTTAGGAGCAACTGCAAAGATATACGAAGCAAGCAACAAATCCTTCTTCTTCAAATTGAAGGATTTAGAAGAGACCAGCAAGATACTTCAAGTAAAAAATAAGTCAAGATTTCTTCAAGAGTTTATAAACAATGGAGAACTCAATGCTCAGATAATTGTTGGCAGTCCTGACCCGCACGGGCCTGAAAGAGCAAGGAGTAGAGATGGTTACTACGGAATAGACCTCGCCCTTTTCTTAGGAACATTCCTTAATTATGTGCCTGATTTAAGTGTTAAACTTGATACAGAAGTAAGAGAAGAAGACCTGAAAAATAATTTGATTATTATAGGAGGGCCAGTCATAAATAAAGTAACTGAAAGAGTAAATGAGCACCTTCCAATTATGTTCAAAAAAGACCTTGGGTGGAGCATATACTCAAAGCTTTCAAATAAGAGGTACAGCGACGAAGAAGCGGGGGTCATAGTGAAGAGCCAAAACCCATTTAACAAAAACAAGAAAATTCTGTTAATCGCTGGGAAAAGATATTCTGGGACAAGAGCAGCCATAACTGCAATGTTGAAGCACTTCGACAAAGTTAAAGAGGGAAACAATTACAACAAAAAGATAGATGCGAAAGTGGTGCTGGGATTGGACCTAAACTCCGATGGAATTGTAGACGATGTAGAAATATTAGAATAAAAGGAGAAGTATAAAAACAAATAAAAATTACTTTCTAAGTTGAGATTCAATCTTTTTCAGAGCAGAGTCAAGTCCTACAAACAGATTGTGATCCTCAACCTCAGAATTAACACTGTTTCCTTTAACTAAAGCTTTAGCAACGATGTTAAATGTTCCCTTGTGAGAGGACTCATTTTCATGAATCATCTTAAGGTCTATCTGCAACTTCTCAAAACCCTCAACAGAATCTGAGAATTTTCTCGCATAGGAACCAACCATTTTCTTAACAACAACCATCGTAGCTCTGTCAAGGTCCCTAAAACCTGAAAGTTGTATAACCTCTCCAAGATTCAAAGTGTCCGTATTTTCGTTCATCTCTTCTGGCATAAAATCACCTCACAAACAATGCAAACAAAACATTTATCTTAGTGAAAAACTTGTAGCTTATAAAGGTTTTCAATAAATAGAATAAATCTCAGCCAATATAATTAACCTTCTTATCAGGAACAGGAACTTCAACATTCTCCTTTACCTGAGTTTTAGCCCGCTTCTTTCTAAGCTTTTTCAAATCAACACCTAAATTATATTTCTTGTTTAAAAGTTTTACAATTGCTTTGGAACTATCCACACCTAAAAACAGAGGATGGCCGTAAGTTTCAGCAAGTAAAAGAACAGCATTGATCTTTCTTGACTTGGAGAGTCCCACTACCAAACCTGATATTCCAAGAACAGAACCCACAACAGAATGAGGTTTTGTCTTAACCTTAACATTTCTAACAAAATTATCTACAACCTTCTTTGAATAACTCGTGCAATAAACAGAGGGGGTCTTTGGAATTACTGGAAGTCCTATACCTGCCAAACTAACAAGTTCAGAGCCATGAAGCTTCTCAAACAGGTCCAAAATCTTATTAGACAATTCATATGAATAAAAATCATCTCCCGGCTGAAAATTACCAGTAACCACCATGAAATCCCTGCCAGATTTTTTAAAATGGAAAACCTTAATGAAAGGAAGCATAAGAAGGTCGTCCTCATTGAGTTTAACAAAAGAGGGCAGGGTATCTGGAACAAACTCATAAATGGGTTTGGCCTTAAATTCTTTTATTAAGAAATCTGAGCACAACTTTCCAACTTGAGCAAAGCCAGGAAGCCCAATAATAAAAACAGAATTCTTAAAACTTAAAGTTGAAAATTTACTTATCTTCTTAATTCTCCAAAATGTCATACTACTAGAAAAAAGGGAGGAGTTTAAAAATATATTGATGAAATAACAACAACTTTTTAAAACAGAAAAGATTTCAGACAAGGATGATAACTCTCGGTGTTGAAACAACAGCTCATACATTTGGAGTAGGAATTATTAAAGATAAAAAGATACTAGCAAATGTTAAGGACACATACACAACAGAAACAGGGGGAATTATTCCTGTCCAAGCAGCTGAGCATCACAAAAGAGTTGCAGAAGACATTCTAAAAAGAGCGTTGGATAAAGCTTCCATAAGCATGGGAGATGTGGATTTAATTGCATATTCTAGAGGTCCTGGATTAGGTCCGTGTTTGAGAGCTGGTTCAAGGTTTGCAGCAGGACTATCATTTAAAAACAGAATTCCTCTCATAGGCGTCAATCACTGCATAGCACACCTGGAAATTGGTTCAATGATAAGTGATGTAAAAGACCCTGTACTTATGTATGTCTCAGGAGCAAACACACAGGTCATTGCTTATGAATCTGGAAAATACAGAATCTTCGGAGAAACATTAGATATGGGCTTAGGAAACTTCTTGGACAGCTTCGCAAGGTACTTAGGCATAGGATTCCCAGGAGGGCCAAAAGTGGCGAAACTTGCTGAGAAAGGAAAACAATTCGTTAAACTGCCCTATGTTGTTAAGGGAATGGACATATCCTTAAGTGGGATACTCACAAACCTGAAGCAGAAGGTTGAGAAAATCAAGAGTGGAAAAGTTGATTACACAATAAATGACCTCTGCTACTCAGTGCAAGAAGATGTGTTCTCAATGGTACTTGAAGTTACTGAGAGAGCGGTTTTCCACTGCAACAAGAAAGAAGTTCTCATAGGTGGAGGCGTTGGATGTAACAAACGACTCCAAGAGATGAGCAGAAAGATGTGCGAAGAAGATAATTTAAAGCTTTATGTCCCTGAAAACAACCTACTGTCAGACAATGGGGTTATGATTGCCTGGCTCGGATATAAGAAGTTCAAAGCCCTCAGAGAAGATGAAAAACAAGAGCTTACTGTGAAATCAAAGGAAGATGTTATGAATGTAGAAGTCAGGCCTTATGAAAGAACTGACATGGTCAAGGTCTATTGGAGATAAACCAACAATGTAAGACCCCTTATCTTTTCCCTTCTTTGCTTTTTTCATTAATTCACTTGCCACACTTTCAATTGCAGAAATCAAGCTATGTTTATCTTCCTTGTCTCTTAAAAAGTATTTAGAAACAGGTGCGACACCCACACTAAATGAGAAATCATTTTGATGACATTTTAAGGAGTTATCTTGCATACCTTCTTATCCCAAGATTTTTGCACTCTGTCAAAATAATTCAGCAGTTTATCTGAAGAACATTTAAATATGCCAATAAATTCATCTGAACTATTGCCCCGACGGAAAACATAATCATTACTTCTCTTATTTTCTTCTAAAGATTCCGCTAAATATATGAGGACTTTGTCAGCAAGCTGATATCCCAAGATTTCATTAATCCTCTTAAAGTTATTAACATCTAAAAAGAAAATACTGTAATTGTCATCCTTTCTTTGACTGTTTAAAGAGTTTAATAACTCCTTCTCAAGATTAGGATTAAATTCGTGCAGTGAAAAATAAATAGGAAGATTTGTTAAAGAATCACAATAAACCCTTTTTGTAAGCTCTTTAACTTTCCTTTCTAAGGCAGATATTTTACATTTATATTCTTGTAAAAGCAAAAATAATTGTTTGATTAATTTAAGTAGCTTAGGGTCTAAAGAAGAGTCTTTGAGGATTTGTTCAAGATTTCCTCCTAAATTAATCCTGCTAAAAGTTTTCTCCAAATCACATCTCCTCCAGCTCGGACAAGCCCAAAAGTTCAAGGAGCTTGCTCATAACATTTTTGAAGAGCACGACAACTATTAAACGCTGAGTCATAAGACTTCGGTCATCAACTAAAACAGGACTCTCCTCATAAAACTTACTAAAAGTGTTGGCAAGTTCATAAGCGTAAAGCGCAAGTATATGAGGAGCTTTCTTATAAGCAGAGTCCTCAACAAACTTTCGGAAATCAAGAATCTTTTTAAGAAGCTCCTTCTCAGAATCAGTGTAATTTTTAGAATCCACATAATCAATATTCAAAGAAGCAGGATCAAGCTTTGACTTCTCGATAATCTTCTTAGCCCTAACCAATGAATATTGAATATAAGGACCGGTTTGTCCCTCAAAGTTAAGGGCTGATTCCCAATCAAAACTTATCTGCTTGCTCGGAGCCACCTTCAACTCAAAATATCTAATTGCAGATGTGGCAACTGCCTCAGCAATAACTTGCTTCTGACCATCTGAGAAATTTTCATCTCGACTGTTTAGAATTTTAAGAACCTCATCAACACCTTCATCAATCACAGCATCAAGCGGAACTATGAGACCTTTTCTTGTGGACATCTTTTTCCCAGAAAAATTTACAAAAGCAAAGTGCACCACATCCAGCTTAGAATCATCGTCAAGAACTCCCAACATCTTTAGAATTGTTTTAAGTGTCTTGAACTCTGCCTTATGGTCCTCACCGAGAACAGTTATCAATTTGTCAGCAAGCTTTAACTTCATAATATGATAAGCAATATCCCTTGTCAAATAAACAGAAGTGCCATTTGAACGCTCAAAAACAACACCTCCAAACCTACTCTTAATGCCATACTTTTCAAGATTAAGAACATGATTTCCCTCAAAGGTTGAGTGTTCGGGAAGCGACTTAAGCCTATCAATAATCTCTCTAACCTTACCTGATTCCAAAAATTGACTTTCAAAATCAAAACTATCAAACCTTATACCAACTCTCTCTAAACTTTTAATCTGACCGTCCAAACAGAACTTAGCAGTTTCTTTAAGTTTGGCTAATGATTCTTCATCACCAAGTTCGCACTTCTTAAGCAGCTCTTCAACTTTACTTTTAAATGATGGGTCAGTGTTATAAAGTTTATTTGCAGGAACATAGACAAAGAAGGTCTTAAAGTCGGGCCTGTCCTTGTACTTCGAGAACTCCTTCATGAGATTTTCATCAGGTGGAACTTTCTCCATTTTGGCAACAGCAAGAATAGCAACCTGCTTGCCAACATCATTCACATAATAATGAACATCAACATCAAAACCTAAAGCTTTATGTATTCTAACAAGAGTATCGCCGATGAAAGAGTTTCTTATACGAGCAACATTGACAGGTCCTGAGGGATTTATAGAGGTGTGCTCAATAAGAATTTTACCCCTATTTGAAGAGAGGTCTGTATCAAACCAATAATTATCAAAAGCGATCTTAAGAAGCTCATTCGGATTAAGAAAAATATTAACATATGGTGCAACAGGAACAACCCTATCTACAATGCTTAGGTTAGATGTTGAGAAAACATCAGAAATTATTTGAACAAGTTTGTTTATTTCTGAACGTGGAAATTTCGTTTTGAGTTCGGGAATTGCATTGAGAAACACAAATGAGTTAAAAGCCAAATCACCAAAGTCCATCTTAGGAATTGAAAGCGATTTTTTAAGTGCTGAACTTGCAAGTTCCCTGTTGAGTCCAATACTCAAAGAAGTGTTAAGCTTTGAAACAAAATCATCAGTACATACATTAGCAACAAAAGATTCAATAAGCGTTGGTTTAACTCCCATATTTAGCCCCCTGTAAGATGCAATTGCAAGGATTATTATAAAAATCTTTTGTTTGCATAAAAAAGATAAAATATTAATAATAGAAAAACAAGGAGAACCTATGCTTTGGAATATCCCACCAAAAGTAAAAGTTCTTGAGGCATTAAGCACAATAGCGGATGGAAGAATAAGAGCAGAAAAAAACTTCGCGAGAGTGAAATCATCAAACTTAGAAAAAGAATATATTGTAAGATACTTCCCTGATGAGAGAAGAATATACAGCACAGACAATGCATCAAAGTTTCATCATTACATTGGATATCCTATTATTGCCTTTCTAATGATCAAAGGTTTGCTAAGCTTCAATGAAAGAATTGCCTCATGCCTAAAGGGTATAAACTGGAACAGCTTAAACAAAAAATTCAAGAGAAACTACAAACTCAGCGAGGAATACGCCTTAAAGAAATGTGAAGAAAAGGGAATAAAAAGAGAAGAAGTTGGAAGTTTCATTGAGAAAGTTTTAAGTGAATTAAAAGAGTTAAAATTGGAGTACTAAAATGAAAGACGAGGAAGAAGTTAAAAAATTAAAGGAGAAAATTAAAAAGATGGAAGAAGCGTTTAGAGAGCAGATAGAGTTAAGGGATAAACAAATATCAGAACTCAGAAAGCACAATGAACTTTTAATGAAAACGGCATTAAAGCAGTCGGAAGAAAATGAAAAATTGAAAGAGATTATAAATAAATCTGCAAGGTTAATCGATGAGAAAAATAGAAATGATGAAGGTTCACATAGAGAGCTTTAAGTCAATGAGCTTGCCAGTCTGAGCCACAGCCAAAGCAAGGTAATCCAAAACGGTCAATCCGCATCGACTCAACTTAGAACCTCCACGAAGATTATTAATAAAAGTGTATGCTCTTCTTCTAAGAGAATAATACTCTTTAAGTTTATCTTTGCTTGGAGAATAATAAAACTCATATGAGAGTCTCACAAGAGAATTGGAGTAATCAAAAACCAGAGATAAAGAATTATTTAGCTTCCTGCACTTAGAAGAAAACAACAAAATAAAGGAGTAAGTTTCAACAAGGTCACTTAAAGCGTAGAGATAAGGAAACAAAGAAAGTGAGAATTCATAATCTGAACGGCCCTTCTTTCTTAAAAGACGTACGCAGTAGTTTAAAAGCCGTTTAAGAGTTAAAAGTTCAGTATCTTGAGATAATGACTTGGAAAACAGAACATCCTTAACTGTAGTCGTATAATCTAATACCAAAAGGAAAGTGCGACGAAACAAACTCTCAAATTCTGAACTATCTGAAGAAGCAACCTCCTTTATAATAGAAGAAAAAGCGGTCTGCTTGACAACCTCAAAACCAATAAGATTTGAAACAACATTTCTAATAAGCTTTGGAATCTCAACAGACCTGCCACCTGATTTCAAGTCTTTGCAAAAGGGTTTGGAGTAAGTTAAAGTAAGCTCAGAGTAGCCAGCACGATATGCAGAAATGATTATCATCTCAATCATATGTTTTGACAGAGCAGAAATTTCTACACTCTTCTTAATATCAAAAGAAGCTTCTTCAGGAGAAACTACAACTGAACTGCCTATG